>NZ_JBFAEO010000017.1:0-147296 GCF_040642015.1 Actinosynnema sp. NPDC020468
GGGTGGTGGGCTTCGTCTCCCTACTCCACCTACTGGTTGGGGTCTCATGGATTGGGGGGGGGGGGGCCGGGGGGTTCGCGCCCCCCCCCCCGGCGCGGGGTGGTCAGGTCAGGTGGGCGGTCAGGTAGACCGGGGTGCCCAGGGCCGGGGAGGTGAAGACGCCTCCTACGCGAGGGCCGCCCAGGCCCACGTGGACGTAGGTGAACAAGGGGACGAACGGGAGGTGGTGGCGGGTCAGGTGTTCGTCCAGGGCGCCCCACCGCGCAATCGCCTCGGAGACGGGGAGGGTGGAGAGGTGGTGGATTGTCGTGTTGACGTCCTCGTCGTTCAGATAGGACCAGTTGTCGTTGCCGCGGTCGGTGATGCGGTCGCCGTCGAAGGTGGCCAGCAGGGCCGACGGGCTTGGCCACTCCCCCGGCAGGCACACCAGGTACAGGTCGTACGGGTTGTTCCTGGTGCGCACCAACGGGTTGTGGCGCGGACGGTCGACCACCTCCACCGTGATCGCGAAGCCGGCCGCGCGGAGGCTGTCGGCGACCGCCTCCGAGAAACCGGTGAACTCCGGGCCTCCTCGGCTGATCAGGCGCAGTTCCGGGGTGCGGCCGGCCAGGAGTTCGCGGGCTCGGTCGATCGAGTGGGGGTACGGGTCGGGGTAGGCGCGGTAGCCGGGTGCGGTCGGCCACAGGAGGGTGTGGGTCACCTGGCCCAGGGCCGGGCCGCCCTTCACGTCCAGGATCGCCTGTTTGTCCAGGGCGTGGGCGATGGCCTGGCGCACCGACAGGTCGGTGACGCGGGCCGTGTTGATCGCCAGGTGCCACACCAGCGGGGTCGGGTCGTTGCGGACCCGGGGTGCCAGGGTCGGGTCGGCCAACGCCCGTTCGGCCAGGGCTCGGGGGGCGTGGTTCTCGGCCACGGCGTACGCGTCGTCGCCCTCGCCGTCCGCGGCGCGTTGGTTCTGGTCGGTTTGGTCCACGCCCATCTCGACCTCGACCCGGTCGGGGTAGGCGGTGCGCAGCGGGTCGGTTTCCGGGTCCCAATGCGGGTTCCGGGTCAGCACGAGGCTGACGCCCGGTTCGTGCGACTCGATCCGGTACGGGCCCGAGGAGATCGGGCGGAGGTCGTAGTCGGCGCCGGTGTCCGAGCCGCGGGGAACCGGCGCGGTGACCGGGGTGGAGACGGCGAACGGCAATTCCGGGCGCGGGGTCGGGAAGTGGAAGACCAGGGTCCACGGGTCCTTCACCTCCAGGCCGGGCACCGCGACCGAGCCCGACTCGTAGGGACCGGCGTACGGGCCGTTCTCCAGCAGCCAGTTGCGCAGGTGCGCGGCGCCGTCGGAGATCTCCGGGGCGAACGACCGGGCGATGCCGTAGGCCACGTCGATCGCGGTGACCTCGGAGCCGTTCTCGAAGCGGACGCCGCGTTTGAGGGTGAACTCCCAGGTGCGGCCGTCGCCGTCGACGTCGCGGCCGGGTGACTCGGCCAGGTCGCCGACCAGAACCCCCGGTGCGCCCGGTGATTCGCGGTACGCGGTCAGGGTTCGGTGCACGAGTTGGTTCAGCGCCAACGCTTGCAGGGTCGCGGTGCGCTGGGGGTCCAGGTGGTCGTAGCCCGCGTCCCGGAGCAGGCGCAGGGTGCCGCCGGGCACCGCGCCCGGCACGGCGGGCGCCGGTCCGCTCGAGGCGGTGGGGTCGAACGGTGCGTCGGTCATCGTGCTTCCTCCAGTGAAGACGCCCGGAGTCGGTTCAGGGCGGTCAGGCCGTCGAGCACGGTGTCCGTCGGCAGGCCGAAGTCGACCAGGCACGCCAGTTCGTCCACGCCCGCCTCGGCGAACGCCTCCACCAGCGGGCGAACGCGTTCCACGGTGCCGAACAGGCCGCTGGTCTCGTAGTAGCGGTCGTAGGAGCGGCGCACCAGGAAGTCGATGTCGGACGGGCGCAGGCGGGCCGGGTCGAAGCCCGCGCCCACGCTGGCCGCCGAGCCCGCGATCAGGTGGAACGAGCTCTTCAGGTACTCCACCAGCGGTTCGCGCACCACCTCGCGGACCTCGTCCGGGTCGTCGCCGAGGAACGCGTGCACCATCAGCACGACGTGGCCCGGAGAGCCGTGCGCGGCCAGGTGTTCCGAGCGGTACTCGGCGATGTTCGCGCGCAGCTGGGCCGACTCCTGGCCCAGCAGGTGGGTGAGCACGCCGGTGCCCGCCGCGCCGGCGGCCCGGAACGTCGCCGTGCTGCCCGCGCTGGTGGTCCACACCGGGAGTTCCGGCTGCACCGGCGGCGGGTACAGCCGGATCGAGGTCGCCGAGCCCGCACCGTCCACAACGGACAGCGGCTCGCCGCGCCACAACGACCGCACCTGGGCCACGGTCTCGCCCAGCAAGCGCTTGCGGTCCTGGTACTTCTCCGGGGCCAGCGCGAAATCACCCGCGTGCCAGCCGGAGGCGAACGACAGGCCGACCCGGCCGTCGGAGAGGTTGTCGACCACCGACCACTCCTCGGCGATGCGCACCGGGTGGTGCAGGGGCGCGACGACACTGCCGGCGCGCACCCCGACCCGCGAGGTCACGGCGGCGACCGCGGCACCGGTCACCGCCGGGTTCGGGTAGAGCCCGCCGAACGGGTGGAAGTGCCGTTCCGGTGTCCACACCGCGACGAACCCGTTGTCGTCGGCGAACTTCGCGCCGTCGAGCAGCAGGCGGTACCGGCCGGAGGACGACGCCGTGCTGTCGTCGGCGAAGTAGAACAGGCTGTAGTCCACGGCGCGCTACCGGGCGCTCGCCGGGCGGAGGTCCGTCCACACGGTCTCGACGTGCGCCAGGGCCTCCTCGCGGCTGTCGTGCTCGGCGACCGGGCGCCAGCCGGCGGGCACCGGCAACGCGCTCGGCCACACCGAGTACTGCTCCTCGTCGTTGATCACCACAGTGTGTCGGCTCATCGGTCAGTCCCCCAGGGTGTGCGATCAGGATTGGTCGAGGGTCGGCAGTTCCTTGCCGATCCGGGTCAACGGCGACAGCGCGAGCACCACGAAGCCGAGCATCAGCGCGGCGGCCGAGATGGCGACCGCGGACCTCAGGCCGACCGCGGCGGCCAGCACCCCGCCGAGCAGCGCGCCCAGCGGCGCGGTGCCCTGCGCGAAGAAGCGGACCGACGCGGCCACCCGGCCGAGCAGGCCGTCCGGCGTCACGGCCTGCCGGATGGTCAGCATGGCGACGTTGTTGGCCGTGCCGAACATGCCGAACAGGAAGTTCAGCGCGGTCAGGATCACCACGGTGCCCCAGCCGTTGCCGTGCAGCAGTGCCACGAACTGCATGGAACCGTTGGCCAGGAACGCGGTCAGCAGCAGCGCGCGGCCGTAGCCGAGCCGGCGCGGCAGGCCCACCGCGAACAGCGAGCCGACCAGCAGACCCGGGCCGAGACCCGCGAGCACGATGCCGATCTGCGCGCCGGACAGGCCGAGCGTGCGCGGCAGGAACACCAGGAACACGGTTTCGAAGGCGTAGAAGGCGAAGTTGAACAACCCGGCCATCAACGCGTTGGCGCGCAACGCCGGGTTGTGGAACACCAGGCTGAGGCCTTCCTTGATGCCCCGCAACGTGTTCCGCGCGCCCCGACCGCCCGCGGGCGGCGCGGCCTCCCGGGCGTCGATCCGCCAGAACAGCAACGCGGAACCGAGGTACGCCAGCGCGCCGGCCGCCAGCGCGAAGGGCGCGGTGAGCAGCTGCACGAGACCACCGCCGATGGCCGGTCCGCCGATCTGCGCGGCCGAGCGGCTGCTCTCCAGCAGGCTGTTGCCGCCGCTGAGCTCGCGCCGTGCCACCAGCGTCGGCAGGTACGCCTGGTAGGCGACCTGGAAGAACACGGTGAACCCGCCGATGAGGAAGGCCACCGCGTAGAGCGGGTTCAACGCCAGCACGCCGAACGCCGCCAGCACGGGCACCGCCGCGAGCACCACGGCCCGACCGAGGTCGGAGACGATCAGCACGTCGCGGCGGCGCAGCCGGTCCACCACCACGCCCGCGTACAGGGCGAGGAGCACGTAGGGCAGTTGTGCCAGGAAGTTCAGGGTGCCGACCTGCTGCGGGGTGGCGTTGAGCGCCAGCACGGCGACCAGCGGTACCGCCAGGTTCGTCACCTGGGTGGCGAACTCGGACGCCGCCTGCCCCGTCCACAGCTTGACGAAGTCGCGGTTGCGCCACAACTCCCGGACCGGCGCCTCGCCGGGTGGCGCGGTGGCCTCCGGGCCGGGTCCGGCACTGGACCCGGCGGTGGATTCCTGGGTGGACATGTGTTGCTCCTGGTGCAGAGGTGTCAGACCGCGGTGGCCCGCGGCGATTCGGGGGCGGTGCGGCCGAGCAGCAGGCCGACCAGCCGGGTGACGTTCGGCGGCTCGAGCATCGAGTAGTGGTCGCCGGGCGACTCCTCGATCACCAGGCCGCCCGCGACGCGGTCCGCCCAGCCCAGGTCGCCGTCGCCGAACAGCTCGGTTTCGGCGCGCACCAGGACGGTTTCGCCCCGGTACGGCTCGCGCGGCTCGTCGCGGTACTTGAGCAGGGCGCGGGCGTGCCGCTGGTAGAGCGCGACCAGCCGCTTGATCTCGCCGACGCTGCCCGCGTCGGCGCGGCTGACCCCGTTGCCGGCGGCCAGTTCCAGGACTCGCACGAGGCGGGTCTCCGGGTCGAGCGCGCGCAGCTCGTCCTCGGTGATGTCGAGCTGGTAGGCGAACGCGCCGAGGATGGCGGCGGCCTCGTCCACGGCGTAGCGCGGCGGCACCGGGTCGTTGATGCTGGCACTGACGATCTGGAGGCTGCCCACCCGCTCCCCCGCCGCGTCGAGCTGGCGCGCCATCTCGTAGGTGACCATGCCGCCCATGCACCAGCCGCCCAGGTGGTACGGGCCGGTCGGCTGCACCTCGCGCACGGCCTCCAGGTACAGCGCGGCGATCTCCTCCAGCGTCTGCGGACGCGGTCCGTCCGGTCCGGCGAGGTCGGGCGCCTGGATCGCGTAGAACGGCTGGTCCTCGGGCAGCGTGGCGACCAGGTGGGTGTAGCAGAACACGCTGCCGCCCAACGGGTGCACGAAGAACAGCGGCGGCTTGTCGCCGGTGTCCTTGAGCCGCACCAGAACCGACGTGCTCGCCTCGCGGGTGCCGTCCACGATCTCCGCGACGGTCCGCACGGTGCCGCCCTCGAACAGCACGGCCACCGGCACGTCCGCGCCCAGCTCCTCCTGCACCCGCATCACCAGGCGCAGCGCGGCGATCGAGTTGCCGCCCGACTCCAGGAAGCCGTCGGTGACGCCGATCCGCTCCACGCCGAGCACGTCCGCCCACAACTCGGCCACCCGCGCCTCGGTGGCGGTGCGCGGCGCGACCGAGGGGCCGTCGACCTCGACACCACCGGGCGCGGGCAGCGCGCGGCGGTCCAGCTTGCCGTTCGGCGTCACCGGCCAGCGGTCGATCGTCACGAACGCGCTCGGCACCATGTACGCGGGCAACGACCGCGCGGCCAGGGCTCGCAGCTCGGCCGGTCCGGGCAGCACGCCGCCCGCCGGCGGGGACAGGTAGGCGACCAGGCGCACGTCGCCCGGCCGGTCCTCGCGGGTGACCACGACGACCCGGCCCACCCCCTCGTGCCCGGCCAGCACGACCTCCACTTCACCGGGCTCGATGCGGAAGCCCCGCACCTTGACCTGCTGGTCGATCCGGCCGAGGAACTCCAGCACGCCGTCGGCGTTCCACCGCGCCAGGTCGCCGGTGCGGTACAGCCGGGCTCCGGGCGGGCCGTACGGGTCGGGTACGAACCGGTCGGCGGTGAGACCGGGTTTGCCGTGGTAGCCGTGGGCGAGCCCGACGCCGCCGATGAGCAGTTCGCCGGGCACACCCGGTGGCACCAGGCCGAAGCGGTCGTCCAGCACGCGCACGACGGTGTTGGCGATGGGCCGTCCGATCCGCGGCGCGGCGCCACCGCGCACCCGGTCGACCGTCGACCAGATGGTGGTTTCCGTCGGCCCGTAAGCGTTCCAGACCTCGCCGAACCGCTCGGCGAGCGCGTCGGCCACCTCGGCGGGCAGCGCCTCGCCGCCGGCGATCACCCGCAGCCCCGGGTTCGCGCCCAGACCCGCCTCCACCAGCAGTCGCCAGCTCGACGGCGTGGCCTGCACGACCGTCGCGCCGGACTCCTCCACGGTGGCGCGCAACCTCGGGCCGTCGGCGCCGAGATCGGGCGACAGCACGAGTTCCGCGCCGGTCAGCAGCGGCAGCCACACCTCCAGGCCCGCGATGTCGAAGGACAGCGAGGTGAGCGCGAGCAGCCGGTCCGCCGGGGTCAGCCGGAGCACGTCGCCGAAGGACCGCAACAGGTTCACCAGCGCCCGGTGCGGCACGCGGACGCCCTTGGGCAGCCCGGTCGAGCCGGAGGTGTAGATCGCGTACGCCAGGTCGCCCGGGCGGACGGGGACGGCGGCCGTCGGTTCCGGCAGGCCGTCGAGCAGGTCGGCGGTGACCGGGACGACGGTCCGGCCCTCGACCGGGTCGCCCACCAGGTCCGGGTCGGCGAGCACCACGGGCGCGGCCGAGTCGCGCAGCATGTGCTCGAGGCGCGCCGGCGGGTACTCGGGGTCCAGCGGCAGGTACGCGCCGCCGGCCTTGAGCACCGCGAGCAGGCTCACCACCAGGTTCGGCGACCGCCGCTGCCGCACGCCGACGAACGTGTCCGGCCCGACGCCCGACGCCCTCAGGTGACCGGCGAGCCGGTCGGCGAGGTCGTGCAGCTCGCGGTAGGTCAGGGACCGGTCGGCGAACCGCAGCGCGACCGCGTCCGGCGTCCGTGCCGCCTGGCCCTCCAGCAGCTCGACCACCGACCGGTCCGTGCCGTCGGTGGCGGTGGCGTTCCAGTCGTCCAGCAGGAGCGCGCGATCGGCACCGAGGAGGTCCACAGTGGACGCTTCGACGGCCGGGTCGGACGCGATGAAGCGCAGTGCGGCGGCGTAGGCCTCGCCGATCGACTCGACGCGGGAGAGCGGGAACCGCGCCGCGTCGTAGTTGATCCGCAGGCCGACGCGGCCGGTGACCGGGTCGGTGGCGAAGTTCGCGGTGAACGGGAAGTTGGTCTGCTCGAAGAACTCGCTGCCGGTCAGGGCGATCTTGGACAGCTCGAGGTCGGCGTAGGAGCGGAAGCTGCGGTGGTCCACGACCGTTTCGAACAGCGCGTCGCGGCCGAGGTCCTGCTGGATCTGCGCCAGCGGGTAGCGCCGGTACGGCAGCGCCTCGGTCTCCTGGTCGTGGATCCGCCGGGCGATCTCCAGCCAGGTGCCGGTGCTGTCGACCACCAGCGGCAGGGTGTTGAGGAACAGCCCGGCCGTGCGGTCGCCGCCCGCGGTTTCCAGCCGGCCGTTGCCGACGCGGCCGGTGACGGTCCGGGATCGGCCGGTGAGCAGCGACAACACCCTGGCGTGCGCGGCGAACAGCACCGCCTTCACCGACGCGCCGGCACGGGCCGCCGCGGCCCGCACGCCCTCGGCCACGTCGTCCAGCGGCACCTCGTGCACCCGGTGCGTGCGCACCGGCTCCAGGTCGCCGCCGTCGTGCGGCAGCCCGGCGAACGGGACGTCGCCGACGAGCCCGGTCCAGAACGCGGCGGCGGACGGGTCGGCCAGCGCGGCCTGTTCCAGCGCCACGAACTCGCGGAACGGCGTCGGCTTCGCGGCGGGCTCCCGGACCACGCCGGCGAGCGCCGCGTCGTAGTCCGCGAGCAGCTCGGTGGTGAGCAGCGACAGGCTCCAGCCGTCCAGGATCGCGTGGTGGAAGGCGATGTTGAGCAGGAACTCCTCCTCGGCGAGCCGCTGCACGTGCACCCGCAGCAGCGGCGCGAGGCTGGTCTGGAACGGGGTGGCCTTCTCCTCCTCGCGCCACGCCGCGATCCGCGCCTCCTGGTCGGGCTCGCCGCGCAGGTCCTCCGCGGAGAACGGGATCTCCACGTCGCGGTGGACCAGTTGCAGCGGTGTGCTGAACCGGGTCAGGTCGATGCCGGTGCGCAGGATCTCGTGCCGCGCGGTCAGCGCGCCCAGTGTGGCGCGCAGCGCGTCCTGGTCGAACGGGCCGGAGACGCGCAGGGTCGAGATGTCGTGGTAGGTGGCCGTTCCCCGGTCCAGCGCGCTGTGGAACAGCATTCCGGACTGGAGCAGGGTGAGCGGGTAGGCGTCCTCGATGTCGTTGGTCATGGTGTCCCCCAGGTCGTGGTCAGCCGGACAGCCGCGCCAGGTCGGCCGGGTCGAGCAGGCCGAAGGCGGCGGTCGTGGTCGCGGTGGTGCGGGTGCTCGTCAGCAGGCCGGCGACGGCGGACAGCGTCCGGGCCCGGAACAGGTCCTGCAACGAGAGGTCGAAGCCGTGGTCGCGGGCCAGGCCCACGACGCGCACGGCGTGCATGGAATCGCCGCCCACGGCGAAGAAGTCGTCGTCCCGGCCGATCCGGGACACCCCGAGAACCTGTTGCCACAACCCGGCGAGCAGCTGCTCCTCGCCCGTCTGCGGCGGTTCGCCGGAGGTGGCCGTCGCCTCGGGAACGGGCAGCGCGGCGCGGTCCACCTTGCCGCTCGGGTTGAGCGGCAGCACGGCCAGCGGCACGATCGCCGACGGCACCAGGTGTTCGGGCAGCGTGCGCAGCAGTTCCGCCCGCAGCGCGACGGGATCGAGCCCGACGCCGGTCGCGTAGCCGACGAGCCTGCGGTCACCCGGCCGGTCCTCACGGACCACCGCCACCGCGTGGCCGACGCCGTCGAGCGCGGCCAGCGCCGCCTCCACCTCGCCCAGTTCGATCCGGAACCCGCGCAGCTTCACCTGGTGGTCGTCGCGACCGAGGAACTCCAGCACCCCGGCGGCGGTCCACCGGGCCAGGTCGCCGGTGCGGTACAAGCGGGAACCGGGCTCGCCGAACACCGCGCCGTACGGGTCGGGCACGAACCGGTCGGCGGTCAGACCGGGCCTGCCGCCGTAACCGCGGGCGAGTTGGACGCCGCCGAGGTACAGCTCCCCCGGCACGCCGACGGGCGTCACGCGGTAGTCGTGGTCCAGCACCAGGGTTCGGGTGTTGGCCACCGGCCGGCCGATCGGCACCGACGGCGGCACCCGACCGGGAACCGTGGTGTACGCGGTCACGTCCACCGCCGCCTCGGTCGGCCCGTAGAGGTTCTCCAGCACGACGCCGGGGTGGGCGGCGTGGAACCGGCGGACGGTCTCGGCGGGCAGCGCCTCGCCGCTGCACACCACCAACCGCAGTCCTGGCACGGGTTCGGTGGCGTCCAGGAACGACACGAGCATCGGCGGGACGAAGTGCGCGATGGTCACACCCGCGTCCCGGATCAGGCCCGCCAGGTAGCTCGGGTCGCGGTGACCGCCGGGTTCGGCCAGCACCAGCACGGCGCCGGTGACCAGCGGCAGGAACAGCTCCCACACCGAGACGTCGAAGCTGGTCGGGGTTTTGTGCAGGATCCGGTCGGCCGGGGTCACCCGGTAGTCGTCGCGCATCCACCGCAACCGGTTGACGATGCCGCGGTGCGTGACCTGCACGCCCTTGGGGCGCCCGGTCGAGCCGGAGGTGTAGATCAGGTAGGCGAGGTGGTCCGGACCGGTGCCCGGGTCGCCCTCGTAGGTCGGCCCGGTGGTGCCGGTGTGCTCGTCCACCAGGACGCGCGGCACGTCGGTCTCCAGGCCGCCGGCGGTGAGCAGCACCCGTGCTCCGGAGTCGGAAAGCATGTGCCGCAACCGGTCCTGCGGGTAGCCGGGGTCCAGCGGCAGGTACGCGCCACCCGCCCGGAGCACGGCGAGCAGTGCCACCACCAGCTCCGGCGACCGCTCCAGGTGCACCGCCACGACCGCGTCCGGCCCGACGCCGTGGGCGCGCAGCTCGTGGGCGAGCCGGCCGGCGCGGGCGTGCAACTCGGCGTGGGTCACCGCTGCACCGCGCCACCACAACGCCGTGGAGTCCGATGTGGACGGTGCGAGTAGCGCGCGCAGCGTGGTGGGCGGGAACTCGACCGCGGTGTCGTTCCAGTCGGTCAGCACCAGGTCCGCGCCCGGCAGGTCGACCTCGTCCACCGGGGTGGCGGGGTCGGCGCGCAGCACGGCGGCGAACTGGTCGGCGAACCGGTGCGCGGTGGCGTCCTCGAACAGGTCGGTGTCGTAGTCGAGCCACCCGTGGATCTCGGCGCCCGTGTCGGTGACCCGCAGCGCCAGGTCGAACTGCGCGGTCGCCTCGGCGGCGTGCACGAGCTCGGCGGTGACGCCCGGCAGGTCCGGCGGGCGCACCGGCGTGTTCTGCAACGCGAACAGGACCTGCACGAGCGGGTTGCGCGACAGGTCGCGGTCCGGCGCGAGCCGGTTGCGCAGCGGGGCGAACGGGACCTGCTGGTGCGCCAGGTCTTCGAGCACGTCCTCGCCCACCCGCCGCACGAGCTCGCCGAACGCGGGGCGCCCGGTCAGGTCCACCCGCAGCGGCAGGGTGTTCACGAACGGCCCGATCACGTCCTCGAACTCCGGGCGCGGCCGGTTGGCCACCGGCGTGCCGACGAGCAGGTCGCGACGGCCGGTCCAGCGGGCGAGCACCGCGGAAAAAGCCGACAGCAGCACGGCGAACACCGTGGTGTCGTGCCGGCGGGCGAGGGCGCGCACCCCGGCGGAGGTCGCGGCGTCGACGGTGATCCGGTGACGGGCTCCCCGGCTGCGGCGCACGGCCGGACGTGGCAGGTCGGTCGGCAGGTCCAGCACCGTCGGCACACCCGCGAGCCGCCGTTCCCAGCGGTCGAGCAGCGCGTCCAGCGCGGGTCCGTCGACCTCGGCGCGCTCCCACCGCGCGGCGTCGGGGAAACCGAGTGCCGGTCGGTGCGCTCGGCCAAGGTCGCGCAGCAGCAGGCCGATCGACCAGCCGTCGAAGACGATGTGGTGCACCACGACCACCAGCAGGTGCTCGTCGTCGGCCAACCGCAGCAGCCGGACGCGCAGCAGCGGTGGCGTGCCCAGGTCGAACGGGGTCCGCACCTCCTCGGCGATGTGCGCGTCCGCCGTGTCGGGCGCGGCGCGCAGGTCGTGGACGGTGAACACCGGGTCGGCCTCGGCCGCGACCACCTGGGTCGGCGTGGCGCCGTCCGGGAACGCGGTGCGCAGGGCGTCGTGCTCGCGCACCACCGCGCGGAACGCCTCCCGGAGCGCTGCCACGTCCAGGTGTCCGCGCAGGCGCACCAGCGGGGTCATGTGGTAGGCCGTCGACGTCGGGTCGAGCCGGTGCTCGAACCACAGGCGTTCCTGCGTCCACGACAGGAGACCCGGCGCGCCGCGCGGGATGGCGGTCGGCGGTGGCGCCGGCACGTCCGGCAGCAGCGCGGCCTGCGCTTCGACCGTGCGGTGCCGGAACAGGTCGGCCAGGTCCACCTCCAGGCCGAACCCGGCGCGCAGCCGGGCCAGGAGGCGGGCCAGCACCAGGGAATGACCGCCCAGCGCGAAGAAGTCGTCCGCGCGGCCCGGCGGTGTCGGCAGGTCCAGCAGGTCCTGCCAGAGCCTCGCGATCCGCGTCTCGGCGTCGGTGCGCGGCGGGTCGTGCCGGGTGGTGCGCGCGGTCGGCTCGGGAAGGCCCGCCCGGTCGAGCTTTCCGCGCGCGGTCAACGGGAACGCCTCGAGCACCGCGATCGCCGCGGGCACCGCGTGGTCGGGCAGCGTCGCGGCCGCGAACGCGCGCAGGTCGGCGGTGACGGCGCCGGTGACCCACGCGACGAGACGGGTCGCGCCCGTGCCGTCGACCCGGCCCGCGACGAGCGCGCCGGTCACCTCGGGGTGCGCCGCCAGCACGGCCTCCACCTCGGCGGGCGACACCCGGTGTCCGCGCACCTTGACCTGGTCGTCGGCCCGGCCGGCCAGGTCGATCAAGCCGTCCGGACGCCGTCGGCCGAGGTCTCCGGTGCGGTAGAGCCGCACCCGGTCGGCGCCGGTTTCCGTTGGCGCGAAAGGATCTTCGACGAAGCCGCCGGGACCCTGGTCGTCCGCGTACCGGCCCAGGTGCCGGCCGCGCACCGCGATCTCGCCCAGTTCGCCCACGGCCGCCGGGCGGTCGCCCGCCAGCACGAGCACCTGCGTTCCGCCCGAGCCGGGGCCGATCGGGGCGCGGCCGGAGGCGGAGGTGGTGGTCCGGGCGTCGTGCGCGGAGACCACCTGCGGGGTTTCGGTCGCGCCGTAGAGGTTGAGCTGCACCGCGTCCGGGGCCAGCGCCGCCCACTCGCGCACCGTGGACTCGCGCAGCGCCTCGCCACCGAAACCGATCAGCCGCACCGAGTTCGCCGGTCGGGCCGCCGCCAGCGCGGCGCCCAGGGCCGGGGTCAGGTGGGTGACGGTCGCCCGGCTGCGCCCCAGCCACCCGGCGAGGGCGTCGGTGTCGCGCGGGTCGACGTCGGGGAACACCGCCGTGCCGCCGGTCCACAGTGGAATGAGGACGTCGCGCAGGAACGGGTCGTGGCCGAGGCCGGACAGCACCGTGACCCGGTCGTCGCCGTCGAGGCCGTGCGCCTCGGTGTACCAGGACAGGAAGTGGTCGAGCACCGCGCCGGTGCCGGCGACCACGCGTGGCGTGCCGGTGGTGCCGGAGGTGAACGCCAGGTAGGCCGTGCGGTGCGGGTCGTACGGGATCGCGGGCGGCTCGGCGTGCTCACCGGCGTGCAGGCCCACCAGGCGCAACACCGGTTCGTCGGCGAACGGCGCGGCCCGGCCGGGCGCGGCGTCGATCCACCGGGTCGCACCCGCGGCGCGGGCCAGTTCCGCGGTGCGCGCGGGCGGGTGGGTGGCGTCCAGCACGGCGAACGCCGCGCCCGCCTTCCCGATCCCCAGCAGCGCGGGAACCAGGACCGGTAATCGGGCGGCGTGCACCGCGACGACGTCGCCCACGCCGACACCGGCGGACGCGAGACGGGCGGCGATGCCGTCGCTCTCGCGCGCCACCTCCCGGTAGGACCAGGAGAACCGGCCCCACTCGACGGCCGTGCGGTCCGGCGTCGCGCTCGCGTGCTCGGCGAACCGGGCCGGGAACCCGGTGTGCGCGGCGGTCGGCGGCACCGGCCGCGGCACGTCCGTGCCCAGGGGGTACGAGGTGACGGGCAGGTCGGGGTCCTGGTCGAGGACCCGGCGGATCTGCGCGACCAGGTCGGTGATCCGGTCGACGTGGTGGCGGTCCGGGCGGTAGACGACCTCGACCTCATCGGCGACCCGGATGTCCAGGTCCCAGTCGCCGTCGTCCACCACCGCGACGGTGTCCACCCGCCGGCCGAACAGCTCCGGTGGTGGCGGCACGACGGTCAGCCGCGCCCGCACCGGTGTGTCGTCCGGGCTCACGGACGTGCGCGCGACGAGATCGCGGAAGGTGGGTCGGTCGCTCAGGTCCACGGCGGTGGTGGCCGTGATGGTGTGGTCCCCCACCGCGTTCTCGGCGCCCGGCGGCCTGGTGTCGACCGCGGTGCCCACGCGCACCGCGTCCTGGCCGGTGTGCCGGGCGAGCACGACACCCAGTGCGGACAGCAGGTCCGCCGGGTCGCGGGTGGCGGGCGCGGGCACCCGGACCACCGCCGTGCGGCCGCCCGGTCGACGCGGGAAGTCGGCGGGCAGGTCCGGGTCGGACCGGTCGGCGTCGCGAAGGCGTTGCGGCGCCGGGGTTTCGGCGCGCGGGCCCGGTTCGCCGGTCGGGTAGGCCGCCGAGCTTTCCCGCAGCACCGCCCACAGCGACGCCACGTCCACCCCGGAGGCGGTCAGCACCAGCAGGTGTTCGTCGTGCGCCACGTGGACCGCGAGCAGCCGCGCCCCCGGTCGGCGGGACGCGCGGCGGGCGGCGTCGGACGCGGCACGGCGCGGGTTCGCGGTCTCCCGGACGTCCGACTCGGCGAACTCCAGGTCGTGGAGAGCCGGGTGTCGCGCGGTGACGGCGGTCACGGCACGGCGGAGCGCGGCGACGTCCAGTGTGCCGCCAACGCGTACCGCCAACGATTTCAGTCGTTCAACAGACATGGTTGCCCCCAGACATTCCGTCGATTCCCCAGGTTTGCGGTGACGGCCCCGAAATTGAAAGTACTCGACCGGGAAAGGGCCCTCTCATGATCTGAAATCACGTCCGGAGCCCAGTTGTGGCGCGGCCGGCCGCCGTGCTATGAGAGGTTCATGACTGTCGTGGAACCGAGTTCGTTCGAGACCAGAAGAGTTCGGCTTTCCGATGCGGAGGCACAACCCCTGCTGCACGAGCTGGCGTACGAATACGCGACCAGATACGGCACCGACGAGGAACTGGGCAGCGCGGTCGACGCCGATTTCGCACCGCCGTCCGGCCTGCTCGTGGTGCTGGTGGAAAACGACGTGGTGGTCGCCGGCGGCGGGTTCCGGCGATACGACGACCGCACCGCGGAGTTGAAGCGGATGTGGACGCATTCCGCCCATCGTCGGCGTGGACTCGCCCGGTTGGTCATCACCGAACTCGAACGGGAAGCCGCCGACCAGGGCTATCTCCGGTCGTATCTGACCACCGGGCCGCGGCAGCCGGAAGCGCGGGCGCTGTACCTGAAAGCCGGCTATCGCCCGCTGTTCGACGTGCATTCCGACCCGGAACTGATCGGCGTCCTGGCGTTCGAGAAAGATCTCCGCCCGGGGTCGGCCTAATCACGTCGAGACCCGATCCGGCACCGGGGCGAAGGCCCGCCGCAGGTCGGACGTCCTCCACAGTGGACTCGCCACGTTGTCACCGAATGCGCACACAACGCGCGCACGGTGCGGACATCCGGCGGGGAAGGTCGGAGTCGTCCCAACCGGCTCCACCCAGTGGGGGATCGAATGTCAGCGCACCACAGGAAGATGTCCGCGGCCGTGCTCGTCCTGGTCGCGGCGTGCGGCCCGGTCGGCGGCCCGGCGTCGTCCACCGCCGCGGAGGACGGCGACATCACCGGCAACGGCCGGATCTCGCCCTACGCCGACCACGCCGCCCTCCGCCGGCTGGACCCGGACCTGCTCGCCGCCGTGCGCAAGGCCGCCGACGACGCGAAGGCCGCGGGCGTCGAGGTCGGGGTGACCTCGGGGTGGCGCAGCAAGGAGTACCAGCAGCGGCTGTTGGACCAGGCCGTGGTCAACTACGGAAGTCTTGACGAGGCAAGGCGTTTCGTCAGCACGCCGGACACCTCGGCCCACGTGTCGGGCAAGGCGGTGGACATCGGGCCGACCGACGCGGCCGACTGGGTCGGGCGGCACGGCAACGCCTACGGGCTGTGCCAGGTGTACTCCAACGAGATGTGGCACTTCGAACTGCTGACCACACCCGGCGGCGAGTGCCCGCCGCAGCGCGGTGACGCGGCCGGGTGATCAGGTCCGGCTCGATCAGGTCCGACTCGATCAGGTCCGGCGGGGCAGGGTGAGGGTGAACCGCGCGCCGCCGTCGTTGCGCACCTCCAGCCGGCCGCCGTGCAGCCGGGCGTTCTCCCGCGCGATCGCGAGCCCCAGCCCGCTGCCCTCGGTGTGCCGCGCCCGGTCGCCGCGCACGAACCGGTCGAACACCACCGGCAGCAACTCCTCCGGCACGCCGGGGCCGTGATCGGCGACCCGCAGCCGCACCACGTCCGGCGCGTCGCCGTCGATCGTGACGGTGACCGGCGGGCCGCCGTGCCGCAGCGCGTTGCCGACCAGGTTCCGCACGACGGTGAGCAGCCGGCGCGGATCGCCGAACACCGCGACGTCCCCGGTGCGCTCGACCTCGACCTGGCTCGACTCCACGACCTCCGCGACCAGCGCCTCGAGGTCCACGATCTCGGGCCGGAACTCGGCCGCGCCGGCGTCGAACCGCGAGATCTCCAGCAGGTCCTCCACCAGGGCGCCGAGCCGCCGCGCCTGGGAGCCCACCAGTTCCGCCGAGCGCGTCCGGTCCGCCTCGTCCGGGCTGTGCAGGCCGTCGGTGGCGGCGATCAACGACGCCAACGGCGTGCGCAGGTCGTGCGCCACGTCGGCGGCGAACCGGCGTTGCTGCACGTCCTTGAGCCGCAACTGCTCGATGGACTCCCCGAGCCGCCGCGCCATCGCGTTGAACGAGCCCGCCAGGTCGGCCAACTCGTCGCGCCCCTCCACCGGGAGCCGGGTGTCCAGCGCGCCGTCGCCCAGTCGTCGCGCGGCGAGCGCGGCGGTCCGCACCCGGCGCTGCACGCCCCGTGCCGCGAACACCCCCGCCGTGCCGCCGAGCAGCACGACCAGCGCCGCCACCAGCGCGAGGACGGCGCGCAGCGCGGCCAACTCCTCGTCCAAACCCCGCGTGCGGTAGAACTCGGCGAGCAGCAGCCCGGGTTCGACCTCGCCGAGCACCACGAGCATCGGCCCTTCCGGGGTGTCCACCGGGTACCGGACCGAGCCCCGATCAAGACCCTCCACTGTGGACTGCGGCAGCTGACCGGGGTAGTGGCCCCCGGTGCCCTCGACCGGCACGTAGCGGCCGTCGGTCACCGCGGAGAGCGGCCCGGAGGTCGCGGTGCGGTTGACCAGGGCCCAGGTGAGCCCGAGCCGGGCCCGCATGTACTCCGCGACGCCCTCGACCGCCGACTGGCGCGCCTCGGTGCGCACCAGGAACTGGTGCGCCTGCTGGGCGTCCGAGTCGAACGACGCCTGCGCGGCCGCGGCGAACCGGGCCCTGGTCGCGCCGGCCTGGACCAGGTAGGCCGTCGCGGCCATCGACACCGTCGTCACGACCGTCACCAGCACGACGGTCAGCACGACGACGCCCCGCAACCCGAGCCGACGCGTCACGGCGCGACCAGGCGGTACCCGAAGCCGCGCACGGTCCGCAGCAACGTCGGGTTCGCGGGCTCCGCCTCGATCTTGGCCCGCAACCGCGCGACGGTGGCGTCGACCAGCCGCGAGTCGCCGGCGAACCCGTAGTCCCACACCCGTTTGAGCAACGTCTGCCGGCTGAGCACCTGCCCGGCGTGCTCGGCGAACTCGATCAGCAGCCGCAACTCGGTGGAGGTCAACCGCACCTCGACCCCGCCCCGGGTGACGACCATCGCGCCGGTGTCCACCTCCAGGTCCCCGATGACGTGCACCCCGGTCCGGGCCGACCGCGCGGGCGCGGCCCGACGCAGGATCGCCTTCACCCGGGCGTCCAGCACGCGCGGCTCGACCGGCTTGACCACGTAGTCGTCCGCACCGCACTCCAACCCGACGACGACGTCCACCGCGTCACCGCGCGCGGTCAACAGGATCACCGGCACCGGGTCGCCCACCCGGATCCGCCGGCACACCTCGAACCCGTCGACACCGGGCAGCATTACGTCCAGCAGCACCAGGTCGACCGGGGTCCGCGCCGCGAGCAGCTCCAACGCCCGCTCCCCCGACCCGGCGACCGCGACGTCGTGCCCGAGCCCGCGCAACGCCCGCGACAAGGCCTCGGCCACCATCGGGTCGTCCTCGACGAGCAACAACCGCGGCACGGGGCACTCCTCGCTGGTGACTCGACATCCCGGACCAGGTATACCAGCCGCTACGCCGAACGGCGGCACGTGGTGGGTCGGGGCCCGCGGGCGGACGGACGTGCCACCAGCACGGTGGCCTGGTCCCCGATCGCGTGCGGTCGGTGGGCGAAGTGCTCGGCCAACGCGGGTTCCAGGGCGTGGCGCATGGCGGCGGCGTGCGGGTGGTCCTCGAACCAGAAGTCGACCAGGGTCGTGGCGGCGACGGCGATCCGGTCGGACTCCACGGGTTCCGGGAAGTGCAGCGCCGCCTCCGTGCGCAGGAGCGAGAACTCCGCGAAACCGTGCTCGGCGAACACGACGGCGGCCTCCGTCAGCAGGAAACCCTGGTGGTCGGGCTCCTCGCCGGACAGCGGAACGCACGTCTCGTTGAGCAGGCGCACCAGTTCGTTGTCCGGCGCGCCGCCGACGATGACGACAGCCGCGTCGGGATCCCGGTCGTCGCACACCCTGGCGATCTCGTGCAGCGCCCCTCGCAGGTCTCGCACGTAGGGCAGCACCCACGCGGCGAGCACGAGGTCGAAGGAGTTGTCGGCGAACGGCAGCGCCTCGGCGTGCCCGGGGTGAACCTCCACCACGGCGCCCGCCATCGCGTCGAGCACGGCGACCCGGTCGCGATGGGGTTCGACCGCCGCGCATCGCCCGGCCCGCGCGGCCACCGCAGCGGTCAATTCGCCCGTGCCGCCGCCTACGTCGAGCGCGTGCCGGTGGCCGACCGCGAGCGCGCCGAGAAGCGCGATCTCCTCACCCCGCTCCAGCCGTCCGGCGAAGTTGGTCCAGCCGTCCCGCGACAGCCGGTGCGGACCGCGGTAGGCCAGGGGACGTCCTTCGGCGGGACCACACCAGGGATGTGCCGCGACGGCGTCGGAGTCGAGCATCGACGTGCGTGCAGGCGGGTGACCCGGCCACATTCAGTACTCCTCGGGTTCGTGCAGACCACCGTGCAGGGTCCGGGGCGGGACGTGGTGGCTCGGCTCGTGCGCGCGCTACACGGCGTCGGGTGCACCGCCGAGACGTTCGTCCTGCACCGGACGACGTTCCGGCGGCCTGTGGCGGAACCGGGCACGAGTCCAGGCGGAGCGCTGCGCTCGGTGGCCGGGTCAGAAGCCGGCTCGACGGAGCCGGCCGGCGATGTCGACACCCAGGTTGATCAGCTGGTCCAGGGCGGGGGCCGAGCACCACCAGTCCTGGGATTGCAGGTCGAGGCCGTACTGGTTCAGCCAGAGGGAGCCGAGGGTGGCCGGGCGGGTGTCGTTCGGGCCCCACCACGCCGGTGGCCAGTGCGCGAACCACGGGGTCAGGCTCGGGTCCAGGACGCGGGACGGGTCGTTCACCGTCCACAGTGGACCCAGAATGCCCGGCGGCTCGGGGAGCGGCTTGCGGCCGAAGAGGGACCTCAGGGTCGGGGTGGAGGACCTCGGCTCGACCACCAGTTGCCGGGTCGGGTCGGTGGGTGAGGCCCTCAGGTCCGGGCAGCGCCAGAGGATCGACGCGGGGAGTTCGCCCGAGGCCGGGGTCAGGGTGGTGGTCCAGGACGAACCCGGGGTGCCGCCGGAGAGGCGCCACGGTGAGCTTCGGCCGCCGGTGAGGTGGTAGCCGCGGCGGGTGGCCACCTCGGTGATGAAGTCGTGCTCGTGCCAGCGGTACTTCGCCATGGTTCCACCGTTCCGCTCGGCGGCCGGACCTCGGACCTCGACAGTATGTCCTCCCCCGGTGTCGACGGGTGGTCGGTTCGGCGAGGTCACGGCGTGGTCCAGCGGCGGGCGAACGCCGGTGCGGTCAGGTCTTCCCGGGCTTCCACCAGGGCCGCGGTCACGGTCAGGAGGTGGCGGACGCGGGTGGCCCGGTCGGTCGGGTGGCCGTTGCCGAGGGTCCGCGCGAGGGCGTCCAGGTGGGCCAGGGCGGTGTGCGGGTTGTCCAGGGGGATGCCGGCGGTGACCGCCAGGGTGTACAGCGTCGCCAGGCTGTCGAGGGTGAGCCCGGCGGGTGCGCGGTGCAGTTCCTCCAGGGTCATCGCGGTCTGCCACAGGGTGCGCCCGTCGGCGATGCCCAGCAGGGCGGCCAGCGGGGACAGGGCGGCGGACGTGGTCGGCTCGATGCCGTTGTTGAGGGTGGTCAACGCGGTCAGCAGGGTGGCGCGGGCCTCCCGGCGGCGGGGTTCGTCGGCGGTGCCCGGGGTGTGCGGCGGGAACGGGAGGTCCGGGCCCAGTTCGACGGCGGTGATCAGGGTGTGGGCCGGGGTGTAGCCGGCGGCCGGCACCGGGGTGACGTCGAGGATCCTGGCGTGGGTGTCCGGGAGCAGCAGGACCTCGTCCTCGTCCTCGGCCAGCCGGGCGAAGGGTTCGATGTGGAAACCGCCGCGGCCGGTGGTCTCCAGCCGGATCAGGGTGGGGCCGTCGGGTTTGAAGAACGTCGTGGCGACGTCCTGGCGGTGGCTCGTGCTGGTGAACTGGCCGAAGCCGATCGTCGCGCCGGGGGTGGCCCGGGCGGCGAAGGTGTGGGAGCCGTCGAGGTGCGCGGTGCCCCGCCAGACCTCGCCGAGCGCGGGCGGGAGTTGGCGCAGGGCGTCGGCCAGCATGTGGCTGTGCAGCGCGACTTCGCGTTCGATGCCGGGCAGGAGTGGTTCCAGGGCGGCCATCGACGTGGCGACGAAGGCGTCGCGCTCCTCGGTGTCCGGGTGCGGGAGCGCGTCCTCGAAGTCCTCTTCGGACTCGTCCGCGTCCGACGAGGCGGGGATGACGGCGCGCTTCAGCAGCACCGGCCAGTCGACGGGCGACTTCTCCGCCAGCAACCGGGCGAGGCCGGCGCGCAGGGTCGCCCGGGGGTTCGCGGTCGGCGACTCCATCAGGTTGATCAGGCGGTGGGCCATGCCGGTGTAGACGTCGAGGGCGAGGAAGTGCGCCGGGCCCAGGCGGTCGGTGACGTCCTGGTGGGTCAGCAGGTGGCGGGTCAGCCACGGCCGCACGTCGGCCGAGTCGGTCAGGAACCCGTTCCGGCGGGTTTCGGAGTCGTTCCGCTCGTCCTCGGTGATCTCGGCGAACACGTCGTTCTCCGCGTGGAACAGGTACACGCGCTCGTGGGGCAGGTCGCCGACAGCGCGCAGGTCGCGCGCCGTCACACCCGGGATGCCCCGGTACACCTCGATCGGGTCGCCCGCGAGCACGGAACGCAGGCCAGGGAACAAACCGCTGGGCAGGGCACCGGTCAGCGCGGCGCGGAGCGCGCCCGGGTGCGTGGACAGGACGTGGCCGAGAACGCCGTGCAGGAAGCCGATCCGGTCGCCGCCCACCGAGCGGAACGCGGTGAGCGCGTGCGCCACCGCGGTGTCCGGCGGGTGGGCCGCGGTCGGCGCGGTGAGCCACCTCAGGTGCGCCTCGAGGGTGCCGGGCGGCGCGCCGAGCCTGGTCGCCACGTCCCCGACGGCGGCCCGGGTGGTCGGCCGGGAGAGCAGGTGGGCGGCCAGGTCCCGGTCGAACTCCCTGGTGTGGTGGGGAATGGTCGGGTCGGTGAACAGCGCCTTGTCGGCGGCGGCGAACCGGACCGCGCCGGGGAGGTCGGCGGTCAGCTCGTCCGGCGTCGCCACCCGGTCGTAGCCCGCCGGGTGGTCGACGGCCTGGGTGGCGTCGGGCGGCACGTGGGCGCCGATCCACTGGTCGGGTTCGTCGTGCGCCACCCGGATCCACCCGCCGTCGGCGAGCACGGCCGGGTGCCCGGTCGCGGTGAGACCGACGGCGGAGGTCACGACGAGGTGGCCGCGCGCGGTCGGCGTCGTGTCGGGGACGAAGTACACCGGGCCGTTCGGGGCGAACGCGGTGGCGGTGATGCCCCGGGCGCGCAGTTCGGTCAGCACCTCGGCGGCGAACGTGCCGGCGGCGTTGCAGGTCGCGAACATCAACGGGCGGGCGGCGGGGTCCCAGACGCCCTGGGTTCGGGCGTCGGCCAACAGGTCGGCCACGGCCCGGGCGCTCACCGGGCGGCCGGCCAGCTGCGGGCGGCCCTGGTCGTCGCCGTGCGCCACGAAGGTGAAGAACCGGTGGTCGGACGGGAATCTCCGCACGGCGTCGACGGTCCGGTCCGCCGAGTCGGGGTCGGCCAGCCAGACGCCGCCGTGCGCCGGGAGTCCGCGCACCACCGACGGCGGGACGCGCGTGATGTCGTTCTCCAGGAAGTGGTGCAGTCCCGGGTGGCCCGCCCACTCGGCCAACCGGGTCACGTCCGCCGCCGTGGTCGTGGCGAAGTCGGTGACGCCGTGGGCCTGGAGCAGCCGGCGCACGGCGTGCAGGCGGTCGAGGGTGATCACGTCCGGGTCGCGGTAGGCGCCGGCCAGCAGCAGGGCCAGGCCCCACGCCTGGTCCCCGTCGGCCACGCCGAGGTGCTGCGCGAGGCCGGCCAGTTGGGCGCTGTGGACCACCGGGATGCCGCCGCCGAGGGTGGCCAGGGCGGTCCGCGCGTGGGCGTGGGCCTCGCGGCGGTCGGCCTCGTCGTCGAGGGGGTCCAGGTCGGGGTCGGACGGCGGGAACGGGAGGTCCGGGGCGACCTCGGTCGTGGTGAGCACGCGGTGGGCGCGCACGACGCCGTTGTCCAGCACCGCCGTGTGGCTGGTCACCACGACCTCGGAATCGGGCAGCAGCAGCACTTCCGCCTCCCCCGGCGAGTCGGAGAAGGGCGCGATGTCGTAGCCGCGCGCGCCGGTCAGGTCGACCCGCAGCAGGGCCGGGTTGTCCTTGGTGGCCAGGAAGTTCAGCGCGGTGTCGTGGTCGCGGCTGGTGCTGGTGAACTTACCGAGGCCGACCGGCGCGTCGGCGGCGGTGGTGGCGCGGTGCTCGAAGGTGTCGGGGTTGGTGCCGACGTTGGTGCCACGCCACACCGTGCCGAGCGCGGGCGGCAACTGGCGCAGCGCGTCCATCAGCATGTGGCCGTGCACCGAGACCTCCCAGGTGATCTCGTCCAGCTGCGGCTCCAGGCCCGCCATGGCCTCGTCCACGAAGTCCTCGGGGTCCGCGGCCTCGCGCGCCTGTTCGACGGCCGCGTTGTCCTGCAACAACTTCGGCCACGCGTGCTCGGGCAGCGTCAGCACGGCGCGGATCTTGTCGCGCAGCGCGGACCTCGGGTCCTCGGGCCGGAGTTCGACCTCGTTGATCAACCGGTGCAGCTCGCCGGTGTAGAGGTCGAACGCGACGAAGTGCGCCAACCCCAACCGGTCCACGACGTCCTGGCCGGCCAACCGGTGCCGGGTCAGCCAGTCGGACAGGTGCTCCGCGTCGTCGGCGAACGCGGTGCGGCGGTCGGCGGCGGCCTCGCGTTCGTCCTCGCCGGCCTCGGCGAACAGGTCCTGGCCCAGGTACTCCAGGTACAACCGCTCGTGCGGCAGGTCGCCCGCCTCGCGCAGCTCGCCGGGGGTCAACCCGGGCAGGCCGCGGTAGACGTCCGCCGGGTCGCCTGCCAACACCGTGGGCAGCGTCGGGAACAACCCGCTCACCCGCGCGCCGGTCAGGGCCGCGGCCAGCGAACCCGGTTGTGCGGTCAGCACGCGGCCGAGCACGCCGTGCAGGAAGCCGGCCGGGTCGACGCCGCCCGCGACCTGGAACACGTGCAGCGCCTCGGCGACCGTCCTGGCCACCGCGGCCGGGCCGTCGTCCCGCCAGAGGAGTTCGGCGACCGCGCGGACATCGTCCTCCCAGCCCTCGACGCGGGTGGTCAGCGGGCCGAGCACGCCGGTGATCCGCAGCGGGCCCTCGGGGTCGAGCGCGGCCCGGTCCGGGTCGGCCTGGCGCACCACGTCCAGCACGGCGGCGTAGCCCTGCGCGCGGTGGGCGGCCTGGGCCGCGACGGGCTCGGGCGCCAGACGTCGTTGTGCCCCACCGGGGTGGTTGATCGCGGCGTCCACCAGCACGCTCAGGGTCGGGGTCACGCCGGAGGCGGGGTCGAGCAGCCAGCGGACGCCGTCGGTGTCCGGCGCGTCCGGCGGGGTCAGGCCGAGGCCGACCGCCAGTCCGGTCACCAGGTCGCCGACGGCCTGTCGCGCGGCCGGGCGATCGCCCAGCACCGCGCCCAGTCCGGCCTCGTACTGCCGGCTCACGGGCGCGTAGGCCGCGTCCTGGAACAGCGCGCGGTCCGCCGCCGCGAACCGCGTCGCGCCCGGCAGGTCGGCCACCACGTCGTCCGCCGACGAGGTGGCGTAGGCGGGCGGGGCCTCGGTCGCGGCGCGGGTGTCCGGGTCGAGGTGCGCGCCCAGCGAGCGCGCGGGTTCGCCGGGGGTCAGGTGCAGCCAGCCGCCGCCCGCGACCACCAGCGGACGGCCGTCGGCGCCGAAGCCGACGTCGTTCGCCACCACCAGGTGCCCGGGGCCGTCGGGGTCCTGCCGGTTCGGCACGAACAGCACCGGGCCGTCCGGTGCCACCGCGGTGGCGTGCACGCCGAGGGCGCGCAGTGCGGTCAGCACGTCGGCGGCGAAGGAGCGGCCGGCGTTGCAGGACACGAACATCACCGGTGTCGCCGGGTCCCAGGCGCCCCGGTCCCGTTCGGTGATCAGCAGGTCGGCGACCGCGCGCGCGGAGACCGGACGGCCCGCGAACACCGGGCGGCCCTGGTCGTCGCCGTGCGCGACGAAGGTGAAGTACCGGTCGTCGGCCGGGAATCGCCGCACGGCGTCGAGGGTTCCCTTTGCTGCCAACGGGTCTGCGAGCAGCACGCCGCCGGGCAGCGCCTCCACCGCCGGGGCGAGGTCGCCGGAGCGCCACTCGACACCCGGCACGTTCCGGTGCAGCTCGGCGTCGGGACCGGCGAGCACCGTCGTCAAGGTCGGGAACAACCCGCTCGCGCCCGTCAACGCCTGCCGCAGCGTGCCGGGCCACCGGGTCAGCACCGCGCCGAGCACGCCGTGCAGGAAGCTCTCGGCGTCCTCGCCACCGGCCTGGCGGAACGCGGACATCGCCCGGGCGACGGCCCGCGCGGAGTCCCGACCGGCGGCCGTGCGCTCGACCTCGGCCCGTGCCTCGGCTGCCGTCCGCCGGGCCGATTCCGCCGCCGAGATCGCCTCTCCGGCGCTGTCCGGGGTCAGAACCTCGGCCAGCTCGGCGGCGAGCGTCGCGGACCGGGCCGCCGCCTCGGCCTGCTCGGCCGCGATCTCCGCCTCCCGCACCACGTCCGCGAACGCCCGTGCGCCGGCCTCGTCCGCCGCGACCGTGTCCCGCGGCGCGATCGCCGGGTCGAGCAGCCAGTCCACCCGTCGGTCGGCGGTCGGCGGCACCCGGTTCAGCCTGGTCGCCACGTCGGCCACCGCGCCCGCGACACCGGGTCGGGTCAGCAGCTGGGTCGCCAGGTCCCGGGTGAAGGAGAACGCGCGGTCCAGCGGCTCGACCAGTTCCGGCTCGGTCTTGACCTTGGCGTACCCCTCGGGGGTGTCCACGCCGTACACCGGTGACGACGAGTCCGCCTCCAGGTGCGCGCCCAGCCACTCCGGGTACGCGCCCGACGCGTACTGCACCCAGTTGCCACCACGCACCACGGCGGGTTTGCCGGCGGCGTCGACCCCGACGCCGGACGTCACGACCAGGTGCCCCGGCCCGTCGGGGTTCTCCAGGTCCGGCACGAAGAACACCGGGCCGTCCGGCGCCACGACGGTCGCGCTGATCCCCTTGGCGCGCAACACCTCCAGCACCTGTTCCGCGAACGACCCGTCGACATCCGGGCGACCCGTCGAGCAGGACACGAACATCAGCGGGGTTTGGCTGTCCCACGCCTGGAACTGCCACAGCGTCGTCAGCACCTCGGCGAGCGCGGCCGGCGTGACCGGACGGCCGCCCAGCACCGGACGACCCCGGTCGTCGGCGTGCGCGGTGACGGTGAAGAACCGGTGGTCGACGGGCAGGTGCCCCACCACGGCGGTCAGCGCCGGGTCGCCCGCCGGGTCCTCCAGCCAGATGCCGCCCCCGGTCATCCGGATCACCGAGTCGTCGATCCGGTCGATCCCGGCCGACGCGTCGCGCGGTGACCAGGTCGTCACCTCGACGTCGGCGGCCAGCAGGGAGCGGTACCGACCCAGCTCGGCCTGGAGCCGCCCGGCGAACGCGTCCAGCCCGGCGCGGTCGTCGGTCGTGCCGAAGACCAGCCGAACCGGGCTCGCGCGGTCCCACACCCCGCCGTACCAGCCGAGGTGGACCAGCGTCGCGGCCAGGTCACCGCCGGCGAGCCGACGACCGTTCCACGCTACCTCCGCGCCCTCGACCGCGGCGTTGTCCAAGGCGATCGTGAGGGTGGTCGGATCGGGTTCGAGACGGGCGACGAACTCGTGGAACGCCGCCGCCCGCGCGTCGTCCGCGGCGGGGTTGCCGATCCGCACGAAGCCCGGTCCGGGCACCGCCGCGCGCAGCAGCGCCCGTCCCTCCTCAGTGGACAGTCGGTCCACCAGGTCGGCGGCCGGGTCCGCCGGCGGCCGCACGGGGGCGGACGGCGGTTCGGCGGGGGCGTCGCGCAACGTCACCACCGACACCGGGGCGCCGGCCTCGATCAACGCCTCGGCCGCCGCCAGCACGCGCCGGACCCCGGCGGACCGGTCGCCCGGCACGTCGAGCCCGGCGATCGCGGCCAGCGCGTCGACCGCGCCCATCGCGTCGGACAGGCCGGAGGTGGTGACCGGGTGCGGGAAGTTGCGGGTCAGCACGGCGCGCAGCGCGCGCAGCCGACCGACGGTGATCGCGTCCGCGCTCCGGTACACCTCTTCCAGCGCCAGCGCCAGGTTCCACGTCTCCGCGCCGGTCAGCGGCCGGGTCACCCACGCCTCGGTCGGCACGTCGCCGAGGCTGTCCACCCGCTGTGCCACAGCGTCCAGGTCGGCCGCCCGGCGCACCGGCACGCCGTCGTTGAGCGCGGTCGTCGCCGCCAGCACCCGGGACCTGGCCTGCCGCCTCCGGCGCTCGCCCTCGACCGGATCGTCCGAAGTGGACGGTGGGAACGGCAGTTCCGGCCCGACCTCCTCGGCGGTCACCAGGACGTGGCCGGGCGTGGCCCGCGCGCGGTCCCGCTCGACGTCGGTCACCTCGAGCACCCGGACCTCGGCACCGGGCGGCAGCAGGACCTCGGCCTCGGTGGGCAGGTCGGAGAACGGCGCGATGTCGACGCCGGACCCGCCGGTGGCGTGCAGGCGCAGCAGCACCGGCTGCTCGACGCCCAGCAGGAACTGCTTCCCGATCTCGTCGTCCCGGCTGGTGCTGGTGAACTTCCCCACCGGCAGCGGCTCGTCCGGGTGCAGCACGGCCTCGTTGAGGAACGCGTGCGGCATCCGGTCGATCCTCGTGCCGCGCCACACCTCGCCGAGCGCGGGCGGCAGCTGACCGAGCGCGTCGGCGAGCAGGTGGGCGTGCAGCGCGAGCTGCCGCTCCAGGTCGACCAGGTCGTCCGCCAGCAGCCGCATCACGTGGTCCAGCTCGGCCGCCGTCACCTCGCCCGGCGGGCGGTGGCGCACGAACGCCCGCACCGCCGCGTTGGCGGTCGCGACCTTCGGCCAGTGCGCGGGACTCGGGCCCAGCATCGAGCGGAACCTGTCGCGGACCACCGCGCCCCGGTCGCCCCGCGCCTCCTCCAGCGCGTTGACGATGGAGAACAGCGGGCCGGTGTAGAGCCCGATCGCGGCGAAGTGCACCACCCCCAACCGGTCCCGGACCTCCTGACCCGTGAGGTCGTGCCGGCGCGACCACGGTCCGGTCACCGGGTCGTCCAGCGCGGCGAAGGCGTCCCGCCGTCGG
Organism: Actinosynnema sp. NPDC020468; assembly: GCF_040642015.1. Classification (NCBI taxonomy): domain Bacteria; kingdom Bacillati; phylum Actinomycetota; class Actinomycetes; order Pseudonocardiales; family Pseudonocardiaceae; genus Actinosynnema; species Actinosynnema sp. NPDC020468. The sequence continues at coordinate 27,251 of NZ_JBFAEO010000017.1, forward strand.
GTGGCCGCCTCGACCTCGGCGGGACCGAGGTCGGCGAACCGGCCGTCGCCGAGGTGGGACCCGTAGACCAGCTCGTGCGGCAGCGGGCCGAGCGCGCGGCGGTCGGCGGCGGACAACCCCGGCACCGCGCGGTAGCGGGCCGCGTCGTCACCGGCGAGCGTCGCGGCCCACGCCGGGAACAGCCCGCTGACCGACGCGCCCGTCAGCACGTCGCGGACGGTGCCCCCGCCGGTGGTCAGCGCCCGACCCAGGAGACCGTGCAGCAGCGGCACCGGGTCCACGTCGCCGAGGCGGCGGGCCGACACCAGGGCCCGCGCCGTCGACAGCACGGTCCGCGCGACGTGCGGCGGCGCGGTCCCCAGCACGCCGGCCAGGGTGCGGACGTCGTTCTCCCACCCGGAGGTGGACGGGACCAGCGGGTGGATCGACCGGGCCAGGTCGACGGCCAGGTCGGGGCTGCCCGCGCCGGGCGTGGCGCGCACCTGGGCCACCACGGCGTCCAGCTCGACCTCGGCGGTGAGGTCCGGCCCGCGGGCGTCGAGTCGGGCGAGTGCCTCGCGCACCTCGGGTTTGGCCAGCAGGTGCCGGCCGAGGGTGCTCTCGTACCCGGCTCGCGCGTCCGGGTAGCGGGGGTCGTCGTACAGCGCCCGGTCGGCCGCGCCGAACCGCACCGCGCCGTGCACCGGCCACGGGACGGGGGACGTCGGGTCGACCGCGCCGTACCCCTCCGGTGCGTCCACAGTGGACAGAGTGCCGTCGTCGGACACCACGACGTGCGCGCCCAGCCGCTCGCTCGAGCCGTCCGCCGCGAACCGCGTCCACCCGCCGCCGGTGGCCACCACCGGTCGACCCGTCGGGTCCAGGCCGACGCCCGTCGTCACCACCAGGTGCCCCGGCAGGGTCTCGTCGTCCGCGTGCGGCACGAAGAACACCGGGCCGTCCGGCGCCAGCACGGTCGCCTCCACGCCCGCGCCGCGCAGTTCCGCCAGCAGGTCGGCCGCGAAGTCCGACCGACCCGAGTCGCAGGTCACGAGCATCAACGGCTTCACGCCGTCCCACGCGCCGCGGTCCCGGGCCGCCAGCAGCACGGCCGCCAGCTCGTCCGCGTCCAACGGCCGACCGGCCACCACGGGCCGACCGGAGGTGTCGCCGTGCGCCACGACGGTGAAGAACCGGTCGTCGGTCGGGAACCGGTCCACCACCCACGTCGGCCCGGAATCCTCCAGCACCACACCGAGTCCGTCGGCGAGGTCGCGGGTCGCGAGCGGCGGCACGGGGTGGGGCGGCTCGTAGTCGGCGTCCGCGTCCGGGCCGAACGCCAGCGCGCCGACGACCGGCTCCAGGTCGGTGTCGTCGTCCGCGAGCCGGGGCCCGGCGGAGGAGTCGTCGTCCGGTTCGGGCAGGTGCTCGGCGACGGGGCGCCAGTGCACGTCGGTGTCGGTCGCCTGGAACTCCAGCCAGGCGTCGTCACCGCCGTGGAAGGCCACGGCCCCCTCGGACGTGCCGACCCGGTAGGCCACGACGAGGTCGCCGTCCGGGGTCGCCCACAGCCGCCCGTTGGGGGCGAGCACCCGCACCGGAGCCGCGAGCAGGTGTTGGTACGCGGCGAGTTCGACCGCCAGGTCCTGCGCCACCGACTCGTCCTCGCCGGGTTCCGCGCTGCCGCTCGCCGCGAGCCGGATGGGCCGCGCGCCGTCCCACGTGCCCTCCTCGCGCAACCGCAGCAGCACGTGCGCGAGGTTGCGGCCGTCGACCTCCCGCCCGGCCCAGCCCAGGGTGGGCTCGCCGGGTGTCAGGTTGTAGACGGCGAGGGTGAAGTAGGTGTCGCTGGGCCGCAGGTTCGCCACGGCCGTGCGCACCGCCGCCGCCCGCGCGGCGTCCAGCACCGGATCGACGAGCAGCACCCGGTCGTGGCCGAAGGCGACCAGCTGGTCGACCACGTGCTGCTCGACGGCGGTCAGCGGTGGCGCCTCCGGTGTCGGCGGCACGTCGTCGGGCGGTGGTGGCAGCAGGTCGGCGAGCGCGGTGTCCTGCCAGTGCTGCCACAGGGAGTTCGGGTTGACGGACTCGCCCTCGTCGGTCAGCGCCTTGGCGGCGAGCAGCAGGCGGCGGATCCGTTGCGGCGGTGCGTCTCCGGGCGTGGTGAGCTGGGCGAGCTTGGCCAGCGCGCCCAGCGCGGCGTGGTGGCGGTCGACCGAGATCGGGCCGAACCGCAGGACGTCGGTCAGCACGCGGCGCGTGGCGCGCAGCGCGTCGGCGGTGATCGCGCCCGGCCAGCGGTGCACCTCCTCGACCACCAGGCCGAGGCCGACGAGTTCCCGTCCGTCGGTCAAGCCCAGGCGAGCCGCCAGCTCGTCCAGCCGCGCCACCGTGGTGACCGGCACCCCACCGTCCAGTGTGGACAGAGCGGTCAGCAGGTTCGCCCGCGCCCGCCTTCGGCGCGGCTCGTCGTCCGCCCCGCTCGGGTGCCCGGGCGGGAACGGGACGTCCGGGCCGACCTCGCGCACGGTCAGGAGGTGGTGGCCCAGGCGGCCGTCGGGCGTGCGCACCTCCTGGTGCTCGCGCACCTCCAGCACCGCGTCGGGCAGCAGCAGGACCTCGTCCTCGACCGCGTACTGGGAGAACGGCCGGATGTCGTAGCCGCCGACCCCGCCGGTCTCCAGGCGCAGCAACGCCGGTTCGGGCTTGCCGGTCATGAACCAGCGCGCGGTCGCCTCGTTCCGGCTGGAGCTGGTGAACCGGCCCGCCCGCAGCGGCGCGCCGCCGACCTGGCCGAGCGCCCGCCGCACGAAGTCCTCCGGACCCGCGCCGACCTTGGTGCCGCGCCACATCCCGCCCAGCGCGGGCGGAAGCCGGCGCAGCGCGTCGAAGAGCAGGTGCGCGTGCAGCGGGACCTGCTCCTCCAGCGCGCGCAGGTCCGCCGCCAGCTCACCCATGGCCCAGTCCACGAACTGGTCCCGCGCCGGGGTTCCGGGCGCCGGCACGTGCGCCGCCTGCGCCGCGACCCGGGCGTTGGCCTTGACGGTTTTCGGCCAGGAACCGGGGTTCTCGCCCAGCTGCTTGCGAATCGTCCGGCGCAGCGCGGGCCGCCAGTCGGCGCCGGCCTCCTCGACCGCGTTGATCACCTGGTACAGCTCGCCGGTGTACACCTCGATCGCCACGAAGTGCGCGAGGCCCAACCGGTCGAGCACCTCGGCGCCCGCCAGGTCGTGCCGGGCCGACCACTCGGCGACCACGCGCGTCGGCGCGGGGTGCCGGAACTCGTCGCGCCGCCGCCGGATGTCGACCAGCAGCTCGGGCCCGGCCTCGGGGAACCCGCCGTCGTTGAGCTGGGCGAGGTACACCTGCTCGTGCGGCAGCGGTCCCAGCAGCCGGCGGTCCGCCGCCGTCAACCCCGGCACACCGCGGAACACGTCCGCGTCGTCACCGGTCAACGTCGTCGCCAGGCCCGGGAACAACCCGCTGACCGCCGCGCCCGCCAACGCGCCCCGCAGCGTGCCCGACTCCACCCCCAGCACGTGCCCCAGCACGGCGTGCAGGAAGCCCACCGGCTCCCGCCCGCCCAGCAGGCGGAACGCGAACAGCGCCTTGGCCGCGTACACCGCGCTGTCCACATCGGACTGGTCGCCGTGCCGGACCACGTCGGCCAGCGCGCGGGCGTCGTCCTGCCACCCGTCGGACCGGGTGAGCACCGAGCTGATCATCCGCGCGACCCGGTCCACCTGCTCGCCCGGCGCCGGGTCGCCCGACTCGACCAGGGCCCGCACCGCCGCGCCGTCACCCTCGCGGTGCTCCAGCAGTGCCGCCAGGAGGTCGACGTCCAGCAGCGGCGAGCCCTCCCACGCCTCGACCAGCCGGTCCACCAGGTCGTCGGCCTGGTCCGGTGGCACCAGGCGGTCGTCGAACGCGGCGTCGACCAGCACGTCCACGCCGGCGTCCTCGGGCAGCGGGGTGCCCAGCGAGATCGCCAGCAGTTCGACCAGGTCCGCGAGTTCGGCCGGTGGCGAGCGGTCGAGCAGGTACCGGCCCAGGTTCTCGGTGTAGCGCGCGCGGGCCCGCGGGTAGCGCGGGTGGTCGAACAGCGCGCGATCCGCGGCGGCGAACCGGAAGGCGCCGGGCAACCCGTCCGCGACGGCGGCGGCCGGGGTGTAGCCCGCGGGCAGCGCGTCCGGTGGCGGGCGGTCCGCCGCGCCGTCCGCGTCGATCGCCGTCCACCCGCCGCCCGCGACCACCACCGGCCGGCCGGACGCGTCCACGCCGACGGCCGCGGCCACCACGAGGTGGCCGGGCGCGGTCGCGTTGTCCCGGTCGGGCACCAGGAACACCGGTCCGTCCGGCGCCACGGCGGTCGCCGGCACACCCCGGCCGTGCAGCACGGCCAGCACCTCGGCCGCGAACGAGCCCGCGCCGTTGCGCCCGGCCTCGCAGGTCGCGAACCGCACCGGTTTCACGCCGTCCCACGCGCCGCGTTCCCGGGCCGAGACCAGCACCTCGGCCACCGCGCGGGCGGACAGCGGACGGCCGTCGAGCACCGGGCGGCCGGCGGCGTCGCCGTGCGCCACGAAGCTGAAGTACCGGTCGTCGGCGGGAAAGCGGTCGAGCACCCCGGCCACTCCCGGGCCGTCGAGCCACACACCGCCGTCGAGGTCGCGCACCGCCAGCGGGTCCACCCAGCCGAGTTCGTCCGCGGTCGTCGCCGGGTCGGACACCAGGGCCTGGAACACCGGGTCGACCGGGCCGACCACCAGCCGCAGGGTCGCCCGCATCCGGTCCAGGTTCTCCCGCTCCACCTCGGTGTGCGGCGCGGCGGGGTCGTCGCGCAGGTCCGGGCCGGTGAGCAGGGCGGCGGCGCCGGCGACCGGGTCGTGCCCGAACGCGGAGGTCTCCCACCGCACACCGTGCGCGGCGGACAGCGTCCGGAACAGGTCGGCGAGCACCTCGGTGTGCGCGGCCAGTTCGGCGAGCAGCTCGGGCATCCGGGCGTCGACGGCGGCACGGGAGTCCGCCACCGCGCCGCGGACTCCCAGCACGGGCGGCAGGTCGCCTCGGTCGACCAGCCGGTGTGCCGCGGCCCGGACCGCCTCCGCCCGTTCCGGCCCGGGCGTGCGCAGGAACGCGTCGAGCAGCGGGAACGACTGTCCGTTGTGGACGAACAGGGCGTGCAGCTGCGCCCGGGAGAACGCGCGGGGCAGGTCCGTCCCGGTCAACGGGCTGCGCGCCGCGCCGGTCGCGGTGGCGGCGGCGCGGTCGATCTCCGCGAGCCGCCGCTCGGCGAGCACCCGGCGGTCCCGGCTCGGCTCCAGCAGGTCGCCGCTGGTCGCGCGGGCGAGGTAAACCGCCTCGTGCGGCAGCACTCCCCCGTCGATCCGGGCCACCTCGGGCAGTCCGATCACCGGCAGGCTGCGGTACATCGCGGCGCCGTCGGACAGGTCCACATCGGACCGGGGCCACACCATCGCGGTGCCGCCGAGGATTTCGTAGAGCGAGTGGTCGTGCAGCGGCAGCATGTAGCCGAGCAGCGCCTGGGTGAAACCGTCCCGGTCCTCCACGCCGAGCAGGGTCGCCACGGTCGCGAGCCGCGCGGAGGTGGCCGACATGCCCGCGACGGTGCGCAGACCGTGCGCGGACAACCCCTCGTGCCACGGCGAGTTCCGGTCGACCTCGAACACCTGGCGGCCGGTCAGCCAGGCCAGCGGCAGCAGCGGACCGGGCACGTCCGGCGGCACGTCGCCCTCGCGGTTCGTCGGCACGGCCGGGGCCGCGGCCGGGTCGACGGGTGCGAGCTGGAGCGCCAGTTCCCGTTCGCTCAACGCCATTCCCAGCGCGGCCAGGCCGCGCGGGTCGACGCTGATGCCGCCCGCGAACCGGTCGTCCACCGGCCGCGGCGACCGGGCCTCGATGCTCGCCGGGTACTCCACACCGTCGGCGAGGCGGGTCGCGCTGCCCGCGATCAGGTTGCCGGCCGCGAACACGTCGAAGTCGAACAGCATCCGCAGTCGCGGCATCGGCTGGGTGAGGGCGTGCAGCAGGGTCCGGGTGGTGCCGTTGAGGTACGCGGCCTGCTCCTTGAGCGGTTCGACGGCCAGCCCGACGCGCTCGGCCCGTGCCCAGTCCCGCTCGCGGATCACGTCCTGGAGCACACCCCGGAGCGTGTACGGGGAACGGGACGCGTTGCACCAGCCGCCGTTGTACACCAACGTCATCAGCTCGCGCAGGTTCGCGGTCCGGACGTGGGCCGCGAACTGCTCGGCCGTCAGGTCGCCGACCTGACCCGCCGAGCCGACGTCGGAGTCGAGGAACGCCCGGTGCACCTCGTCGGCGTGGTCGGGGTACGCGGCGCGGAGCACGTCGTGGAGCCGGCGCACGACGGTGCGGGCGGCCCTGGTCGCGCGCGGCGAGGCGTAGGCGAGCGCGCCGATCCGCTCCTCCAGGTCGGCTGTGCGCCGGTCGTAGTCCGGATCCCTTTGCAGCACATGACGTTCCGGATCGTCCTTTGTGGAGGGCTCGGGCCGGCCGGACTCCGGGAGGTAGCCGCCGAGGTCGGTGCGGGTGATCTCCGAGGTCGCGGTCCTGGCGACCGCCGTCCACGAACCGAACCGCTGCTCGGGCACCTCGCCCGGCTCCGCGGCGACGGCGAGCGACGCGACCAGCGCGCCCGTCGACGCGCCCTCCGGCCCCGGCACGGACCACACCGGCCCGGACGGCACGACCACCCGCACCGGCCCCTCGGCCGGGTCCCGTCCCTGCGCCAACCCGGTCACCATCGCCTCGGCGACCGCGAGCAGACCGCCGTCGCCCGCGCTCGACACCAGCCGGATCGGCCGCGCGCCGTCCCACACCCCTTGCCGGCGCAGGGAAAGCGCCACCTGGGCCAACCGGTCGCCGGTGTACCCGGTCGCGCCGACGACCAGGGTCAGGTACCGGGAGTGCGGGCGGATCGCGAGCGCGGCGGCGCGGAACGCGGCCCGTTCGTCGGCGCCGAGCCCCGGGTCGTCCAGCCGCACGCGGCCGTCGCCGAGGTCGACCACGTGCCGCAGCACCTCCCGGTCCCCGTCGTCGGCGACCGGTGCCGGGCGGGCGGGTTCGGCCGCGACCGGACCCATCGGCGGTGGGTCGAGTTCGTCGGCCAGGTCGCGCCGCGCCCGCCACCACGCGTCCTGCCGCACGTCCAGCAGGTCCCGCCACGCGGCCTGGACCTGGGCGTGGGTGTTGGCCAGCAGCACGCGCAGCGCGGCGCGGTCGGCGGTGTCCCGTGCCTCGGAACCGGTGGTCGCCCCACCGTGCCGCCGATAGGTCTGCCGCGCCTCCTCGCGCAGTCGGCGTTCCGCGCCGAACCGCCACACCAGTTCGGCCTCGTCCTCCTCCGACGTGCCCGCCCGGACCGCGCGCAGCCGGGCCGCCAGGTCGCGCCACCGGGCGTTGGCCTCGGTCAGGGCGGCCCGGGCCTCGGCGAGGTCCGCCGCCGTCCGCACGGTCGCCAACCGCTGCTGGGCGAGGCGCAACGTCGTCTCGGCGGTGACCGCGTCCTCGGGCCGGTCCCGGAAGAAGTCCGCGGTCTGCTCCCACGCGTCGCGAAGATCGTGCCGCAGCACCACCTCCTCGGCCTCGTGCAGGTGGGCGCGCGCCTTCTCCTCGGCTTCCCGCCACGCCTTCGCGGTCGCGGCCACCGCGTCCGCCTTCGCCCGGCCGGCCGCCGACAGCGGCTGCCCCACCAGGGTTTCGGCGGCCGCGAGCGGCATCCGCAGGTCCGCCGACCCGGGCAGGCCGACGTCGACGACCTCCGCGCGCTTGCCGACCCGGACGACCACCCGGTACTCGACGTCGAACCGCACCAGGCCGGTCCGCCCCGAGGGCTTGACGTTGGCGACGTCGGCCATCGTCGCGCCGTCACCCCGGGCGTCGGCCGGCTCGCCCGTCCAGCGCGCCTCCACCGGGTTGATCGGCGCGGCCAGCGTGTCGTCGGCGTTGGCGGCGTTGAAGGTCGGCGCGGACGCGGCCAACTCGCCGATGTCGACCCGCTTGCCCTCGGCCGTGGTGGTGGACGAGGTGCCCTGGCGGTTCTCGTGCTTCACACCGTCGCTCACCCCGACCAGCCGGGGCGCGACGACCTTGGCGTGCACCTCGACGGTCGCCTTGACCCCGCCGAGCGCCACCGACTCGCGCAGCACCGGCACGGGCAGCGACGCGGACGTCATCGTCGGCAGGAACGCGTGCAGCGCCTGCGGGCTCAGCGACGACCACAGCACGTTGAGCGCGGCCGTGCCGAACCCGGTGACGCCCGAGCCCGCGCCGGCCCGGATCAGCGCGTCCCGTGCCGCGTCCCGCAGCATTCCCGCGCCGTGCACGGATTCCACCGACGCGCCCGCCGGGAACGCCACCAGGCCGTCGCGCCGCCACTCCGACAGCGGCTCGACCTCGGCCGGCAGCCGGCGCACCGAGGTGAGCACCGTCCTCGGGCCGGCGTCGGTGCGGGGCACCGGCGGGACCGGCGGCAGGTTGTCGGCGAGGAACCACACGCCGAGCGGTCCGGTCGCGGACTCGGACCGGGCCACGACCTTGGTGCCGCGCCGCACTTCCAGCTCGAACCGCACCGGCAGGTCGAACCGGGCCGCCGGGCCGCCGCCGGTGCGCTGCCTGCCCTCCAGCTCCACGGTGATGCCGGTCGTGGTGGTCATCCGCGCGGTGCCGGCCGCCGCCGACAGCACCCCGCCGATGCCCACCTTCGGCTCGCCGAACTTGTGCTGCCCACCCAACCTCGGTCCGGCCGAGGACGACCGGGACGTGCTGCCGACGGTGGTTTCCCGCTGGGACCGCACGGTGTTGTGCTCGACCGCGCGCCCGTCGTTGACCACACCGCGAAACGCCGGGTCGCCGACCACCCTGGCGGTGAGCACGACCTGGAAACCCTGGTCCACGAACACCTTCGGCAGGTGGGCGTGCAGCGGCGCGCCACCGTCCAGCGCGCTGTCGACCAGGGCTTCGAGGCTGCTCGGCGACACCAGGTCCAATAGCCGGACCCAGTTGTTCATCACGTCGTCCACCGACGTGCCGGGCAGCAGCTTCACCCCGGCCGCGCGCAACCGCGCGTCGAGCCCGGACACCAGGCCGGACAGGTCGGGCAGCCGTTCCACCGCGCCGAGCCCGAGCACGCCGTCCCGACCGGGCGCCAACACCGGTGGCGGCGCGAGGCGGTCGCGGCGCGGCGCGGGACCGGCGGGTTCGGGCGCCAGCACGCCGGCGGCCCGCGCCTGGTCCTCGGAGAGCCACAGGTAGACCGACCGGGGCAGCGTCACCCTCCGACCCGCGACGCGCGCGCTGGGCCGGTGGACGGCGTTCTGCTGCCGCGATTCCGCCAGCACCGTCATGTCGAGGTCGAAGCGCGCCAGCACCCGGCGCGTGCCGGCCGCCGCGGTGATCTTCCGGTCCACGGTCACCGTGGTTTCCCGGCCGCTCAACCGGGTCGTCGTCTTCGCCCACGGCTTGGCCGTCACGCCGCCCGCGCCGACCCTGGCCTTGTCGTCGGTCCGCGCGCCGCTGACCGTGCCGGACACCCCGGTGGACAAGCCGGTCGCCCGGCCGGAGGTGTCCTCGACCCGGTGGCCGCCGCTGGCCAGGCGCTCCATCGCCGAGTCGTCCGCGATCAGGACGAGTTCGGGTCGGGTCAACGCGGCGCGCGCGCCGAGCCGGCCGACCCGGTCGCGGACCCGGCGCGGGTGCACCAGGTCGGTGCCCAGCGTGCCGTGCTGGAACGACCGGAGCATCGCCTTCACGTTCTCCGGGCTGAACATCGCGTCGACGGCGGCCCGCGCGTCGCTGCCGGGCAACGTCAGCACCCGGTCCTCGTCCGAGGCCTCCACGAGCGCCTCGACGGCCGCGTCGACCAGGGTTCCGGTGCCCAGCACGGCTTCCACGGCCAGCCAGTCGTCGTGCGCCGGGCGCGGCGCCTCGGCGAGGTGCTCGGTGATCGACTTCGGCAGGGCCGGCAGCGGGTCGATCGCGGTCGGCGGCACGGGTCGCACGGGCTCGGCGGCGTGGTCGTCCTTGGGCGTGGTCAGGCTGTGCGGCACCAACAGCGTGTAGGCGACCGGGATTTCCGGGCGTTCGTCGGCGGGTGTCGTCCACCGCTCCGGCGGGTCGAGGCCGGGCGCGCCGGGCAGCACGTGCCGGATGCCCGGGTTCAGCCGGGACAGCGTCGACACCGAGATCCGCAGCGCGCCCTCGTGCTCGAACACCTCGGAGTCACCGCCGCCGATGCCGGTCACCGTGGCGTCGGCGACCGGACCCGCGCCGGTGCGCCGGATCCGGGACCGCCCGACCTTGGCCGTCGCGGAACCGGCGAAGCCGACGACGGAGGTGTCGATCGTGCCGCCCGCGCCGACCCTGACCTCCGGTCCGGCCGCCACGCCGCCGGTCGTGACGGAGGTCGACCCGAGCGCCGGTCCCGTCGTCGTGCCGGAGCGGACCGCGCGGCCCTTCACCCGACCCGCGTGCTTTCCAGGCTTCGGGTCCAGCTTCACCACGATCTGGATGGTGTGGTGGTGCAGCGCGCCCCGGTGCTTGAGCAGCACCACCACGCCGGTGCCCATCAACGCGTCCATCCGGTTGCGCAGCGCGGCGGGCGAGAGCACGTCCCGCAGCCGGCGTTCGTTGGACAGCAGGTCCTCGACGTCGCCCTTGTGCTTCAACCCGGTGCCGGTGACGTCCCACTCCGGCAGCAGGTCGCCGAACCTGGTGTGCTCGGCCAGGTACTTCCGCACCTCGGGTAGCACCCTCTCGGCGCCGGCGAACCGGGACACCTTGACGCTGCCGGCCGCCAACCCCTCGGCCAGATAAGGGGGTTCGACCCGTTCCCGGCCGTCGGTGAGCAGGCCGACCGGGGTGTCCGCGGGCACCGGCAACCCGTGGTCGGCCGCCTCCGCGAGTCCGATCCGGGTGTGCGCGACGGCCTGGGTGGCGAACCGGCCGCCGTCCATCGACTCGACCTCGACCAGCACGCCCATCCGGTACAGGGCGACGTCGCCGGTCAGGTCGAGCCCGGACCGCGCGGTCGAGGTGCGGCCGGCCGCCGTCGTGTCCACGGTGTGCGCGGCGGCGTTGACCCCGAGACCGGCCCACACCCGGGCCACCTTGGCGTCGACACCGCCGCCCAGCAGCAGGGAACCGTCGACGCCGCGCTTGCTGTAGGAGGACACGGTCGAGCTGGTGCCGGCGGTTTCGTTGAGGCGCAACGCCGATTTCTTCGTGGTGCCGACGAGCGTCGCGCCGGTCGGCGTCACCCGCATCCGCACCGCGCTCGCGTGCGTGCCGTGCCTGCTGGCCAACGGCGGCGAGACGACCCAGCCGTCCAGCATCGCGCCGAAGTTGTCCCGGACGCTCTCCGGGCCGAGGAAGTCGCGCAACGTCGTGCGGCCCGGAGCGCCGAGTTCGGTGGTGCAGCGGCGAACCAGGCTCGCGACGGAGTCGAACACGTCGTCGCCCAGCCCCGTGACGGCCTCCGCGACCGGGAACCGCAGCTCGCTCGGCGGTCCCGGTCGCCGCACCACCTCGGCCGGTGTGGTCAGGCCGATCAGGTCGTCCGGCACGCTCAGCTCGACCTCGCCGCGCACGGTGCCCGGTGGCGCGTGGTCGGCGCCGCGTTCGTCGAGCACGGTCACCTCGTAGGCGACCGGCAGCGACACCGTGCGCACGCCCTCGCCCGACCGGATCTCGCGCTGGTCCGCGGTGGCGCGGGTGATGGCCTGCGACGCGCCGGGCGTGGCGAAGGCGACCTTCGCGCCACCCGCGACGACGGCACCGCCGACCACCTGGACGCCCGCGCCGAAACCGACGTCACCGGTTTTGTACACGGTCAGGTTCTCGGTGTGCGCGCTGCCGGACTGGACCGCGAGGTCGACCTTGGTCTTGGCCTTGACGCCGTCGCCGGTGGGCGGCTCGAGCGTGGCCCGGATCCGGACCTCGTAACGCTTCCTTCCTTGGCGCACGGTGAAGTGCCGGCCGCCCAGCAGCGATTCGAACTCCTGGCCGAACACCTCGCCGATGGCGCGGAGGTCGTGGTCCCGCACCCCGACGAGCACCCGCGACACCTCGGCCTGCACCGCTCGTGCGCCCTGCACGGCGTGCACGGCCGACGAGCCGATGGCGTGGCCCTCGGTGATGAACGTCGACAGGGAGGCCCAGAGCGTCGGGGCGGCGGGGAGCACGACGGGTTCGTCCGGCGGTGGAACGGGTTGCAGGGGTGGCTGAACGGGCGGCGCGCTCCCCTCGCCTTCCTGCCGGGTCACCACTTCGGTGACGTCGGTCGACTCCCGGGTTTCCTCTTGCACCGACTCCTGCTGCGGCTCGACCTCCGCGTTCTCCTGGTGTTCCACTGTTTCCGGGACCTCGGACTCGGTCTGCACCGGCGCGGGCGAGGTCAGCTCCGTCAACTCGACGTCACCGGTCGCGCTCACCTCGGTCGACTGGTCCACTGTGGACACGCTTTGCACCCAGTCGCGCACGTCGACCGACTCGGCCACCACCTCGGCGCCGGAGGTCGAGCCGGTCCTCGCCGGGCTCGACGCGGCCGGAGCCGTCGTGGAAGTCGTGGCGGGCGCGGGTTTCGCGGCCGTCGTCGGACCGGACCTGGTGTCGGTCGGCCGGGTTTCGGTCGTCGTGCTCGTCGTGGTGGTCGTGGTGGTCGTGCTCGTCGTGGTGGTCGGGACCGGCGCGACCACGGGAGTGGTGTCGTAACCGACCACGTCGTCCGTGTCGTCCGTGTCGTCCAGGTCGGTCACGTCGCCCAGATCGCCGACGCCGCCGACATCCGACACGTCGCCCACGTCCGACGTACCGCTTCCGAGGTTCGACACGCCACCGGCGGTGGGCACGTCGGACCGGGTCGGCGCGCCCAGGTCGAGGTCGCCGCGCAGCAGGTTCATCTTGTCGCTGATCGAGCCGACGGCGAAGTCCAGCGCCTTCTCGCCGTAGTGCTCGGTGAGGTGCCCGACGCCGCCCATCACGGTGCCGCTGAGGAAACCCATGGCGTAGTCGCCCGCGCTGGAGTCCTCGGAGTTGATCACGCCCATCGCGGCCATCGAGGCGATGCCCGACGCGCCCTCGGCGAGGAACATGGTGCTGTACATGGCGGCCTTGTAGGCGAGGTTGCCGCCCAGCCGGTCCATCGCGTTGCGCGCCAACACGTCCGGCACGTGGTCGCGCAGCAGGCCGGTCGCGCCGTCGCCGAGGTCCTTCGCGTGGGGTTGCAGCACGTCGCCCAGGGCGCGCCGGAGTTCCTTGGTACCGGCCTCGTCCAGGCCGTGCCGGGCCCAGTTGTCCACGAACGCCTTGGCGTACTGCCGTCCCAGCTCGCGGGCCGCGTCGTCGCCCAGGGTTTTGCCGAACGCGGTGACGAAGTGCTTCGCCACGTCCTCGCCGAACCGGTCGGTCGCCGACCTGGTGAACGCCAACCCCGGCGCGCTGAGCTGCCGGCCCGCGCGGTCGGACAGCGTGCGACCGAGGTCGCGGGTCCAGGTGTCGGGGACACCGGTCGGCAGCTTCAGGTCCTTGGTCAGCCGCTCCAGGTCGGCGACGGCGAACTTGGTGTAGTCCTTGCCCAGCAGGCTGCCGAGCCGACGTCCCAGGTACTCGCCCAGCTCGCCGATCCCACCGCCGATGATGCCGCCGATGAACCCGGACAGCGCGGTCTGCCGGGTGGTCTCGGTGTCCCAGGCGTCGCGCTCGTGCTGGAGCCGCTGCACGACCGCGTCGATGATCAACCCGCCGCTGATCCCGATGAACGTCTCCATCACCGCGACCCGCGCCAGGTGCTTGAACAGCGCCACCAGGAACATCCGCGTCGCGGCGTACTGCCACGTGAGGTTGGCCAGCGACAACCCGCCGGTCACCGACGCCAGCGCGTACTCCATCGCGATCTCGTACGCCAGCAGGAAGAGCTGACCCACCGCGGAGTACTTGGTGTACTCGATGTCGAGCGCGATCTTCCGACTGCTGTCCGCGACGCCCCGGGCCGCCGTCTCCATCTCCGAGAGCAGGCTGGGCGAGCCGTCGGTGAGCGGCTTCATGCTGTCGCGCACGTACAGCGACGCCTCGCCGGAGTAGTTCTGGTGGACCTTCTTCTCGGTCTGGAGGATCTTGTCCGGCGCGCCGGCGAGCCGGTCGCCCACCTCGTCGTACTTGCTCCCGAGCCGCTGGAACCGGTGTTGGTTCGCCGCCGGCCACGAGACGCCGAGGATTTCGAGCAGGGTGCGCGCCCAGTCCGGCAAGTCGCCGAAACTGCCGAAACCCTCCTTGCTGGGCACGCGCCACCCCCTGTCCTCACCGTCGCCGACGAAATCGACCGCCCCGGCGGTTCATTCCGGCGGCGGACGTCACACGGGGGTCAGCGCCTGTTGCGGCGGGTGAGGTTGTCCAGCACGTCCAGTTCGGTGTGCGCGAGCTTGTCCGCCATCGCGTCCATGACGTTCCTGGTGTTGGCCACCGCCAGCCCGCACCCGAGCACGGCCTCCTCCGTGGTCTCGACCACGGGCAGCAGCTGGCCGAGGATCTCGAGCCCCATCTCGTCACCGCCGCAGGCTTCCTTCAGCAGCCGGATCCGCTCCTCGCGGTCCTCGGAGATGAGGCCGAGGTAGCTCCCGATCTCGCTGAACCCGCGCGACACGTGCTTGATCGCGCCGGGATCGGCGGTGATGTCGTACGGCACGCGCTGCTCCTTGTCGTCGGTCCGGTGCCCCAGCACACCGGACCGGCGGAGTCGTTGACCACGCGGAACCACCGGCAGAACCCGACCGCCGGTGGTTCCGCGCCGTCACGCGACCCGGCGGCGGCGGGCCAGGCCGACCAGGCCGTCGAGGACCAGGAACGCGACCAGGCTCAGTCCCAGCAGCGGGATCGCCCAGCCGACCGCGATCAGCACCAGCGGCGCCGGCACGACCACCCACAGCGGGAGCTGCTGCCACGTGCCGCGCCGCGGCGGCGCGCCGAGGGGTGAGCGGCGGTCGGACCGGGTCGGCCGGCGCTGCCACCACATCCGGTAGCCGAGCACGACCAGCGCGACGATCGCGGCGGCCAGCAGGAACAGCACGACCTGGTTGGCGATCCCGAACAGCCGGCCCATGTGCGCCTGGATGCCCAACGAGGACAGCTTGGCCAGGAACGGCCGGTCCGCCCAGTCGGCCCGAGCGGTCACCTCGCCGCTGTCGGGGTTCACGGCGACCTTGTCCCACCGCACCGGCCAGGTGTTGTCGACCTGCGCGACCGTCCACGCCGTCCCGGCCGCGCCGGCGGTCACCTGCACCGGACCGTCCAACCCGGCCGCACGGCCCGCTTTCAGCACCCGGTCGACCGTCGCGGGGTCCACCGGGACCGCCTTCGTGCCGGTGGTGTGCTGCTCGTGCTCCCCGGCCGGCGCGGTCCGACCGGAGAGCGCGGTGTCGAGGACAGGTGCCTTGGCGTGCAACGCTTCCAACGCGGAGGCGAAGTTCTCGCCCGCGTAGGTGGACCACGTCAACCCGGTGGCGGACAGGAACAGCGCGCCGACCGACGCCCACACCCCGATGCTCCCGTGCCAGGACCGCGTGCGCCGAACCCCGCGCGCCCCCTTCTCGGGCGCCACCACGGCCCGCACCCGCCGCCGAGCCGCCCGCTGCCGCCCGAGCCACAGCACCACCCCGCCGAGCGCGACCACCCACAGCCAGCTCGCCGCCAACTCCGAGTACACCCGCCCGGGCTCACCGAGGTTGAGGTGCCGGTGCAACCCGTCCAGCCACGTCGTCACCGGCGTCGCGCCGAACCACGTGGTCAACTGTCCGGTGACCCGCGCCGTGCCGGGATCGACGTACACCGTCCGCGCGTAGTCCTCGGCCAACCCGGGCACCGCGAACACCACCTGCGTCGCGACCTCGGGGTCGTCCGCCAGCACCACCCCGGTGACGGCACCCTCCGGCGTCGCGGCCTGGGCGGCGGCCACCTGCTCGGCGACCGGAAGCGCGGTACCCGCCTCGACGGTGAGCACATCGCCGTAGAAGAGGGCGTCGAGCTGCGGCGCACACGCGTACAACAGCCCGGACAACGCCGCCACCAGCACGAACGGCGCGATCAGCACGCCGGCGTAGAAGTGCAGGCGGCGCAACAGGGGCACCACCGAAACGCGCACGGACCCGGCGACCTCGCCGGACCGCACGTCCTCGACCGGAGGAGCGGACATCGAACACCTCTTGCAGGGAGTCGGGAAACCTGAGCACTGGTCGGATGGAACCCCCGATCGGTTCCCGGCGATGTACCGTGCGCGACGGGTGTTCGCGAAGTCGCCACCGGCCGCGGCCGGGCTGGGCCGTTCGGCGGACCGGTAGGCTCCCCCGCCATGATCCCCACGCAGCCGACCGCGATGGTCGACCTGTTCGCCGGTCCCGGCGGGCTGGACGTCGCCGCGCGCTGGCTCGGCGTCGAGGTGGACGGGGTCGAGTGGGACGCCGACGCCTGCGCGACCCGGCGGGCCGCGGGGTTGGGTACCTGGCAGAACGACGTGCGCGACCTGGGCCCGGCCGATTTCCCCCGCGCGACGGTGCTCGCGGGCGGGCCGCCGTGCCAGACCTACACGGTCGCGGGTGGCGGTGCCGGGCGGCGGGCGCTGGACCAGGTGCTGCGGTTCGTGAAGCGGATGGCGGCCGGTGACGACGTCGGGCCGAGCCTCGCGGGATTGGACGACGAGCGCACCGGGTTGGTGCTCCAGCCGTTGCGGTGGGCGCTGGAGGCGATCGAGCTGGGCCGGCCGTACGAGGCGATCGTGCTGGAACAGGTGCCCGCCGTGCTGCCGGTGTGGCACGCGGTGGGCGAGGCGCTGGAAGGCGCGGGCTACCGGACGGTCAGCGGCATCCTGCACACCGAGGAGTTCGGCGTCCCCCAAACCCGCCGCCGAGCCATCCTGATCGCCCGCCGAACCGGCACCCCGACCCTGCCCACCCCCACCCACTCCCGCTACCGCAAGGGCGCACTACCGATTGCCGCCGACCCCCTGCGCCCCTGGGAAACCATGGCCTCGGCCCTCCGCCGGACCGACCCCTTCGTGGTGATCTCCAACTACGGCAGCGGCGGCGACCCGAAAGCCCGAGGCCGCCGCACCTCCGCGGAACCATCGGCCACCGTCACCGGCAAAATCTCCCGAAACCGCCTGACAACCCCGGAAGGCCGAGAACTCCCCCGCTTCACCCTGTCCGAAGCCGGAGCCCTCCAGACCTTCCCTCACGACTACCCGTGGTCGGGCCACCAGGTGTCCCAACAAATAGGCAACGCGATCCCCCCACGCCTGGCCGCCCACGTCCTGGCCACCGCCCTGAACCGCCCACTGGACACCGCCGCGCTCGACCAGGCCGTCCGCACCTCGTGGGTCGACTCGCGGGCCTTGCTGGCGACCTGAAGGCGGCGATGAACACGACTCCGTTCGAACGGTTCGCGAACGTGGCGAATCGCCCCGGCTTGTACGGCATCCGCACCCTCGACCAGGCGACGTCCTTCATGCTGGGTTTCGACGCCGCGTTGGGCGGAACCTTTCTCCGCGGCTTCTCCGACTGGTTGACGCGCCCGTCCGGACACGGCCGGAACCTGGTGTGGCCACTGCTCGTGACGCGGCGGATCCTCAGTGAGATCCCGAATGATCCGCCTGTTGTCGAGGATGAACGGGTAGTCGCGTTCTTCGTCCTGGTGGCGGAATTCCTCGACTCGACCGAACACGGATAACCCGCCATCGGGCACCGCCGGCTGAAAACCACGAGGTATCCGCCGTCCACGTGCAACAACCATCCTCCAGTGCCGAACAACGAGGGGACACAGCTGACGATAAATTGTCGCGGCGGAGTGAGTTCCATTGACAACCAGACTGGCCACTACACGCCGTTCCTTGAATGTTCCGGTCAATTCCCGATGAATGGAGTCAAGACATTCAAGTACCCTGAAGTTCCAGTGCCGCGAAACAGGATTCGGGACTACGACAGAGGCCAATGATATCCGTTGATGAAGATTTTCGACAGCTCCGCCGGCGACCTGTCGGATCGTGGGCGTCATGGCTACGCGAATCGGTGCCCGGGAGTGCGCGCCCGCACTGGTGGATGGCCATGGTGGTGCGCGCGGAACACGATTTGAGCACCTTGAGGCCATTTTCGGTCGAGCAGCGTCGAGAGCACGTGGAGTTTGCGGCCGCGTTGTTGGCCCTGGCCTGCGAAGAAGGCGCCTTCACTGCGTGCCAAACCGCTGCCCGCACAATCAGGGTGGCGAAGATCGCGCTGTCCTACGATCCGCCCGTCGACGGCCTGCCGGAGTCGGCGACGCCGGACGGCGCGGCGCGGTTCGGCCTGCGGAGCCTGCCTTTGTCGCGTGAGGAGGCGTTGGCGTCGGCGGAGAAGCGTCGAGAGGAGTCCGAGGACGATCCGGAAGCCGCCGAAGCGCTCGACCGCGCCGGCTGGGAAGCGTTGCAGGACATCGACCTAGTCCTGGTCAAGCTTCCGTGGATCGTTGACCGGATACTCGACCGGGAATTGGCGGACGAAGTCCGAAGTTGGATCGAACTACGACCGCAGTTGCTGTGACGGACCGATAGTCCCTGCCGACTGTTTCCGGCAGGGACTATCGGACCAGAAGCTGCCGCACGTGGCTTTGAGTCCGGTCGCACTTCATGGAGGTACCCGACCACCACCCAACGGTCGACTCGGCGACAAGCGCCAACGGACGAAGAAACCCGGGTATCGCGGCTCGGCGGGGTGTTGTCTGTGGGCAGCTCACCGGCCGGATTCACTATCCTGGAATACGGCTTCCGTCCGGAAGTCCTACAACATTTCGGCGTTTGCCGATCAGACGGCGACCGGGAAATTCGTGGGCACCGAGGACCGCCGCTTCAGGGTTTCTTCGCCGTGGACAAGGCGGTTGTGCCGGGCAGGTGAAACGTCGTGGATCGGCAGACGGATATGAAGGTCTGCGGACAAGGCCGTGGTCTGTGCGGCCGGGGCCGTGCTGGAGTTCGTGGAGGGGGACCTGCCGAGCGTCACTCCCCAGGGGACGCGGCTCGCGGCGGTGAAGGCCGGGCCGGTGTCCGGGACGGCGTTGTAGGCTGTCACCGCGGTCGGTGACGGTGTCGCATTGGACTTCGGGGGGCGCGGCCCTCCACTGAATATCAAGGAGATCGCGATCGTGTTGCGTGGTCATAAGTGAGTGAAAAGCGCCCCGACTTGATTCAGTTTATGGAGGATTCAGGCAGGGCGGGCGTCACTGTTTCGTTCAGGATCGACCATCAGCGAACTGCCGAAGGCGGTAAGCCCTGGACGATGATGCTCACCGGCCCGGGCATGGGCACGGAGGGCAGTATTCGTACCGATGACTACAGCGTGGATGACTGCATCCAGTACGCGGTGAGCGTGCTTCGCACTCGCCCCGGCGGTGGGGAATGGCTCGACCAGTACATGTAGTGCAGGTTATCGGAAATCTTCCTTCAAATTATCCGACGAGGTATGCTTTCTGGCGCGTGACGCGATTCGTGCGGATGTTGTCGGACCGCAAGTCGGCGGCGATGGGCCTGGATGTCCGCGTCCGTTCCGTGACCACGGCCTCATCGATTAGGTGTATTAAAAGCCGCAGGCGCTCAAGAACGTCAAGGGGTAGCGTGTTCGAGATCGAGTTGGAGGAGTCCGGGGCGGCTGATGGCACCGCCGGGCGCATCGCGATCGGAGAGTTCTTCGGGCGTTTTCGCTCCCCAATCGACTTCTGGACCATCTCCGACTACCGGGCGAGTTGGCGCAAGGCGTTCGCCCAGTTGGAAAGCGCTCCCGATGCAACCTCCTGCCTCCTGACGTCCGTCACGGATCCGGCGAACAGCAACTTTCTGGCGAGTTGGCCCATGTACCGCGACGGGGAGCGGGTCTACTTGCAGAACGCCATGATAATTCTGGAAGAGCTCGATACCCCTACTCCGGCGATGTTGAGATCGGGGCCACATGACAACCAGCCGCACGTCTCTCGCCGAGTTCGTCGCCCAAGGGGCCGGGTGCTTCGACGTGGTGGAGTATCTGACCGCCAGGGAACGGCCCGCCGAGCTCACCTTCTTCAGGTTCCTGTTGATCCTCCAGGAGGAACTGGGCATCCCGTTCGGCGAAACCAGGAAGCTGGGCGTCTACTTCAAGCCCGACTGGACTCCGATGGCTGATGTCGAACTGATCGACAGGTTCGGCCGTCAACTCTTTCGCGACAAGAGGTTGCCGGACCTGCTGCCGCTCGGGGACACACACGACTAAACAAGCCTACCCGCGCCAAGGATCACCCAGGTGGTGGAGAATGCGGTTCGTCATTCGTTCTGATCGGCAGGTCGTCGTCGCTTTCGAGCCGACCGCCGCCGAGTACGTGCTCGAACCCGGCGCCACGGTCGCGGTCGAGTGGTTCGGCGAGCGCGAGGACGGCATGGTTTCCCTGGAGGCCGGCAAATTCGTGATCGCCGCGCCGACCGCCGGGTACATCAGGGCGTGGGATCGGGACGGGGTCGAGATCTACATCGGGCCGGAGTCCGGGCCGGACGCGCAGTAGACTTGGGGACGGCATTCGGTCGACCGCGCGTTCGACTTGTTCGGCCGACCCCAGGAGAGTGCGGTGTCCGTGTTCGGCCCTCGAAGCATCACCGTTCTCGAACTGCACGACCAGGTCCGGAAGAATCAGCACCTGCACTTCCGCAGCGGTTCCTACACGCCGAATGAGGCTGCGCTGTCCATCGCCGCCGAGGCGCTGCTGGCGGGTGCCGAGGACGTGCGGATCACCTCGATCGACGGGTGGGTGGGCGTCTACGCGGACCTGGATTGGCTCGACGGGGTCGAGGAGACCGTCTTCACCCGGTTCCTCCCGTTCCCTCCCGGCGGTCAGAACGCGGTTACCGCGGAGGTCCTTCCGGTGGTGTTCGCCCGAGGTGTCGCGACGGCGACACCTTCCCGGGCGAAGGTGATCAAGGGTGAGACGTTGGGGCCGCTCGCCGAAGGGCTGACCGGCTGGGCACGGGCCGTGGTCATCGAGGTCGCTCTCGCCTGACCGGCCAGGCCACCTCGGTCAGCGCGGGTCGAGGATGACCAGGGGGATGGTGCGGGTGGTGGCCTCGGTGAACTTGGTGAAGAAGCGGGTTTCCTCGTGGAAGCGGGTGGTGAGGGAGTTGTGTTCTGCGGACTTCGCCACTCGGGCCGTTACCGGGACGCGGGCGGTGTTCACTTCGAGTTCGGTGTCCGGGTTCGCCAGGAGGTTGTGGTACCAGGACGGGTGGTTCGGGCGGCCGCCGGCGGCCGCTGCCACGGCCCAGCCCTCGCCGTGGGGGAGGTAGACCAGGGGGGAGACGTACGACTCGCCCGTCCTGGCACCCGTGTGGTGCAGCAGGAGCAGGGGGATGCCGGCGTAGTTGCCGCCCACCTCACCGTCGTTCGCGCGGAACTCGCGGATGATTTCCTGGTTCTTGAGGCGGCGTTCCTCGGTCATGCTCGTCGTCCCTCGGCTCGGTTCCCGCAGTGTCGCGACGATGGTGCCACGGGCGAGTTGGTCAGGCGCCTAGGACTGGAGTGCCCGGGATCAGCACCGTTGCCGGGCGGAACGTCAGCAGGGCCCGGTCCACGGTCAGGACCGGGTGGCCGTCGACTGTCGTGTCACCCGTCACCACCAGCGTGCCGGCTGCCTGCTTCAGCAGCCGCACGTGGTGTTCGGCCAGGTCGCCGGGGAGCACCGGGCGCACCACGCGCACGTCGGTGAGCCTGCCCGCCAGCGGGACCTGCCCGTCGGGGACGGCGATCCCGGCGGACAGGCCCACCAGCAGGCCCGCCGCCTGCATCCACGACTCCACCAGCAGCGACGCCGGGTAGGCGTGGTCGGCGTGATCGGGCAGGTCCGCGTACCACGGCTCGTTGGCGGTGATCGCCTTCACGGCGGTGAGCGTCGTGTCGTCGTACGAGGTCACCCGGTCCACCAGCAGCATCGGGTACCGGTGGGGCAGGTGGCGCTTGATCTCGGCGATCCCGATCACAGCGTGCTCCGGTAGGTCAGGGCGACGGACGCGACCGCCCGGGAGTCCACCGCGACGGACGCCTTGCAGGACAACGAGTCCCGCCAAGACAGGGTGATGTCCACGGTGTCGCCCGGGAACACCGGCGCGAGCAGCCGCACCGAGTCCATTGTGGACAGAACGGCACCGGGCGAGGACGCGACCGCCGCCCGGTGCACGCACTCGACCAGGCACACCCCGGGGAAGATCGGGAACGCCCGGTAGTGCCCGGCCAGCACCGGCTCGTCGGGCGCGACCGTGTACCGCGCCGTCACCACCGGGCCGTCGGGGGTCGGGGTGACGGCGGTGACCACGACCTCGCCCGCGAGCGGCGTCGTCACGGCGTGAAGAAGTCGGGCACGGTGTGCAGGGCCCCGGTGGCGGACGCACGCTCGTGGACGTGCTTGGCCAGCACCAGGTCGAGCACGCCGAGGCCGAACGGCGAGAAGATCACCGGGCGGTCGGCCGGGATCGCGAGCGTGTCGGTCAGCACGTCGTACAGGGTGCCGTCGACGAAGTCCCGGTTGCCGACCCGCTGCTCCGCCAGGTGCGGCGAGGTGTCGGCCTTGAGGCAGTGGTCGACGTCGTCCACCACGTTCACCGCCGACAGCACCACCTCGGGCGACAGGTCGCGCAGCGACACGTGCAGCACCACGGGGTTGTGCGCGAACCACGACGGGTCGTGCACGTGCGGGGTGCCCGCGACGGTCGCGAAGACGATCAGGTCCGACGACCGGATCAGCGACTCCGCCGAGTCGTGCACCACGGCGCCCTCGGCGAACGCGGCCGCGGCGGCCGGCGAGGTGTCGAACACCCCGATCTCCTCGAACTTCCAGCCGGTTCCCGCGAGGTAGGTGTGGATCTGGCGGGCGATCACGCCGGTGCCGACGAAACCCACCCGCGTCGGACGGGGTCGGCTGCGCGTCAGGTGGTCGGCGGCCAGGGCGGCGGACGCGGCGGTGCGGGCGGAGCTGATCGTCGCGCTTTCCAAGCAGGCGAACGGGTATCCGGTCTCGGCGTCGTTGAGGATCAGCACCGCCGAGGCGCGCGGCAGGCCGTGCGCGCCGTTGGTGGGGAAGCTGGAGATCCACTTCAGGCCGTGCACGTCGACGTCGCCGCCGACCGACGCGGGCAGCGCGATGATGCGCGCCGACGGCCGGTCGGGGAAGCGCAGGAAGTGCGACGGCGGGTTGACCGTGCGGCCGAGGCCGTGCAACCGGTACGCGGACTCGACCAGCGCGGTCACCTCGGGCTCGGCGCCGTCGAGAACCGCGTGGACGGCGCCGGCGGTGATCACGGCGAAGGGTGGCGGGGTCATCGTTGCTCCTGGGTGGTGGGGATCCGGAACACCGCGCAGCCGACCTGGCCGTCGGGGTCCGAGGAGGTGATCACCGCGAGGTCGCCCTGGTGGGGCACCTGGGCGATGGCGGTGGCCAGTTGGAACGCGGCGGACGCGCCGTCGGTGTCGCCGATGCGGCTCGCGGGCTCCAGCACGCGGGTGCGGGTGCCCAGAACCGCGGCCACGGCGGCGAGTTCCGCGCCGGCCCACGGTCCGGACACCACGACGGTCGGGCGGTCGGCCGGGTCGACCGACGCCTTGCGCAGCACGCGCGACAGCACGGTGGTCATCGTCTCGGCGAGCAGGTCCGGGTTCGGCGCGAGGCCGAATTCCAGCGCCACCAGCTCGGCGATCGGCGACCGACCGCGTGCGGCCGCGCCGTCCCGGCTTTCCACCAGGAACGCGCAGCAACCCTCGCCGAGCGGGTCGGTGGACTGCGCGCCGTGCCCGTGCCAGGTCAGCCACGAGCGCCGCGGGTTGAGGTCCTCCACGGCGGTGGCGACGACCATCGGCGCGCGACCCGCGGCGTGCAGCCGACGGGTGTAGCCGAGCGCGGACAGGCCGCTCATCCGGCCGGTGGTGACCGTCGTGTTGGGACCTTGGAGGCCGAACCGGATGGCGCACTGCGCGGCCGAGTTGTTCATGACGCTGCTGGGGAACTGCTTGGTGTCGACCTGGAACGGGACCGGGTTGGTCATCGACTCCCGGGTCAGCTCCATCGCGCGGTCGGTGCCGATGAGGTCGCCGCCGAGCACCAGCGCGCGGTCGGTCGACGGGTAGTCGGTGAGGTCGTGCTCACGGGTGAGCAGGGCGACCGTGCCGACGGCCAGGCTCGCGGCCCGGCCCAGCACCCGCAGGTTGCGGGTTTCGCCGAGGATGTCGCCGATGTCGAACCCCGGCACGACGCCCTGCTCGGCGTAGGGCACGTCGAGGTCGGCGGGCACCGGGGTCAACCCGCGCCTGCCCTCCCGGATGCCGGCGGTGAACACGTCGGAGCCGAGGCCGAACGGCGAGATCACGGCCATCGCGGTGATGATCACGTCAGCCGCCGAGCCCGCCGTGGACCTCGAGCACCGAGCCCGTGACGTACGAGGCGCGGTCCGAGCTCAGGAACGACACCAGGTCGGCCACCTCGTCGGGGGTGCCCGCGCGGCCGAGCGCGATCCGGTCGAGCATCCGCCGCCGCACGTCGTCGGGCAGCCCGCCGGTCATGTCGGTGTCGATCAGGCCGGGCGCGACCACGTTGACCCGCACGCCGTACCGGCCGACCTCACGTGCCAACGCCTTGCCGAACCCGATGATCCCGGCCTTGGCCGCCGAGTAGTTGGCCTGACCGGGGTTGCCGTGCAGCCCGGACACCGAGGACAGCGCGGTCAGCACGCCGGCCCGCCGCTTGAGCATCCGGAACACCACCGCGCGGCTGACGTGGAACGCACCGTCGAGGTTGGTCCGCAGCACGTCGCCCCACCGGCTGTCGGACATCGTCACGAGCGGCCCGTCCTGGACCACGCCCGCCGACGTGACGGCGACGTGCACCGGCCCGAACTCCTTCTCCACCCCGGAAACCCACTCGGTCACGGCCTTGGACTCGGTGACGTCGACCCGCACCGCGCGCACCCGCGCGCCCAGTTCCACGAGCTCCTTCTCCAGCGAGGTCGCGGCGGCCTCGTCGGAGCGGTAGGAGAACGTCACGTCGTACCCGTCGCGGGCCAGCCGCAGCGCGCAGGCGCGGCCGATTCCCCGTGAGCCGCCGCTGATCAGCGCGACCCGGTTGTCCGTCACTGTGCTTCCCCCGTCGAGTCGGCCAGGCGCAGCAGCGCACCGGCGGTGGTGCCGTCGGCATCGTGGGCGAGCACCAGCACGTGCTCGCCGGGCTCACCCCGGCCCAGCGCGGTGGCCAGGGCGAACGCCCCGGACGCGGCGCCGGTGTCGCCCAGGCCCGGCTCGGGCAGTCGGCGCGTGACGGCGTCCGGGAACCCTTCCACCGGCCCGAGCACGGCCCACACGTCCGACCGGTCGAGCCCGGCGCGGCGCAACAACGCCGTCGCGCAGGTCTCCGGTGGGCCGAGGACTCCGTGCGTGGCAAGGACTTCCGCCAGCACGGGTCGCGGGCCGCCGGCGCGTTCCAACCGCACGACCGCACCGCCCTCGCCCAGCGGTCGGACGCCGTGCGCGGCGTGCTCGACCGCGGTGCGGGACGGTGTCGACTCCTCCACCGCGCCCACGAGCACGGTGTCCGCGCGGTCGGCGACGAGCAGCCGGGCCGCGTAGCCCAGCGCGTGCAGCGCGGCGCCGGTGCCACCGGCCAGCGTGGTGTTGGGACCCGTGACGCCGTACCGCATCGCGCACTGGGCGGCGGCGCAGTTCATGGTGCCGCTGGGGATCGTCTTCGGGTCGAGGTGGTGCGGCCGCTTCTCGGTGAGCGAGGACCGCATGTGCTCCATCTCGGTGTGCAGGCTGCCGGACGTGGTGCCCAGCACCAGTCCGGCGCGGTCGCCGGTGTCGACGTCCGCCACCAGTTCCTCCAGCGCGGCCAGGGCGAGCAGGCTCGCCCGGTCCAGTCGCACGCCGCCCTGGCCGGGGGTCGCCGGCACGTCCGGCACGAGCGGATCCGCCGGTGTGGAGCCGAGTCCGGCCAGGAACGCGGCGCGTCCCCGACCGTGCGCGGACACCGCCGACCAGCCGGTGATGACGGTCATCGGCCGTACCTCCCGAACAGCACCACGGCGTTGTCGCCGCCGAACGCGAACCCGTTGTTCTGCACCACGTCCAGCTCCGCGACCCGCGCCCGGTTGGGCACGCAGTCGACCTCGCACGCCGGGTCGGTCTCGCGGTGGTTGATCGTGGGCGGGATGAACCCCTCGGTCAGCGCGAGGCAGCAGGCGATCGCGGCGATGGCCGAGGCCGCGCCCATCGCGTGGCCCAGCATGGACTTCAGGCCCACCAGCGGTGGCGGTGCGTCGCCGTAGACGTCGCGCAACGCCTCGCACTCGGTGCGGTCGTTGAGCTTCGTGCCGGTGCCGTGCGCGGAGACGAAGCCGACCTCCTCGGGTTTCACGCCCGCGTCGTCCAGCGCGGACCGCATGCACCGGGCGATGCCCGACCGCGACGGCGACACCGGGTGGTCGGCGTCGCAGGTGAGCCCGTAGCCCAGCACCTCGGCGTGGATCCGCGCGCCGCGCGCCCGTGCCGAGGCCAGCGTCTCCAGCAGCAGCACGCCCGCGCCCTCACCGGTCAGGATCCCCTTGCGGCCCCGGTCGAACGGGCGGCACGCGTCCTTCGCGATCAGGCCGAGCCGGTGGAACGCGGCGAAGGTCTTGCGGCTGATCGCGTCCGCGCCGCCGACCACCGCGTACTCGGCGTGCCCGTGCCGCAGCGCGTCCACGCCGTCGCCGATGGCGTAGTTGCCCGCCGAGCACGCCGTCCCGATCACGTAGGCGTCCACATCGGACAGTCCCAGCTCGGTGGCGACGGAGGTGGCGATGCCGCGGCTGGACACCCGTCGCGCGGCCACCGGGTCCAGCGGCCGGCCCCGGACCTCGGCCGTGGTGAGCGCGTCCACGTCCTGCGACTCGCCGTTGGTCGTGCCGATCGACACCAGCCCGCGCCGATCCCGCAGCACGGCCAGGTCGGTGTCGGCCACCGCCATCCGGGCCGCGGCGGCGGCGAACTGGGCGGCCCGGCCGAGATCGGCGGGGTCGAGCGCGCGCAGCCACCGGGACGGCGTGAAGTCGGCGACCTCGCACACCACGTCGGACGGAAAACCGGTGGCGTCGAACGCCGTCGCCGGTCCCGCGCCCGAGCGGCCGGCGCGCAGGCCGGCGGTGAAGTCCGCCGACCCGACGCCGATGCTCGACACCACGCCCATCCCGGTCACGACCACCCGGCGGGCGTCGTCGGCGGGCATCAGTCCCGGTCCCAGCCGGCGGCCTCGGCCACGACCTCGTAGACCGCGTCCAGGGTGACCAGGCGGACCACGTCCTCCTGGTCGATCTCGACGTCGAACTCCTTCTCCAGCGCGGCGAGCAGGTCGATGGCGCTCAGCGAGTCCACGCCCAGGTCGTCCACGAACCGGGTCCGCTCGGTCAACTCGTCCGCGTCCACCTCGAAGGCGGCGACCGCCAACTCCTTGATCCTCGCCCTGCGCCCGGTGATCGTCGTGCTCATCGGTGTCCTGCCCTTCCGTTCGGGGCCGCCAGGACCTCGGGTCCGTAGTTGGCGGCCAGCCAGTCGTCGTCGTAGATCGAGTCCAGGTAGCGCTCGCCGAGGTCGGGTGACACGGCGACGGCGGTGCGCGCGCCGTTGGCCGCCAACCACCCGGCCGCGCCGGCCAGCACGGTGCCGGTGGAGCCGCCGAACAGGAAGCCGCGCGCCGCGAGGTCGCGGCACACCCGGATGGCGTCCGGCTCGGCCACGTGCACCACTTCGTCCACATAGGATGGTTCGAGGATCTCCGGTCGCACGCCCGCGCCCAGTCCCGGTATCAGCCGGCGCCCCGGCGTGTCGCCGAACGTCACCGAGCCCGCCGCGTCCACCGCCACCACCGTCGCCGGGTGGCCCTGGTCGTGGAAGTACCGGGCGCAACCCATCAGCGTGCCGGTGGTGCCCGCGCCGACGAACAGCACGTCCACCTCCGGGAACCGGCGCAGGATCTCCGGTCCGGTGGTCCGGTAGTGCGCGCGCCAGTTGTCCGGGTTCGCGTACTGGTTGAGCCACAGGCAGTTGTCGTCCGCGGCGCACATCGCCCGCACGTGGTCCAGCCGCGCGCCGAGGTAACCCCGGTCGCCCGCCTCGGTGTCGACCACGTCGACGCGCGCGCCGAACGCCCGCATCAACCGGACCGCGGCCGGGTTGCACCGGATGTCGGTGACGCACACGAAGCGGTGGCCCCGGTTGGCCGCGATCATGCTCAGCGCCACGCCGAGGTTGCCCGACGAGGACTCGACGATCGTGGTGTCCGGGCCGACCAGGCCCAGCTCCTCCACCGCGCCGATCATCGCCGCGGCGGCCTTGAGCTTGACCGAGCCCGCGAGGTTCAAGCCCTCGCACTTGAGGAACAGCGTGCCGCCGAGCACCCCGGACAGGTCGACGTAGAGGTCGTCCACGTTGAACTCCTGCGGCGCGGAGATCACTGGCATGCCGGGCTCCCGGGCGGTCGAGGGGTCGGGCGGACGCGGTTCACCGGGCGACCGGCCGGGGTGCGGACGCGCCACCGGTCGCCACCCGACCGGTCAGCAGCGGCACTTCCTGCACCAGGCCCGCCAGCGCGTCCATGTCGGCGGGGCCGAGCGCCTGCGCGCCGTCGCACAGCGCGGTGGCCGGGCGCGGGTGCAGCTCGATGATCAGCCCGTCCGCGCCGACCGCCATCGCGGCCCGGCTCAGCGGCAGCACCAGGTCGCGGCGACCGCCCGAGTGCGACGGGTCGACCACCACCGGCAGGTGGGTCAGCGCCCGGGCCACCGGCACGGCCGCGATGTCGAGGGTGTTGCGGGTGCTGCGCTCGAACGTGCGGATGCCGCGTTCGCACAGCACGATGTCGAGGCAGCCGGACGCCGCCACGTACTCGGCGGCCATCAGCCACTCGTCCACGGTCGCGGACAGGCCGCGCTTGAGCAGCACCGGCCGACCCGCCGCGCCGACTGCCCGCAGCAGCGCGAAGTTCTGCATGTTGCGCGCGCCGATCTGGAGCATGTCGGCGTGCGCGGCGACCAGGTCGACGTCGCGGGTGTCGAGCACCTCGGTGACGATCGGCAACCCGGTCTCCTCGCGGACGTCGGCGAGGATGCGCAACCCGGCGGGGCCGAGACCGTGGAACGAGTAGGGCGAGGTGCGGGGCTTGAAAGCACCGCCGCGCAACAGGACCGCGCCGGCGGCCTTCGCCATCCGGGCCGCCTCCAGCGTCTGCTCGGCCGACTCGACCGCGCACGGCCCGGCGATGAGGGTGAACGTGTCGGGTCCGATCACGGCGCCGCCGACGGCGACCGCCGAACGCCCGGTCCGGCTCTCCGCACCCACCAGCGGGTACGGCGCCGCGGCGCTCCCGTTCTCCCGACGGACGTCGGACATGGCCACTCCAAGGTTCGGTGGGACGGTTGTTTCCGGTCGCCCGCGACGGCGCGGACGACCCGTTGTAGGGCCGTTGTGTCTCGGCCGCCAGGTCCGGCGGCCCGGCTGTTAGGCCCCGCAGCCCCGTTGCCGGAGCCGACGGCCCCGTTGCCAAGTCCGACGGCCCCGTTTCGAGGTCCAGCGGCCCGGTAGCCAGGGCGCGGCGACCGCTTGCCAGGTCCGACGGCCCGCCAAGCCCGATGGCCCCGTTTCGGAGTCCAGCGGCCCGGTAGCCAGGGCGCGGCGGCCCTTGCCAGGTCCGACGGCTCCGTTTCGAGGTCCAGCGGCCCGCTTGCCAGGCCGCGCCCCCTTGCCGGAGCCGACGGCCCGGTTGTCGGGAGTTGGCCGCCAAGGCCGGCGGCCCGGTTGTGGGAGCCGGCGACCCCGTTGCCAGGGCCGGCGGCCGGGTTGCTAGGGCGCGACGGCCCGGTCGACCGACCGGATTCCCTTGCCCAGCGCGGCGAGCAGTGTCAGCAGTGCCATCGCGCCCGCCACCGCGATGACGGTCCCGGCCACGCCGAACCGCTCCAGCGCGACCCCGCCGAGGGCCGAGCCGAACGCCAGCGGTCCGTACGCGATCAGGGTGGCGATGCCCGCGATCCGGCCGCGCATCTCCATCGGCACGATCACCAGCAGGTGCCCGCTGATCCCGACGGTCCAGACCGCGCCGACGTACGCGGCGAGCCCGAACACCAGGCCCAGCACCACCGGCTCGTCGCTGAACGCCAGCACGGGCACCAGCAGCGTCCACGCCAGGTTCGCGCCCACCACCATCCGCGCCAGGCTGACCCGCTCGACCCAGCGCGGTCCGCTCAGCGCGCCGAGCACACCGCCGACCCCGGCCGCGCTGGTCACCAACGTGGCGGTGAGCGTCGTGCCGCCGCCCGCCTTGACGATCACCAGCACGGCCAGCACCAGGATCTGGAACAGCAGGTTGCTCGCCGCGATCAACCCGACCGCGGCCCGCGCGAAGTGCTGCCGCCACATCCACACGCCGGCCTCGGCGAGTTCCGCGAACACCCGTCGCGGTGCGACCACCCGTTCCTCCTGGAGCCGACCCTTGATCCGCAGCAGTGTGCCGAGGGCGGCGAGGTGGGACAGCGCGGTGAACACGAACGGCGACCAGGCGGAGAGCCACATCAGCGCGCCGGCCGCGGGCTGCCCGAGCAACCCGGCCGCCCGTTCCCGCGCCTCGTTGCGCGCGGTGGCGGGCAGCAGCAGTTCGGGTTCCACCAGGCTGGGCAGGGCGGTGCGCTCGGCGATCCGGTAGGCGACGGTGAACGCGCCCTCCACGAACCCGACCAGCGCCAGGTACCACGGCAGGATCCCGTAGAGCAGGAAGGACGCGGGCACGGTGCCGATCACCACGAGCCGCCCGACGTCGCACACCACCATCAACCGCCGCCGGTCGACCCGGTCGGCGAGGACGCCGGCGGGCAACTGCACGAGCAGGTAGGGCAACTGCGCGACCGACGCCACCAACCCGGCGACGACGGCGGACCCACCGGACCACAGCACGACGAGCGGGTAGGCGCAGGCACTGACCTGCGACCCCATGAACGACAACCCCGCGCCCAACCACAACCGCCGGAAGTCCTTGTTGCCGCGCAACGTCGGCACCCGGACCCCCTCCGGCCGCACGGCGGTCACCGCGCACCCCGCCCGGCCGGCCGCACGTCCCACTCACCGGACCACGCCGACGAGACCCCGGACCGCGCGCCGGGCGATGCCTGCGCGGCGCACGACCGCAGTGCGAACACCCGCCGCAACCCGCACGGCAGCACACCCGAACCAGCCGACCGGCGAACCCGACCACCGCGCCAGGCGGCCGCCGAAGCACCCGGCAGCACCAAGTCCCGCGCACTGTCCGGCTCATCGCCACGAGTGGTCGGGCACGCCCCAGCACCTGATGGTCGGCGCGGACTCGGCCACCAGCGCGATGCCGGTCGCCGGGTCGGCCGGGGTCGCGGCGCGGGGTCCGGCGCACTGGCATCGGCGGGCGATGCCCACGCATCGGCCGACTGCGCCGCGAACACCCGACGCAATGCCCGTTGCCGCTCACCCGAAGCCGACCAGCCGGGGCAGAACGCGGCTGCGGATTCTCCCGGCGATGCCGCGTGCGACACCCATGGCGATCCGGCACCCGCCAGCCGATCCTGCGTGCCCGACTCAGCGACCGATCGGGACGCGTCACTCGACCGCGGTGCGAACACCCGTCGCGTCGTGGTCGGCGGACGCCCCGCGATCATCGGTCACCCCGCGGCACGCCCAGGCCGTCCAGCAGGGCCACCGTGTCCGGCGCGGCCAGCACGCCGTGGTGGTCGCCCTCGACGCGGTGCACCGTCACGCCGCCCGCCGCCAGCTCGCGCCACCGCTCCAGGTACCGCTCGTACCCGAACCCGCGCCGCACCGGGTGGTCGACCGCGCACTCATCGCTGATCACCAGGTGCACCGGCGTCGTGCCCACCGGGTACCGGTACGCCGACATCGCCGCCGCCAGCTCGCGCATCCGGTCGATCTGGGTCACCAGCGCGTCCCGGTCGAGCACCACTTCACGCACACCCGCCTCCGCCAACAACTCCCGCAGCTCGGGGTCGTCCACCGACACCCCGGTCGCGAGCACCGCGGCGATGCGGTCCGACAGCACGTCCCGGGTCGCCACCTGCGGCGCGCCCGTCGGATCGCCCGTGGGGTCGATCAGCACCAGGCTCGACGCCGGCCGACCCGCGTCCTCCAGCTGCCGCGCCATCTCCCACGCCAGCGTCGCCCCGGACGACCAGCTCACCAGGTGCAGCGGCCCGGACCCGGTGATCTCCGCCAGGTACCGGGCGGCGAGCGCGGCCAGGTCCACCGGACCGCGCCCCACCTCGTCCGGCGCCTCGAACGCGCCCACGGGCCGGTCCGCGCCGATCGCGTCGGCCAGGCCGACGAACCAGTGCACCCCGCCACCCTGCGGGTGCGCGCAGTACACCGCGTCCCGACCACCACCGGGGTTCAGCCACACCAGCGACCGACCATCCACAGTGGACGTACCGGCGCCGGCGAGCCGGGCGATCGTCCGGTGCTCGAACACGTCCCGCACGGTGAACGGGAACCCGGCCACCCGCATCGCCGACACCAGCGTCAACGTCCGGATCGAGTCACCGCCGACCGCGAAGAAGTCGTCCTCGACACCCACGTCGTCCAGCTTCAGCACGGTCCGCCACACCTCGGCCAGCGCGACCTCCTCGGGCGTCCGCGCCGGCACCAGCACCCCACCGGCCAACGCCGCCCGACCGGGCGCGGGCAGCGCCTTGCGGTCCACCTTCCCGTTGGGCGTCAACGGAAGTTCGGCCAGCGGCACCAGCGCGGTCGGCACCAGGTGCTCGGGCAGCGCCACCGCCAACGCGGACCGCACCGCCTCCGGCCCGACCGAGCCGACCAGGTACCCGACGAGCCGATCGGCGTGGATCGCCGCGGCCGCGTCCCGCACACCGGGCACCGCCAGCAGCGCCGCCTCGACCTCGCCCAGCTCGACCCGCCGACCGCGGATCTTGACCTGGTTGTCCCGCCGCCCCAGGAACTCCAACTGCCCGTCCGCCCGGTACCGCACGCGGTCGCCGGTGCGGTAGAGCAGGCCGGGTTCGAACGGGTCGTCCACGAACGCCCGCGCGGTCGTCGCCGGATCGTTGAGGTACCCGCGCCCGACACCGGCGCCGCCCACGTACAGCTCGCCCGGAATTCCGATCGGCACCGGGTGCCGACGGGGCCCGAGCACGTACAGCCGGGTGTTGCGGATCGGCCGGCCGATCGGGGTCAGCGGCCGGTCGAACGGCGTGTCCGCGGCGAGGAACGCGTGCGTCACGTCGTCGGAGCACTCGGTGGGCCCGTAGGCGTTCACCATCGGCACGCCGGGGAACCGGGCGAACCACCGCACGCACAAACTGGGCGGCAACGCCTCGCCGGTCACCACGAGCCGGCGCAACCCGGTCAGGTCCGGCAGCGGCGCGCCCGCGTCCCAGTCGTCCAGCGCCGCGCGCAGCAACGACGGCACGACCTCCAGGATCGCCACATCCTCCTTGTCCACCAAGGAGAACAGCGCGCTCGGATCGGCGGCGGTCACCCGCGTGACCGCGCGCACCCGACCGCCGACGATCAGCGGCGCGAGCATCTGCCACACCGACACGTCGAACGTCAGCGGCGCGTTCTGCACCACCGAGTCCGCGTCGGTCAGCTCCAGGTCCTCGACCTTGGCCAGCAGGTGGTTCGCCATGCCGCGCCGGTGCACCATCGCGCCCTTGGGCGCCCCGGTCGAACCGGACGTGTAGATCACGTACGCCAGGTCCTGCTCGTCACCCAGCGGCGGCACCCACTCGTTCTCGGCGTGCGCCGCGTCGTCCAGCACGATCGCGGTGACGGGCCGGTCGGCGGTCGCCGCGGTCAGCAGCCCGAGGTACTCGGGCGCGACGAGGACGACGGAAGCCCCGCTGTCGGCGAGCATCCCGCCGATCCGGGCCGCCGGCGCGTCGGTGTCCAACGGGATGTAGGCGCAACCCGCGCCCAGCACGCCCAACACGGCCGTGACGAAACCCGCGCCCGCGTCGGCCAGCACCGGGACCACCGACCCGACGGGCAGGTCCAGCCGCGCGGACACCGCGCTCGCCCGGCCGACCAGCTCGCGGTAGGTGAGCGCCTCCCGGTCGTCCACCACGGCGATCGCGTCGGGCGTGCGCCGGGCCACCGCGCGGACCTGCTCCACCACGCCGACCGACGGCAGCGGCGCGTCGGTGCGATTCCACCCGTGCAGCAGGAGTTCCCGCTCGGCGGGCGCCAGGAACGTGGCGTGCGCGTCGCCGTCGAGGTCGGCGACCATGGCCTCCAGCACGGCCCGGTACAACCCGAGCAGCCGCTCGCCGTTGGCCCGGCTCAGCACGCCGGTGTTGGTGTCCAACAACAACGCGTCGCGCATGTTGGTGATCGTCAGGTCGAACTCGTTGGGGCTGTCGTCCATCACCGTGTCGTGCTCGACCATGTCCGCGTCGACCACGTGGAAGTCCAGGTAGATGAAGAACGTGTCGACCAGCCGGGTCGTCGCGCCGACCTCGCGGTGCATCTCGTGCAGCGGGAACCGGCGGTGCGGCCACATCTCCACGTGCCCGGCGAACGTCCGCTTCACGAGCTCGCGCCACGTCGACGCCTCGCGGTCGAACGTGAACGGCACGGTGTTGAGGTACAGGCCCGCGACCCGGTCGGCGCCCAGCAGCTCGGGCCTGGTGTCGCAGACGATGCCCGCGGTGAACCGCTCCTCGTCGGTCAGCATCGCCAGCACGCTGAGGTACGCCGCGTGCGTCACGGCCTTGAGCGGCACGTCCGCGCGCCGCGCCACGTCGCGCAACGGGGTCATCAGGTCGGTGATCGACGCCGCGAGCCGGTACCGCTCGACGGGTTCGTCGGACGCCCACGTCGCCGGAAGCTCGAGCTTCGGCGTGCCGCGCACCAGGTCCCGCCAGTACTCGCGGTCCGAAGTGGACTCCAGCGCGGTCAGCTCGGCGGCCACCGCGTCGGCGAACCGGACGGTGGTGGGCGGCGGTGGCATCGACACCGGCTTGCCCGCCTGCAACTCGAAGTACGCGGTCAGCAGGCGCATCAGCAGGGTGTGGAAGCTCCACCCCTCCAGGATAGGGTGGCACTCGGTGATCGACACCCACCAGCCGTCGTCCACCACGTGCGCGAAGTAGCGCAGCAGCGAGGGCCGACCCAGGTCGAACGACCGCCGCCGCTCGTCCACGGTCCACTCGCGGATCGACGCCTCGGCCTCCGCCCGGCTCAACCCGCGCAGGTCACGGTGCCCGGTCTCCAGCACGGCGTGCTCGCGCACCAGCTGCATCGGCGTCGAGAAGCCCTCGAGGTGCAGCGAGGTGCGCAGGATCTCGTGGTTGCGCACCAGTTCCGCGGCCGCGCCGAACAGCGCGTCGGGGTCGAACCCGGCGGAGTCCTTGACCTTGAAGGAACTCACGTTGTGGTAGTGGTTGCCCGCCTTCTCGTACGACGTCGCGTCGTCGTTGCTGGCCAGCATCTCCACCAGCATCACGACCTGCAACCGGGTCATCGGGTAGGCGTCGACCACGTCGGCGGGCAGCGCAGCCCGGTCGTCCTCCGAGATCAGCGCGAACCGCTCCACCGGCGCGACGTCCGGCGTGTCGCCGACCAGCCCGTCCACGAACTCGGCGAGCCTCGCGACCGTGCGGTGCTCGAACACGTCCCGCACCGACACGTCGAACCCGCCGACCCGCAGCGACCCGACCAGCGACACCGCGCGGATCGAGTCGCCGCCCAGGTCGAAGAACCCGTCGTGCACGCCGACCGCGCCGACCTCCAGCACGTCGCGGAACACCGCCGCCAGCCTGGCCTCGGTGGGCGTGCGCGGTGCGACGACCTCGGCCTGGCCGCGCATCGCGGTCTCGTCCGGCGCGGGCAGCGCGCGCTCGTCCAGCTTCCCGTTGGGGGTCAACGGGATCGCGGCCACGCCGACGAACGCGGCGGGCACCATGTGTTCGGGCAGCGTCGCGCCCAGCGCCTCCCGCAGCGCGGCCGGGTCCGGGACCTGCTCCCCCACCAGGTAGGCGACCAGCCGCTTGTCGCCGGGCCGGTCCTCGCGCAGCACCACGACCGCCTCGCGCACGCCCGGCACCGCGGTCAGCGCCGCGGTGATCTCGCCCAGCTCGATGCGGAACCCGCGCAGCTTGACCTGCCGGTCCGACCGGCCGAGGAACTCCAGGCTCCCGTCGGGCAGCCGGCGCGCCAGGTCGCCGCTGCGGTAGACCACGGCGTCCGCCGGCCCGAACGGGTCGGGCACGAACCGCTGCGCGGTCAGCTCCGGCCGGTCCAGGTAGCCCGCGGTGACACCCGGTCCGCCCACGTGGATCTCGCCGGTGACGCCGAGCGGCACCAACCGGCCGGCGCGGTCCAGCAGCCGGATCGTGAGGTCGTCCAACGGGAAGCCGACCCGGTTGGGCGCGCCCGGCAGCAGGTCGTCGGCGGTGAGCCGGTGGAACGTCGAGTGCACGGTGGTTTCGGTGATGCCGTACATGTTGACCAGCTCGGGCCGGTCCAGGCCGAACCGCGCGACCCACGGCGCGAGGTCGACGGGTTCGAGCTTCTCGCCCGCGAACACCACGGCGCGCAGCGCGGAGTGGTCCCACCGCTCGTCGTTCGCCAGCGCCACCAGGCCGCGGAACGCCGACGGGGTCTGGGACAGCACCGTCACGCCGTTGTCCACCAGCAGCGCCAGGAAGTCCTCCGGCGAGCGGGACACCGCGAACGGCACCACGACCAGCGTGCCGCCGTGCAGCAGCGCGCCCCACAGCTCCCACACCGAGACGTCGAACGAGTAGGAGTGGAACAGCGACCAGGTGTCGTGCGGCCCGAACCCGAGGTGCCGGTCCGACGCGGTGAACAGCCGTGCCACGTTGGCGTGCGTGACGCGCACGCCCTTGGGCCGACCGGTCGACCCCGAGGTGTAGATGACGTACGCCAGGTCGCCCGGCTCCGACGCCACCTCCGGCACGGTCGCCGGGTGCGCGGTGAGCGCGTCGTCGTCCAGCAGCACGACCTGTCCACTGTGGACGGCCCGCACCGCCTCCAGGTGCCGCGAGGTGGTGACGACCACCCGCACCCGGGCGTCGGCGATCATGAAGCCGAGCCGGTCGGCCGGGTACGCCGGGTCCAGCGGCAGGTAGGCCGCGCCGGACTTGGTCACGCCCAGCAGCGCGGGCACCAGGTCGCCGTCGCGGTCCAGGCTCACGCCGACCAGGTCGCCGCGGTCGACGCCCAGCGAGCGCAGGTGGTGCGCGAGCCGGTTGGCCCGGCCGTCCAACTCCGCGTAGCTCAGCCGGTCCTCGCCCGCCACCACGGCGGTCGCGTCGGGCGTGCCGACGACGTGGTCGGCGAACAGCTCGTGCAGCGCCCGGTCCGGCGTCGGCACCGGGTGGTCCGAACGACCGAGCAGCAGGGAGCGTTCCTCGGCCGAGAGGAAGTCCAGCGCTCCCACCGAGGTTCCCGGGTCGGCCGCGATCGCGGTGAGGAACCGGGTGAAGTGGCCCGCCATCCGCTCGACCGTGGCCCGGTCGAACAGGACGGTCGCGTACTCGAACACGGTGCCGAGCGAGCCGTCCGCGAGGTCGGCGACCCGCAGCGCGAGGTCGACCTTGGCGACCTGCCAGGACTGCTCGACGTGCTCGATGCGCACCCCGGCGACCTCGGCCGGGCCGGGCGGCAGCTCGTGGGTGGTGAAGGCGGCCTGGAACAGCGGCGTGATCGACAGGTCGCGCTCGGGCTGGAGGTCGTCCACCAGCCGGGCGAACGGCACGTCCCGGTGGTCGAACGCGTCCAGCACGGTACCCCGGTTCGCCACCAGGAAGTCCACAAAGGACTGGTCGGCGTCGACGGAGGCCCGCAGCACCAGGTTGTCGATCAGGTAGCCGAGCGTGCCGGCCAGGCCGGGGTCGGTGCGGCCGGAGACCACGGTGCCGACGGTGATGTCGTCCTGACCGGTGATCCGGGCGAGGTAGCACTGGAACGCGGTCAGCAGCAGCATGAACGACGTCGCGTTGCGCGAGATCGCCAGGTCCCGCAACGCCTTCGCGGTCGCCGCGGGCACCACGGCCTCCACCGCCGCGCCGGCCCAGCCGCGCACGGCGGGTCGGGGCCGGTCGGTCGGCAGCTCGAGTCGCGGCGGGTTCGCGAGCTTCTCCCGCCAGTACCGCAGGTCCGGCTCGACCCGCTCGGGCGAGAACCAGTCCTGCTGCCACGCCGCGAAGTCCGCGTACTGCACGGCGGGCTCGGGCAGCGGCACGGGCAGGTCCAGCAGGTGCGCGTGGTAGCACGCGCCCAGCTCGCCCAGCAGGATCTGCTGGGACACCTGGTCGGACGCGACGTGGTGGAACACCGCGACCAGCAGGTGCTCCTCGTCGTGCACCCGGATCAGGGTGATCCGCAGCGGGTGGTCGTGCTCCAGGTCGAACGGCGTCCGCGACTCGGTGTCGGCCCGGTCCCGCGCGGCGGCCTCCCGGTCGTCGGCCGGCACGTCGGCCAGGTCCACGACCTCCCAGCTGGGCGCGCCCGCCGGGTCGACCACCTGCACCGGCTGGTCGCCGACCAGCTCGTGCCGGGTGCGCAGGATCTCGTGCCGGGCGACGATCGTGGTCCACGCGCGGCGCAGTGCCGCCACGTCGAGCGGACCGCGCAGCCGCAGCACCAGCGGCACCAGGTACTCCGCGCTGTCGGGCGCCAGCCGGTTGAGGAACCACAACTGGCGCTGGCCGAACGACAGCGGCAGCGGTCGGGTGCGGTCGGCGGGCGTGATCGCGCCCGGTTCGGCGGACGTTCCGGTGTGGTGCGTGGTCATGCCAGTCGCCCTTCGATCGGACCGGTGGTCGTGGTGGGTTCGCCCGGTGGTCGCTCGGCGTCCTCGATGAGGGCCGCCAAACCCGCGACGGTCGGTCGGTCGAACAGCGCGCGCACGCCGATGTCGTAGCCGAGTTCGCGGCGGATCAGCGAGGCCAGCTTGGCGGCGACGAGCGAGTGCCCGCCCAGCGCGAAGAAGTTGTCGTGCGGCCGGACCTGCTCGCCCAGCACCCGCGACCAGATCGCCAGCAGCTGCTCCTGGAGCGGCGTCACCGCGTCCTCGACCTGCGCCTCTGCCGGGGTTCCGGGGTCGGGCAGCGCCTTGCGGTCCACCTTCCCGTTGGCGGTCAACGGGAACGCGTCCAGCGGCACCAGCGCGTCGGGCACCTGGTGCGCGGGCATCCGGGCCGCGAGGAACGCCCTCAGCTGCGCCGGGTCCGGGTCGCCGACGTGGTAGCCGATCAGCCGGCCGGCCGCGGTGTCGTGCACCAGCACGGCTTCCCGCACCTCGGGGTGCGCGAGCAGCGCGGCCTCGACCTCGCCCAGCTCGACCCGGAAGCCCCGGATCTTGACCTGGTTGTCGGCGCGGCCGCGGAACTCGACGTCGCCGGTGGCCGTGACGCGGCCGAGGTCGCCGGTGCGGTAGAGCCGGGAACCCGGCGGCCCGAACGGGTCGGGCACGAACTTCTCCGCGGTCAGCACGGGGTTTCCGGTGTAGCCGCGCGCCACGCCGACGCCGCCCACGTGGATCTCGCCGACCACGCCGATCGGCGCGGGCCGCAGGAACTCGTCCAGCACGAGCATGGTGGTGTTCGGGATGGGCGTGCCGATGGACAGGTACTCGCCCTCCCAGGGGGTGTCCGCGTCGAACAGCGAGTTGCCCACGGTGATCTCGGTCGGCCCGTACTCGCCGGTGAACCGGGTGTCCGGCTGTCCCGTCGCGGTACGCCAGCGCTGCGCCAACGACGCCGGCACCCAGTCGCCCGCCGCGCTCACCACGGCGGCCAGCGGGGTCGGCGGCTCGCCCTCCAGTTGATGCAGCACGAGTTCCAGCTGCGCGGGCGCGGCCTTGATGAACGAGAACGGCGCGGCCTCGACCAGCGCCCGGCCCAGCTTCGCCAGGTCCAGGTCGTGGTCGAGCAGGTGCACCGGCTGGCCGGTGAGCAGCGGGGTGAACAGGTTCGGCAGCGCGAGGTCGAACGCGAGCGAGGAGAACAGCGGCGCGCCGCCCGCGCCCCGGGACGCGTAGGCCTCGATCGTCCACAGCAGATAGTTGGCGAGCCCGAGGTGGTGCGCCGCCACGCCCTTCGGCCGACCGGTCGAGCCGGAGGTGTAGATCACGTAGGCCAACCGGTCGAGGTCGTCCTCGACGTCGGGCGGCAGGAACGAGGCGCGGGCGATCTCGGCGGCGTCACGGTCGACCACGAGCCGGCGGCCGGCGAACCCGCCGACCGAGCGCTCCAGCGTCGAGTCGGTGACCACGACGGCCGCCGCCGAGTCGGCCAGCACGAGTTCCACCCGGTCCGCCGGGAACGACGGGTCCAGCGGCACGTACGCGGCGCCCGCCTTCCACACGCCGAGCAGGCACGCCACCAGGTCGACACCGCGTTCCAGCAGCACGCCGACCACGGTCTCCGGTCCCGCGCCCGCCGCGAGCAGCACGTGCGCGAACTTGTTGGCCCGCACCTCCAGCTCCTCGAAGGTGGTCGGCATTCCGGCCGAGACGAGCGCGGTCGCGCCCGGCACCTCGGCCGCCCACTCGCTGATCATCCGGTGCACAGGCGCGGCGGGCAGGGCGTCGGCGGTGTCGTTCCACCGGCGCACCAACAGGTCCAGTTCGTCGGGCGCGACCAGCGCCACCGCGGCGACCGGCACGTCCGGTGCGGCCACCAGTGCCGCGGCCAAGGTCGCGAAGTTCGCGCCCAGCCTGCGGATCGTGCCCTCGTCGAACAGCGCGGTGGCGTACTCCAGGATGCCCTGGACGCCGCCGTCGGGGTGCCGGCGCGCGATCAGCGTCAGGTCGGTCTTGGCGGTGCGCCAGATCTCGCCCAGCAGCGCGTCGGACTCGGCGTTGGTCGCGGCCACGCCGCCCTCGTGCAGGTCGAAGATCACCTGGAACACCGGGGTGCGGGACAGGTCGCGGTCCGTGCCGAGCTCCTCCACCAGCCGCTCGAAGGCGATGTCGGCGTTGCCGAACGCCGCCGCGCACGCGGCCCTGGTGTCCGCCAACGCCTCGGTGAACGTCCGATGTGGACGGACGCGGTTGCGCAGCGGCAGCGAGTTGAGGAAGAAGCCGACCACGTCGTCGGCGTCCCGGTCGCGGCCGGACACCGGGGTGCCCACGGCGAAGTCCCAGGAACCGCTGTAGCGGGCCAGCAGCACGTCGAACACGGTCAGCAGGGTCATGAACGGGGTCGCGCCGTGCGCCCGGCCGAACGCCACCAGCGCCTCGGCCTCGGCGGGCGTGAGGGTGAAGTCGAGCGCCGCGCCGCGCGAATCCCGTTCGGTCGCGCGGGGTCGGTCGGTGGGCAGCTCCAGCGCGGGCACACCGGCCAGTTCTTCGCGCCAGTGCGCGGACTGCGCGTCGAGCACCTCGGTCCGGGCGCCGCGTTGGCGCAGCGCGTGGTCCGCGTACTGGCCGGACGGCGCGGGCAGCTCCTCCCCCGCGCACAGCCGGCGGAACTCGTCGGACAGCACGACCACCGACCGGCCGTCGCACGCGATGTGGTGCAACGTGATCAGCAGTCGACCGGCCTCGCCCGGGCGGCGGACCAGCAGCGCCCGCCACACCGGGCCGTGCTCCAGGTCGAACCCGCGCGCGATCTCGCCCGCGAACACCTCGACCGCGTGGTCCGGGTGTTGTTCCACGGCGCGGAATCCGACCGGCGCCGGCGCGTCGATCTCTTGGTACGGCTCGGAATCGTGCGACGGGTAGCGGGTGCGCAGCACCTCGTGCCGCTCGGCCAGCGCGTCCAGCGCCTTCCGCACGGTGTCGGTGTGCACGTCGGCGGGTACCGTGAGGAACACCGGCACCACGTACTCCTGGTCGCCCCGGCGCAGTTGTTCCAGGAACCACAGGCGTTGCTGGCCGTGGGACAGCGGCAGCCGGTCCGGTCGGGCCGCCGGCCGCTCGGGCGCGGAGGCCATCGGCGCCGCGGCGGCCACGAGCGCGGCCTGGGCGCGGACCGTGGTGGCGGAGAACAGGTCGCGCAGCCCGACGTCGCGCCCGGTGGCCGCGCGCAGCCGCTCGGCGAGCCGGGTGATCAGCAGGGAGTGGCCGCCGCGCTGGAAGAAGTCGTCCTCCGCGCCGACGTCGGCCACGTCGAGCAGGTCCGCCCACACTCGCGCGACGGTCCGCTCCTCGGGGGTCGCGGGCGCGAGCCAGCCGTGCGTCGCGGTGTGCTCGGAGAGGTCCAGCGCGCGCAGCGCCGACCGGTCCGGCTTTCCGCCCAGGGTGACCGGCAGGTCGTCCAGCGGCACGAACAGCGTCGGCACCAGGTAGTCGGGCAGCCGGTCCCGCAGGAACGACCTCAGCTCGCCGGGCGCGACCTCGGTGCGGGTGACGACGAACGCCACCAACCGCTTGTCCTCGCCCGACGGCACCGCGACCACCGCGCCCGCCTTGACCTCGGGGTGCCCGAGCAGCGCGGTCTCCACCTCGGCCGGTTCGATCCGGACGCCGTTGACCTTGATCTGCCCGTCCAGCCTGCCGAGCCACTCCAGCACGCCGTCGTCGCGCCAGCGCACCCGGTCGCCGGTGCGGTACATCCGCGAACCCGGCTCCCCGTAGGGGTTCGGCACGTACTTCTCGGCGGTCAGCGCGGAGTGGGCCCCGTAACCCCAGCCGACCTGGACGCCGCCGACGCACAGCTCACCCGGCACGCCCAGCGGTACCAGCTCGCCGAACTCGTCCACCACCAGGATGTGGCACCCGTCGAGCGGCCGGCCGATCGGCACCGGTCCCGTCGTCAGCGCCGGGTCGCACAGCAGCTGGGTCTGGTCGACGCAGCACTCCGTCGGGCCGTAGGTGTTCCAGAGCACGACGTCCGGGAGCAGGTCCCACACCCGGTGGCACAGCTCGGCGTGCAGCAGCTCGCCGCCGGTGGACATCCAGCGCAGCGTCGTGCACTCGCGCAGCAGCGGTTCGGCGACCAGCAGGCGCAGCACCGACGGCACGGTCTGCAACACCGTGGCCCGGTGCCGGATCACCGCCTCGAGCATGGTGCGGGCGTCGCGTTCCGCGCCGTCCGGCGCCATGATCAGCACGCCGCCGCTGACCGGTGGCGAGAAGAGTTCGGTGACGGAGGCGTCGAAGGGCAGCGCGCTCTTCTGGAGCCAGCGGTCCTCGGGACCGAGGTCGCGGTCGGCCACCGTGGTCAGAACGCGGTTGGTCACGTTGCCGTGGCTGAGCATCGCGCCCTTGGGACGGCCCGTGGAACCGGAGGTGTAGAGGACGTAGGCGAGGCTGTCGGCGACCACCGGTACCGCGGGCACCGGCTCGTGCCCGGCGACGAACCGGGCCACCAGCTCGGAGGTCAGCACCTCGACGCAGCCGGACTCGGCCTTGATCCGGGCGACGCGCTCCTCTGGGTGGTCCGGGTCCAGCGGCACGTACGCCGCGCCCGCCTTCCAGATGCCCCACAGCGCGACGGGCAGGTCGACGGCGCGGCGCATCCGCACGCCCACCACCGTGCCGGGGCCGTGGCCCGCGGCCAGCAACCCGGCCGCGACGCGCCCCGAGGCGACGTCGAGCTCTTGGTAGGTCAGGGATTTGTGGTCGTCGACGACCGCGACGGCGTCCGGGGTGCGGGCGACGACGTCGGCGAACAGGTCGGGCAGCAGGCGCGTCACGCGGACTCCCGGTCGAGCCGGCGGCGGACGCTCAGCGGCGTGATGTCCGTCCACATGAGACCGATCCAGGACAGGCAGTCCTGTTTGGACGCCGGTTCGCCGACCGGGTGCCACCCGGCGGGCACGTCCCGCTCGACCGGCCAGACGCTGTGCTGGCCCTCGTCGTTGACCACGACGCGGTACCGGGGCGCGCCGTCGATTTCGTCCGTCATGAGCGTTCTCCTCGGGCCGGCCCGCCGGTCGCGAAGGCGAGCA
This sequence comes from Actinosynnema sp. NPDC020468, assembly GCF_040642015.1. Classification (NCBI taxonomy): domain Bacteria; kingdom Bacillati; phylum Actinomycetota; class Actinomycetes; order Pseudonocardiales; family Pseudonocardiaceae; genus Actinosynnema; species Actinosynnema sp. NPDC020468. Next base: position 71,224 of record NZ_JBFAEO010000017.1, read on the forward strand.
GCCGGGCGCGTTCGGTCTCGTCCATCAGGGGCACGGCGGCCACCGGCCGATCGGGGTCGGTCGCCGCCGCCCGGAGCAGGCGCACGTAGTGGTCGCCGAGGCGTTCGGCCGTGGTGCGGTCGAACAGGTCGGTGTCGTACTTGAGGGCGCAGTGCACGTCCGCGCGGCTGCGGATCACCTCCAGGGTCAGGTCGAACTGGCCGGCCTGCTGCGGCACGTCCACGCCGACCAGGCGCAGGCCCGCGTGGTCGACCTCGTGGCCGTCCTCGCGGGTGGCGAGGGCGAGCAGGGGGTCCGACGGGTCGACCGAGATCATGCTGACGGCGACCGTGGCCAGCGGGGTGGCGTCGGAGGGCGCGGACAGGCCCAGCGCGTGCCGCAGCAGGGCGAACGGGTAGTCGCCGTGGGCGGTCGCGGCGCTCAGCTGCTCGCCGACCGCGCGGGCCAGGTCGCGGAAGGTCACGCCGGGGACGCAGCGGGCGCGGAGCAGGAGGCGGTTGGTGAAGTAGCCGACGACGCCGCGGTGGGAGAGGGAGAGGGCGGACTGCGCGTCGCAGCCCAGCAGGAACTCGCGTTGCGCGGAGTGCCGGTGCAGCAACGCCTGGAACACCCCGATGAGGTGCCGCACCGGGGTGACCTTGAGGGCTCGCGCGGTGGGACCCAGGGTCGTGACGACGTCCGGCGGGAGTTGGAAGGCGTGCACGGCTCCCCGGAACCGCGGGCGGGCGGGGCGGGGTCGGTCGAACGGCAGCTCGAGGCTGGTGGGCGCTCCCACCAACGCCGTCCGCCAGTACTCGGCCGCGTCCCGTCCCCGGTCCGAGTCGAGGAACCCGCGCTCCGCCGCCACGAAGTCGGCGTAGGTGTGCCCGGACTCCTTCTCGGTCAGCTCGCCCCGGTAGGCGTCCAACACCTCGCGCACCACCCGGACGAGCGACCCGAAGTCCATCGCGATGTGGTGCACCACGAACACCAGGACGGCGTCGTCCACCCCCACCCGCACCAGCACCACCCGCACCGGCCCCTCGTGCTCCAGCCGGAACGGCACCGCCACCTCGGCCCGAGCCAGCGCCGAGGGATCGACCGCACCGCCCCCGACCGCCGACGGGCCGCCATCACGACACTCGCGCGACTGATCGTCAGATTGTTCAACGAGCGGATTGTCGAACAATCCTTCATTCCCACGATCACCCGCGCGAGGCACGGAGGGCTCACCTGCGGCAACACTGGATGAGGATTGTCCAATCAGAGGATTGTTGAACGATCCTTCGAGGTGAGACGGCGCGGCTGCCGGAGTCAAGGATTGGGTGGCCGCTGCCGTGGAGGGCCGAGTAACCGCCGGGATGGACGGCTGAGCGACCGCCGGGGCGGAGGATTGGGTGACCGCCGGGGCCTGGGGCCCAGGGGTGGCCGGCTGGGTGCTCGACCCGGCGGCGTCGCGGACCACGAGGCGTGGGGCGGCGGCGGCGTCCACCACTCGGCGCGGGGTGCCGTCGGACTCGGTGAAGCGGGAGCGGAGCAGGTCGTGGCGGGCGGCGACCTCGGTGATCGCGCGGGCGAGGGTGTTCGGGTCCAGTGGGCCCAGGACGCGCATCGACCACGCCATGTTGTAGGCCGCGCTCTCCGGCGCCATCCGGTGCAGCAGCCACAGAGCCTGCTGGCCGACGGACAATGCGCTTTCCACCGCGGTCGTCCTCCTCGATCGATCTCCGGCCCGCACCCCGTGGGGGTGCGACGCGCCGCGCCGACCCGACGGCGGCCCGATCACGATCGCGTCCCGGCCCGCGGACCCACATCACCCAAGTTGGCATCCACGGCCGGGAAGCCCTTAGCAACCACCGGCCGCCCGAGCCGGCAACCGCGAACCCGCCACCGCCCGCAACGCGAACCCGGAGAACCCGGAGAACCCGACCCGGCGGCACTCGGCGACAACCTCCCAACCGTCGCGGGCGACCACCGCGCACCGGCTCCGAAACCCGACCGCCGCGAGGGGCGAACCCCGGGCGACCTGCGGTCGGCCCACGACCACCGGACACCCGGCGTCTAGGTGATTTCCGGGTCGACCTGACCGCATGGGTGATGTGGCGCGTGGTTCGTCCTGGGGAGGCTGGCCGCAGACCCGGTCGTGAAAGGACGAAGCCACATGACGCCCCCGCCCGACATCCCGAGGTCGGTGATCGAGCCGACCACCGTGGTCCTCACCGAAGACGACCGGCACGTGGTGCGCGCGCTCGCCGAGGCGCTCTCGGGCGACCCGGGCGCGCTGATCGACACGCCGGAGTGGGTGGCCGCCGCGCGCGACCTGTCCTGCACCCTCCCCCTCCACCTCCGCGAGGCGATCCGGCGGTTCCAGCGCGATCCCGGCGAGGAGGGCGTGCTGGTGGTCAGCGGTCTCCCCGTCGACGCCGACCGGTTGCCGCCGACGCCGTCGGAGTCCGGCTCCGTGGAACGGCACCCCACGACGTCCACCGCCTCGATCGCGCTGACCGCCCTGCAACTGGGCGACATCACCGCGTTCCGCCAGGAGAAGGGCGGCGCGCTGGTGCAGAACATCGTGCCGGTGCCCGGCCGCGAGGACTTCCAGGGCAACGAGGGCTCCGCGCCGCTCAAGATGCACATCGAGAACGGCTTCCACCCGCACCGACCCGACTACGTCTCCCTGCTGTGCCTGCGCAACGACCACGAGGACGTGGCCGCCCTGCGCACCGCCAGCATCCGCCGGGCGCTGCCGCTGGTGTCCGACCGCAGCCGGGAGGTGTTGGCGCAGCAGCGCTTCATCACCCACCCGCCGCGCTCGTTCGGCGACTCGGCCGGACCGGCCGAGCCCGCGTCCGTCCTCTCCGGACACCCGGACGACCCCGACGTCCAGGTGGACTTCGCCTGCACCGAGCCGCTGGACGAGGAGGCGAAGCAGGCGCTGGCCGAGCTCGACCACGCGTTCGACCGGTCCGCGCGCACGTTCACCCTGCGCACGGGCGATCTCGCGATCGTCGACAACCGGATCACCCTGCACGGCCGGACCGCGTTCCGCGCGCGCTACGACGGGCGGGACCGCTGGCTGCACCGCGTGTCCGTGCACGTCGACTCCCGCCGCACCCGGCCCGTTCGCTCCCTGGACGGCGACGTCCTCGGCTGATCCCTGACGGGAGTCACCAATGCACCTGCACGTTCGGCGCGGCGCCGGGCCGTTGACCGGCCGGATCGCCGTACCGCCCTCGAAGTACCACGCCCACCGGGCACTCGTGCTCGCCTCGCTCGCCGAGGGAGAGAGCCGGATCCGCGGCGTCAGCGACGCCCGCCACGTCGGATACACCCGGGGCCTGCTGCACGGCCTCGGCACCGACCTGACCGAGGACGCCACCGGCTACACCGTGCGCGGCGGCCGGTACCGGCCCGTCCGCGACACCGTCACCGCCGGCAGTTCCGGCACCACGCTGTACTTCATGCTCGGCCTGGCCGCGCTCGCCGACCGACCCGTCACGATCACCGGCCAGAAGTACTTCCAGCGCAGGCCGATCGGCCCGCTGCTGACCGCGTTGCGCGACCTGGGCATCCGGGCCGACGGCGACCGGCTGCCGGTGCTCGTCTCCCCCGGCCGACCGCGCGGCGGAACGGTGACCGTGCCGGGAACCCTGTCCCAGTGGGTGTCCGGGCTGCTGCTGGCCGCGCCGTTCGCCACCGGTCCGACGGTGGTCGAGGTGTCGGGCGAGCTGAACGAGCGCCCGTACGTCGAGCTGACCGTGTCGATGATGCGCCGCTTCGGCCTGCGGGTCGCGGTGTCGCCGGACTGGCGGCGGTTCGAGGTCGAGCCGGACCAGACCGCGACGCCCGCCGAGCTGGTGCTGCCGCCCGACCTGGGCTCGGCCGCGTTCGCCGTGGTGGCCGCCGCGATCCGGCCGGCCGACGTGCTGCTGGACGGCATCACGCACCTGGAGGGCGACGCGTCCGACCACCCCGAGTGGGCGTTCCTGCGGATCGTGCGGGACATGGGCGTGCCGCTGGAGCAGGTCGACGGCGGCGTGCGCATCCGGCACGACGGCGCGCGGCTGAACGGGACCACTGTGGACTGTCGCGAGGTGCCGGACATGCTTCCGGTGCTGAGCACCCTGGCGTGCTTCGCCGAGGGCGACACGGTGTTCGAGCACGTGGATCACGTGCGGCTCAAGGAGTCCGACCGGGTCGCGGCGATGGTCCAGCTCAACCGGATGGGCGGTGACGTGCGGATCGACGGCGACCGGCTGGTGGTGCGCGGCGCGCGTCGGCTGAGCGGCGCGGCGCTGTCGTCCTTCAACGACCACCGGGTGCTGATGTCGTTGGCGGTGGCGGGTTCCGCGGCCACCGGCGACACCAGGTTGAGCTACCCCAACGCCTACCGGATCTCCTACCCCGGTTTCCTGCGCGACCTCACCGGGTTGGGCGTGCCGATCGCGGTCCGCGACGGCAGCCACCGGCCGCCGGCCGAGTCGCTGCCCGCCCGGGTGCGCCGCTGGGCCGTCGAACGCCCGGACGAGGTCGCGCTGGTCGACGTGGCGCCGGACCGGACCACCGAGGTCACCTGGCGCGAGCTGGACGAACGGGTGGACCGCACCGCGACCGCGATGCTGCGCCTGGGTGTGCGGCCCGGCGAGCCGGTCGCCTTCCAGCTGCCCAACCGCGCGGAGTTCGTGGAGCTGGCGCTCGCGGTGCTGCGGATCGGCGCGGTGTGCTGCCCGCTCATGCCGATCTTCCGCAACCGCGAGATCGAGTTCATGCTGCGCCGCGCCGGCGCGCGGGTTCTCGTGACGGTGGAGCGGTTCCGGGACCGGGCGCACGCCGCGGAGATCTCGGAGTGGTTGACCGAGCCGGAGTCGACCGGCGCCCTGGAGCACGTGGTGGTGATCGGCGGTCGGCCGCAGGTGCCCGCCGACGCGGGCGGAACCCGTTGGCACGACTGGGAAGTGCTGCGCGCGACCACCGTCGACCGGGCGGCGCTCGACGCACTGGACCCGGCGGCGGGCACGACCGCGCAGCTGCTGTTCACCTCGGGCACCACCGGTGAGCCCAAGGGCGTGCGGCACCGGCACGGCACGCTGGACCGCGCGGTCGCCGCGCAGGCGGCCAGGCTCGGGCTCACCGACGCCGACACGGTGTACGTGCCGTCACCGCTCGCCCACCAAACCGGTTTCCTGTACGGGATGTGGCTCGCGATCCGGCTCGGCGCGACGACGATCGTGCAGGCGGTGTGGGACCCGAAGGCGGGTCTGCGGGCGTTGCGCGACCACGGCGGCACGTTCGTCCAGGCCGCCACGCCGTTCCTGGCCGACCTGACCGCGGCGGTGGAGCACGGCGAGACCGCGCCGCCGACGCTGCGGGTGTTCGTGGCGACCGGCGCCGCCGTGCCGCGGGCGTTGGCGCAGCGGGCGACGCGGCGGCTGGAGGTCGCGGTGTGCGGCGCGTTCGGCACCACCGAGACGTGCCTGGGCTCGCTGTCCGGCCCGGACGACGGCGGCGACGCGGTGTGGGGTTCGGACGGCCGGGCCATGGACGGCACGCTGCTGCGCGTCACCGACGACGCGGGAACCGTGCTGCCGCACGGGGTCGAGGGCAACTTCGAGCTGAAGTCCGACACCTGCTTCGAGGGTTACCACGAGCGGCCGGACCTGACCGAGCAGGCCTACACCGCCGACGGCTGGTACCGGACCGGTGACCTCGCGGTCATCGACGAGGCCGGGTACGTGCGGATCACCGGCCGGGTGCGGGACGTGATCAACCGCGGCGGCGAGAAGGTGCCCGTCGCGGAGATCGAGGAGTTGCTGTACCGGCACCCGTCGGTGCTCGACGTCGCCCTGGTCGGGATGCCGGACGAACGCCTCGGCGAACGCGGGTGCGCGTTCGTGGTGCTCGCGCCGGACGCCCACTTCGACCTGGACGCCGCCCGCAAGCACCTCGACCAGCACGCCGTGTCGAAGTACTACTGGCCCGAACGCGTCGAGGTCGTGCCGCGCCTGCCGCGCAACCCCAGCGGCAAGGTGCAGAAGTTCGTTCTCCGGGAGCGGGCGAAGTCGCTGCGCCCGCCACTAGTCGAGGAGTGAAAACGCGTGACACTCACGTCCGCCGCGCCCGTGCGCGGGCTTGACCCGATCGAGTTCGACCGGTTGCGCGCCGAGGTCGCCGAGTTCGTCTCCGGTGAGGGCGAGCGCTGGGCGGACCGCATCGAGGCCACCGGCGAGGTGCCCGAACAGCTGTGGACCGAGTTGCGGGACCGGGGTTTCCTCGCGCTCGCCGCGCCGGTCTCCCACGGCGGCCGCGGCCTGTCGTTCCCGCAGTGGATGGACCTGATGGAGCTGTTCTCCCGGTCGCACGGCTCGCTGCGGATGATCGTGCACGTGGTCAACGGGACCTGGCGCGCCATGGACGCGTTCGCGACCGAGGAGCAGCGGCGGCGGTTCGTGCTGCCGTCGATCGCGGGCGCGCTGAAGGTCGCGTTCACGCTGACCGAGCCGGCCGCGGGCTCCGGCGCGGACATCAGGTCCACCGTGACCCGGGACGGCGACCACTACCTGCTGACCGGCACCAAGCACATGATCACGTTCGGCGTGCGGTGCGACTACTGGCTGGTGACGGCCCGGCTCGCGGGCAGCAGCGGCCACGAGGGCACGGTGGCGCTGATGGTGCCGCGCGACGCCGAGGGCGTCACGGTCGAGGACACCTCGGACACCCTCGGCGTCACCGGCACCGACCACGCGCGGCTCACGTTCGACCGCGCGCCGGTGCCGGTGGCCAACCGGCTCGGCGAGGAGGGGCAGGGCCTGGCCGTCGCGCTGGGCGGTTTCCTGACCCCGTCCCGGATTTCGGTCGCGATGAGCTGCGTGGGCCTGGCCGTGCGCGCCCAGGAGCTGGCGCTGGACTACGCGCGCGGCCGGACCACGTTCGGCAAGCCGCTGACCTCGCGGCAGGCCATCGGGTTCATGCTGGCCGAGAACGAGGCGGAGATCGAGGCGGCCCGGCAGCTGGTCAAGCACGCCGCGCGGCAGTGGGAGGACGGCGACCCCGCCGCGCCCAAGCTGTCCTCGATGGCCAAGCTGATCGCGGTCGACATGCTGGGTCGGGTCACCGATCGGGCGCTCCAGGTGCACGGCGGTTCGGGGTACTGGAAGTCCAGCCCGATCGAGCGGGTGTACCGGGACGCGCGGGCGCAGCGGTTCGAGGAGGGCACGAACGAGGCCCAGAAGTCGATCGTGCTGCGGGAGCTGCTGGGTCGCGCGGAGGGCGTCCGATGAGCGAGCGGGTCGTCCTGATCACCGGCGCGTCGCGCGGCATCGGCCGGGAGCTGGCGCTCACCCTCGCCGAGCCCGGCACCGCGATCGTGGTGAACTACAAGAAGAACGCGGACCTGGCCGAGAAGACCGTGGTGGAGGTCGAGGCACGCGGCGGGCGCGCGTTGGCGGTGCAGGCCGACGTGGAGTCCGAGGACGGCGTGGCCTCGCTGTTCGACGCGGTGCACGCGGAGTTCGGCCGGCTCGACCACTTCGTGTCCAACGCGGCGGCCAGCGCGTTCAAGAACATCATGGACCTGGAGAGGCACCACCTCGACCGGTCCTACGCGATGAACCTGCGGCCGTTCGTGCTGGGCGCGCAGCACGCGGTGCGGCTGATGGACTCCGGCGGCCGGATCGTCGCGCTGTCCAGCTACGGCAGCACCCGCGCGTACCCGACCTACGCGACGCTCGGCGCGATGAAGGCCGCGATCGAGGCGTGGGTCCGGTACATGGCGGTGGAGTTCGCGCCGTACGGGATCAACGTGAACGCGGTCAACGGCGGCCTGATCGCGTCGGACTCGCTGGAGTACTTCTACGCGGTGCCCGGCATGGCCGACATCGACACGGTGCTGGACCGGATCCCCAAGGCCCGGGCCGGCACTGCCGCCGAGGTGGCCCGGTGCGTGGCGTTCCTGCTGGCGCCGGACTCGGAGTACGTGACGGGGCAGACGCTGGTGGTCGACGGCGGGCTGAGCGTGGTCGCGCCGCCGTTCTTCGCCGACACGCACCCGCCGCTGCACCTGCCGCCGCGTCCGGTCCGCCGGGACTGATCACCTTGTGGGACAGCGTGTTCCGGCCTGGTTCCATCGGCTCCCTGGTGCTGCCCAACCGGATCGTCATGGGCGCGATGCACCTGAACCTGGAGTGCCGCGACGACGGCGCCGCCGCGGCCGCGTTCTACGCCGAGCGGGCCCGCGGCGAGGTCGGGTTGATCATCACCGGCGGCTGCGCGGTGAACTACCGCGGTGGCGCGGGCTTCCTGGCGCTGGACGACCCGCGCCGGCACCCCGCGCTCGCCGCGTGGGCGTCGGCGGTGCACGCGGCGGGCGGCCGGATCGCGCTGCAACTGTTCCACGCGGGCCGGTACACGAGTCGGCCCGTGGCGCCCTCGGCGGTGCCCAGCAGGTTGTACGGCGGCGAGGAACCCGAGGTGCTGACCGACGAGCAGGTCAAGGGCACGGTCGCGGACTTCGCGGCGGGCGCGGTGCTGGCGCGGGACCTGGGTTTCGACGCGGTCGAGGTGATGGGCTCGGAGGGGTACCTGGTCAACCAGTTCCGCTCGCCGGTGACCAACCTGCGCGCGGACCGGTGGGGCGAGCCGTCGAGGTTCCCGCTGGAGGTGGTGCGCGCGATCCGCGCCGCCGCGCCGGGTTTCCCGCTGCTGTTCCGGATGTCGGCGGCCGACCTGGTGCCGGGCTCGACGTCGGTGGCGGAGAACGTGGCGTTCGCGGTGGAGTTGGCGCGCGCGGGCGTGGACGCGATCGACCTCGGCGTGGGCTGGCACGAGTCCCGGGTGCCGACCGTGCAGGCGATCGTGCCGCACGGCGCGTGGGTCGGGCACGCGGCGGCGGTGAAGCGCGCGCTGGTCGCGGAAGGCCTTGGCACGCCGGTGATCGCGGCCAACCGGATCAACCGGATCGGGCAGGCGGCCGAGGTGTTGACCGCGGGCGCGGCCGACTTCGTGTCGATGGCCCGACCGCTGCTCGCCGACCCGCTGATCGTCGCGAAGGCCCGGACGTCCGCGCCGGTCAACGTGTGCGTGGCGTGCAACGAGGCGTGCGTCGACCGGTCGCTGGGCTCGGAACCGGTGTCCTGCATGGTGAACCCGCGCGCCGGCCGGGAGTGGGAGCTCCCGGTCGTGCGGACCCGGCGACCCGGCCGGTACGCGGTGGTCGGCGCCGGCCCGGCGGGGTTGGAGGCCGCCCGGGTGCTGGCCGAACTCGGTCACGAGGTCGAGGTGTTCGAGGCCGACGCCGAGCCGGGCGGCCAGTTCCGGTGGGCGAGACTCGTGCCGGGCAAGGAGGACTTCGGCGCGACCGTCGACTACCTGACCGCCGAACTGCGCCGGTTCGGCGTGCCGGTGCACTTGTCGTGCCCCGTCACCGAGGCCGGTCCGCTGGTCGGGTTCACCGGCGTGGTGCTGGCGACCGGGGTGCGGCCGCGGCGGGTCGACCTGCCCGGCGCTGACCTGCCGCACGTGGTCGACTACCGCGCCGCGTTCACCCGTCCCGACCTGCTGGGCGACGCGGTGGCGGTGATCGGCGGCGGTGGCATCGCGGTCGACCTGGCGCACCTGTTGAGCCACACGCCGGCCGACCCGGTGCCCGCGTTCCTGGCCGAGCACGGGTTGGCGCCCGGACCGCCGCCGCCACCCGCTCCCCGCCGGATCACGGTGCTGCGCCGGTCAGGCCGGATCGGCGCGGGCATGGGCCGCAGCACGAGGTGGGCCGTGGTGGACGCGCTGCGCCGCCGGGGCGTCGACCTGGTGACCGGGGTGGCGTACCGGTTCGTGGCGCGCGACGGCGTGCACGTCGTGGACGCGGACGGCGCGGACCGGGTGGTGCCGGCGGACTCCGTGGTGGTGGCCGCCGGGCAGGAACCCGAGGCGGCGCTGGTGCCGCTGCTGGTCGACGCCGGCGTGCCGCACGTGGTGATCGGCGGCGCGGCCGACGCGCGCGGGCTCAACGCGGTGCGCGCGTTCACCCAGGCCCTCGAGTCGGCCCGCGCTTTGGCAGACTCGAGGGGGTGAGCGCACCGGTCGAGGAGTCCTGGGACCGCATCGAGAAGTGGTTGCACGCCACAGCCCCGGCCGCCGCCGAGCGGCTGTCGCCACCCGCCTCCGCCGCGGCCGTCGGCGCCGCCGAGACCACCGTGGGCCTGCCGTTCCCGCCGGACCTGGTGGCGTCGCTGCGCCGGCACGACGGCGTGACGCCGTACGGCCGCGACCGGTTCCTCCTGCCGCCGCACTGGATCCTGGTGTCGCTGGAGTACTGCGTGGAGACGTGGCGGCGCTACACCGACGAGCTGAACCACCGGCAGGCGACCGAGATCGAGAGCATGGACGGCGAGGACGAGGACGCCTGGTCCGAGCCGGAGGAGGACGAGGACGCGTTCTGGGGCTGGTCACCCGGCTGGTTCCCGATCGCGGCCGACGGCACCGGCTGCCACCTGCTGGTGGAACTGCGCCCCGGGCCGCGGTACGGGGCGGTGGGCTCGCTGGTCCCGGACACCGGCCCGAGTTTCGAGGGCTTCGGCACCTGGTCGTCGGTCGCCGCCCTGCTCGCCGACACCGCCGCCGCCCTGGCCGGTGACAGTCCTCAGTGGACGGTGGAGTTCACCGAGCACGGACCGGGCTGGGCCTGGTGACGGCGCGGGGCCCCGGACCGGGACCCCGCGCTCCCGGTCAGCAGTGGGGCACGGAGGTCTGGTTCTCGACGAGGGACGAGTGGAGGTACCCGGTGCCGACCGGCGTGGCCGACCGGAACCAGCGGTTGGAGGCGTAGTCCGAGCTGGGCGGGTAGACCCACTGGTTGTCGATCCAGCACTGCATGGTCACGCCGGTGTTGTTCCCCAGGTAGCCGAGCGAGCCGCAGGTGGTGCTCGGGCAGGTCCGGACGTTGGCCCCGCCGGAGTTCGAGCCGATGTAGCTGCCCGCGGCGTTCGCGGGGGCGACCGCGGCGAGCAGCAGCCCGCCGGCCGCGGCGGAGGCGATCAGCAGTCGTCTGACGGTGGCGTGTCGCGTGGAACCGGTCATGGGCCGTCCTGTTCGTCGTGGGGTCGGGTGGCGGTTCGGCCGCCCTGTCACCCATCGTGATTGCTCTGAGTGGTTCTCCCCTTCCAAGATGTGGCCCCTTTGGCGGCGTGCGCGCTACGCCGGTCGGTTGGACTACCGGTGGGACGCCGCGCCGGGATGGTCGCCCCCGGTGGCCATATCTAGTGTCGGGACCATGGACTGCCCCTTCTGCGGCCACGACGCGACCAAGGTGCTCGACACCCGGCTGTGCCGGGGCGACCGCGTGCGCAAGCGGCGGTGCGCGGGGTGCGGTGGCCGCTTCTCCACCGCCGAGCGGATCACCGTCGAGTACCTGAAGGTGCGCAAGCGGGACGGCCGGGTCGAGCCGTTCTCCCGGGCCAAGCTGCGCGCCGGCGTGCGGCAGGCCGCGCTGGGCACCGGGTTGACGGTGGACGACGTGGACCGGGTCGTGGCCCGGGTGCTCGAGATCCTCCAGCCCGAGGCGCCGGACATCCCGGTGCCGGGCAAGGAGATCGGGGACCTGGTGCTCGACCAGCTGCGCGGTGGCGGCCCGGAGTCCGACGTGGCGCTGGCCCGGTACGCGATGGTGTTCCTCGGCGGCACGAAGTACTCGCGCGGGTTCCGCGGTCTGGAGGACCTGCTGGAGTGGCTGGAGCAGACCTACGGCCCGCCGCGCGTCGACGTGTCGGGCTCCACGCCCCGCGCGGTCGTCAAGCGCGACGGCCGGGTGGAACCGTTCCACGTCGGGAAGGTCACCGCCGGGGTCGTGCGCGCGGCGAAGGGCCGGGGCTCGGCGTCGGTGGTCGACAAGCTCGCGTGGGTCGCGACCAGGCGCGTGGTGGACGAGCTGCGCGGTCAGGCGCTGGTGACCAGCCAGCAGGTGGCGGCGGAGGTGCTCCGGGTGTTGCGGGACCAGGACGCGGTGGCCTACCTGCGGTACGCCGCGGCGGTGAAGCGCTACCGGTCCGTCGGCGACCTCTGGATGGACGCCCTGGCGTTGCGCGACGCGCGCTGAGGCAGGCGTGACGGCCCGACCGGGGATCGGATGCCCGCCTGACGCGCGACCCTGGCCAGCAACCGGTTGAGGTCGAACCGGTCGACCGCCCGCCCCTCCCGGTCGACCACCAGGGGCCCGGTCTCCCGGCCGGCCAGGTAGGCGCGCACGGCCGCCGCGGCCTCCTCCCCCACCTCCACCGTCTCGGGGATGCCGCGGTGGGTGGCCACCAGCACGGCGGGCGGTCCCGGGCGCAGGTCGCCGACCACCGCGCGGCAGACCTGGGCGACCGGGATCCCGGCGAACAGCAGCGCGAGCACGGCGCGGTCGCGGGCGTCCCGCGCCGAGTCGAGCATCCGACGCCGTTGCCGCGCGGTCAGCCTCGGGGTGACCGGCGGGCGTGCCCTCGGCCGCGGCCGACGCCGGTGGATCCCGTGCAGGGGCGAGGTTTCCGACTCGCCCAGCTCGACCAGGTGCGCGTAGAAGCGCCTGAGCGCGGTGACGCGGCGGGCGACCGTGTTCGGACTGTAGCCGGCCACCCGGAGCGCCTCCAGGTAGCGCTCGACGTCCGCGGTGGTCGGGGCGAGCACGTCGACCTCCTCGTGGAGGCACCACCACAGCAGGTCCTCCAGGTCGCCCCAGTAGGCCATGAGCGTCGCCGTGGCCGCGTCCGCCTCGGCCAGGTCGAACATCAACGACTCGCGCAGCCTCGCGAACCGCTCGTGGCGGACCTCGACCGCGCCCCGGAACGGCAGGCCGTGCTCCGGGAAGTGGTCACTGCCGCCCGTGGTCTCCGCCATGTGCGCGACGCTAGCACCCTGCGCGCTATCATGCTTATGCTTTCTTGCCTCCCACCTGCGCTTTTACTGTTCTCCTCGCGGCCGGAGACGGCCTGCGGACTCGACGGGACCGAGCCGGTCGGCCCGTCGCACCCACGGGGCGAGGTGTGATCGACATGGCCCGAAGTGGCCGGATCGACAGGGTCGGAGAGGCACCGGGGACCGCGGAGGTGCAGTACTTCCCGACGGTGCGCTACCTCGACGAGGCGGGTCTGCGGTACTGCCGGCGGCGGGGGTTGCCCGTGCCGCACGTCGACTACCACCGCGTCGTGGTCGACCCGGTGCGGGGGCTGCGGATCGCGGCGGCCTACCTGGAGGCGCCGTGGTACGACGAGGCGGCGCTCGGCGCCTACCGCGCGTTCCGCGAGGAAACCCTGCGGCAGTTCGACTTCCTGACCTCGTCGCCCCTCCTGGGCGGCTTGGCCGTCGCGGTCGAGCCGGTGCCGCTCGACCCGTACCCGGACGCCGCGGCGATGGCGCGGGACCTGCGGGACAACCGGCGGCTGCGGGTCTACGAGAGCGCGGCGTCGGACAACCCGCACCCGGTGCTCGACCACGACGAGAACACCATGTTCCGGGCCGTGCACGACGCGTTCGCGCACGCGTCGATCGGCCGCGGGTTCGACCACCACGGCGAGGAGGCGGCGTGGTTGAAGCACAGCTTCATGTACTCCGCGACCGCCCGGCGCGCGCTCACGACGGAAACCCGAGGCCAGAACAGCGCGATGGTGTTCGGCTACACCGGCCGGCGGTTCGCCGAGCAGAAGGCCGTGCTGCTGCCCGAGCCTTTCTCCGACCCCGCCGGGGTCACCCTGACCGCCTGACCCCCGGGTGGCCTATTTTGTCCATAATGGACGGTCCATTATGGATTGTCGAGGCGCACCCGCAGGGTGGTGAGGCGGCGGCCGAGGATGCCGCCCGGGCCGTGCCGCAGTTCCCCGACCGGGTCGAGCACTCGCCGGCACACGTCCAGGGCGTCCTCGAGGTGGTGCGGCGGCACGCCCAGCAGGTCGAGCGGCGCGGCCGGCGGGTAGCGGGCGGTGAAGTCGGCCGCGAGGTCGCCACCGCGTTCGGCGAGTCGTGCGAACAGGTCACGGGCGATCGCGCGCACCCGGCCCGCGCTCTCCCGCACCCGACCCGGGGCGGGCAGTCACGCGGCGCGGCACGGACGGGATCGGGTTCGGGATCGGCAAGCCCCCTGCTCGTCGGTGCGAACCACGATGACCGACCTGCCGCCCGCGCGAGTCTCCCACCGCGCCGACCCGCCGGACGCGTAATTCGGCGGGCCGGAACGCGCATTCCCGACGACCACCGGCCCCTTTCTGCGGCGACAATTGGAATACCTCGACCGTTCGAGTGAAGTCGACGGAACACCTCTGTCGCACCCCGACCGAAGCGCCGCATACTATTTCCGCCGAGGGGGTTGGTGGTACGAGGGGAATCGCGTCCGGCCCGTTCGGCGCAGACCGTCGATTCCAGGGGGAACACCATGGTCAAGCGCATCGCGTCCGTCCTGGGCGCACTCGCACTCGTCGCGTCGGCAGCGCTGCTCGCGACGCCCGCCGCACAGGCCGAGCCGTCGTCCGCGGCGCTCCCGGCCTGCTACGACCACGCGCACAACTACTCCAAGCCCTCCGGTGAGCAGTACTACCCGGCCACCGGCTACCTCACCACCACCTCCTACTGCGGTGACATCAACATCCGCCCGACCAGCACGCGCCACGTCGCGGTGTGCTTCAAGCCCAGCTCCGGCGCCGAGTACTGCAACTCGTACAAGTCGGCGTCGGGCGGGCAGTGGACGGTCGTGGCGAGCGACGTGAAGGACGGCACCAGGTTCTACTTCGCGTTCAGCGAATCGGTGGCGTCCGGCGGCAGCTGGGCCGCTTGATTCCGGGCCGGCCGGGAATGCGATTCGGCATTCCCGGCCGGCGCGCCCGAATTCGAATTCGGGGAAATGGGGAATCGACCGGTGCCGTGCTCAGTCCTCGTACTCGCGCAGCACCACGGCCGCGTTCGCGCCGCCGAAACCGAGCGCGTTGACCAGGACGGTGCGCGGCCGGGCCGGGCGGGCGGTGTTCGGGACGCAGTCGATCGGGCAGTCCGGGTCCAGCACGCCGTGGTTGACCGTCGGCGGCAGGAAGCCGTGCTCCATGGCCAGGATCGCCGCGACGCACGAGTGCGCGGCGGCCGCGCCCATGGTGTGGCCGATCATGGACTTGATGCCGGACACCGGCGGGATCGGGGTGTCGCCGAAGACCTCGGCGAACGCGGCGCACTCCATGGGGTCGTTCGCCTTCGTTCCGGTGCCGTGCGCGAACACCAGGTCCACTTCGGACGGTGCCACGCCCGCGTTCTCCAGGGCGCCGCGCAGGCACGCGGTCACCATGTCCCGCAACGGCCGGGTCGGGTGGAACGCGTCGCAGGTCAGGTTGTAGTCCAGCACCTCGGCCAGCACCCGCGCGCCGCGCGCCCGTGCCGACTCCAGCGATTCCAGCACCAGGACCGCCGCGCCCTCGCCGAACACCACGCCGCTGCGGTCGGCGTCGAACGGCCGGCACGCCTCGGGCGAGATCGCGCCCAGCCGGTACATGTTGGCGAACACCTTGCGGTTGGGCGTGTCACCGCCGCCGCACAGCGCCACCTCCACGTCGCCGGAGCGGATCGCGTCGACCGCGTTGCCGATGGCGTAGTTGCCCGCCGCGCACACGTCGGGCAGCGCGATCGGCTCCACGTCGGTCAACCCGAACTCCTTCGCGACCGCGACGGGCACCCGACCGAGCCGGAACCTGCTCGCGCGCACCACGTCCAGGTCGGCGAGTCCTTTGCGGACCTCGTCGGCGGTGAGCTCGTCCACGTCGCGCGCGTCGCCGTCGGTGGTGCCGATCGCGACCAGGGAACGCTTGGCGCGCAACGAACTCGGCGCGTAGCCGGAGTCCTCGACGGCCATCCGGGCCGCCGCCACGGTCATCTGGGTGGTCAGGCCGTGCTCGGTCCGGTCCTCGTCGTAGACGAAGTCGCGCACCTCGTGCATCCGCGCGTGGGCGAAACCCTCGGTGTCGAAGAACGTCACGTCGCCGACGCCGCACCGGCCCGCGCGCAACCCGGCGAGGTAGCCGTCCCGGCCGTTGCCGATGCTGGAGATCACCCCGATCCCGGTGACGACGACGCGGGTCCGGTCCGTTGCTGGCATTGGGTTTCCCCCTGGTTCGTGGCGGTCAGGCCAGTTGGTGGCGCAGGCCGGTCAGCTCGACCCGCGAGTTCACGCCGAGCTTGCGGAACACCCGGCCGAGGTGGGCGTGGACGGTGTGCGGCGACACGAACATCCGGGCCGCGACCTGCCGGTTGGTGAGCCCCTCGGTGACCAGGTGCGCGACCTCGCGCTCCGTCGTGGTCAGGCTGTCCCAGCCGGAGGCGGGCCGTTCGGCGTGGATCCAGTGCCGGCGCCGCACCCCGACCTCGCGCAGGCGCTTGCGCACCCTGGCCTGGTCGCCGGTCGCGCCCGCGTCCCGGTACTCCCGCATCGCGGTGTCCAGCGCGGCCACCACGTCCGCCGTGTCGACGCCGCGGGACTGGGACACCACCGCCAGGTCCTCGGCCGCGGACCCGCGCGACCACGGGTCGCCGTGCGCGGACACCGCGCGGCGCAACGGGATCGGGTCGCGGTCGAACAAGCCCCGGGCGTGCGCGGCGGCGGCGGCCAACGTCGGGAACTCCACGTTGGCGGCGGCCAACTCCTCCGCCGCGGCGACCGCGAAACCGGCCAACCCCCGGTCGCCGCCGTCGATCGCCACCCGGGCCAACCACGCCGCGGCGGCCGGGTCGAGCAGGAACAGCGAACGGGTGTCGAGCAGTCCGGCGTACCGGTTCTTCACCGTGGCGAGCGCGAGCGTCGGATCGGTGCGCTCGACCTCCACCCGCACGTCGACCCACGCGAGCCGGGCCGCGTCCTCGGGCGTGCGCGCGTTGGTCGAGGAGTCCAGCCGCTCGCGGACCCGGACCAGGTCGCCGCGCCGCAGCGCGTCGGTCGCGAGGACGTTGTGCGCCAAGGAGTCCATCCAGGAGACCCCGAGGTCGGCGGAGAGCCGCAGGCCCGCGTTCGCGTGGGCGATCGCGTCGGCCGTGTCGCCCGCGCGCAACCGGACCCAGGCCTTGACCACGTGCACCGGGACGTCGTGCACGAGCCCGCCGGTGCGGGCGATGTCGGCCTCGGCGGCGGCCAGCGCGGCGGTGGCCCGGTCGAGGTCGCCGATGTCGGCGAACCGGGCGGCGAACACCAGGGCCGGGTGCGGCGCGGGCAGGTCCGTCCACAGTGGAGTGATGTGGCCGAGCAGCTCGGGACCGGCGGCCAGGTCGCCGTCGTCCCACCGGTCCTGCGCCAGCACGAGCCCGGCGGTCGCCACCGCGACGTCCGAGCCCGGTGCGTCCGGACGTCGTCCCTCCAGCACGCCCTCGGCGAGCGCGCGGACGTCCTGCCCACCGGCGCGCAGCGCGACCAGCTTGGTGGCCCGGGCGACCCGGCGCGTCGCGGGCGCCACGTCGCCCGCCACCAGCACCTGCTCGGCCTGCGCGGCGGCGGCCGCGTGCCGTCCGCCGAGCACGTGCGTGACCGCCAGCACGGACCGCAGGCCGGCCTCGACCGCCGTGGGCAGGCCGGTGGCGAGCCGGTCGCCGACCAGGTCCGCGACCTCGCCCAGCCGGCCGAGGCGGAGCAACCCGGTGGCCAGCACCGCGGTGAGCGCGTGGTGCTCGGCGCCGCCCGGCACGGCCAACTCCTGGGCCTTGCGGGCGATGTCGACCGCGACACCGGGAGTCGGGTCGAGCGCGGCGGTCGCGGCGGACACCAGCGCGGTGACCGCCTCCGCGTCGCCCGGCAGCGCGCCGCGCAGCAGGTGGTCGGTGACGACGACGGCGGAAGTGTTGCGGCGCAACAGGAGCAAGCCCACCTGGCGGTGCAGCGCGGCCGCCGCCGACGGCGCCACCAGCACCCGCAACGCCTGCCACACCAGGGGGTGGCGGAAGGTCAGGGTGTCGCCGCGGTCGCCGTCGACGAGGCCCGCGCGCAGCGCGTGGCGCAGTGAGCGCAGCACGTCGGCGGGGCTGCGGCCGAGCACGTCGGCGACGTCGGCCACCCGGAACGAGGTGCCCAGCACGGCCGCCACCTCCAGCACCGCGACGGTGTCCTGGGTGCAGCCGTCCAGCCTGGCGCGCACGGTTTTGCGCAGTCGGTCCGGCAGCGCGTCGGTCGCCTGGACGACGTGACCGGCGCGCCGGGTGACCGCGTTCTCCTCGCGCAAACCGTGGAGCAGCGCGGAGAGCAGCGCGGGGTTGCCGTTCGCACCGGCCACGAGGGCGGTCAGCTCGTCGTCCGGCGGTGCGTCGAAGAAGTCTGTGACGTAGCGGGTCACGCGGTCGGATCCCCAGGCGCGCAAGCGGATCCGGGTCGCGCCCGAGTGCTCGAGGCGGTCGAACAGGCGGCCGACGGCGGTGGCCTCGCCGACGCCGTCGCAGCACGCGAGCAGCCACACCGCGGAACCGCTGCCCGCGAACGACTGGAGCGCGGCGAGGGTCATGGGGTCGGCCCACTGGAGGTCGTCCAGCGCGATGAGCAGCGGTCCGGCGGCGGCCAGGGCGGTGACGCGGTCGCGCAGGGTCGCGGCCAGCCGCATGGGGTTGCCGTCCCACACCGGTTCGCCCAGCGCCTCGGCCAGTGGCGCGAGCGCGGTCAGGTGGGTCAGCTCGTTCGCGCCCGCGGTGCGGGTGGCGATGCCGGCGTCGCGGGCGGACCGCACGGCGTCGGCGAGGAGTTCGGTGCGGCCGATGCCCGGCTCGCCCTCGACCAGCACGACCGCGCCCCGGCCGTCCCGGCGTGCCGCGGTGAGCACGGCGGCCAACCGCCGTTCGGCGTCGGTGTGGCTGTCGACGTTGTGCAAATCCGCCTCCCTGCCCGTTTTCGGAGTGTCTCCCGGAGGGGCACCTGTTGTGAAACATAGTCACGTCCACCGCGCGAAGGCGTTGTCCGGACGGGGAAGCGGGAAATTCTGGGTGATACACCAGAACCGGCCGGTAAGGTTCACGACCCGGCTGCCGGGTTGCCCGTCGAATCGCTTTCGGTTCGGGCGTCCCGACCGCCCGGGTCAGGTCCGATTGCCGTGCCGGAGCCGTTTTTCGGGCCGCTTCCGGTCGTTCTTCCCGGTGTTGTGCGCACATCGCCCACTTCGCCATCGGATGACGGGTTGCGCGGGTGTGCGCCGTTCCGGGGGATTTGCCGATTCGGGGTCGACCACATGGGTGATGTGGGCCGCCCGGCCGGGCACGACGCTGGCCCCCAATCGTCCCGACTCCGCCACGGAGGCGCACCAGTGACTTCACACGTCGACCTCACCCGGTCCCCGGCGCACGAGGACGCCGGCGTCCTGGCCCTGGACCCGACCGACCGGGAGGCGATCCGGTCGCTGGGGCTGGAACTGACCGCCGACCCGGACGCCCGGATCGACACCCCCGAGTGGATCGCGCTGGCCCGGTCGCTGTCGTGCCGGCTGCCCGCCCGGGTCCGCGAGTCCCTGCGCCGGTTCCGCCGCGACCCCGGGTCGGCGGGCGCGTTGCTGGTGCGCGGGTTGCCGGTGGACGACGTGCTGCCGGCCACCCCGTCCGACCCCGGCTCGGTCGAACGCCTGCCGTCGGCTTCGGCGGCGGCGCAGGTGCTGGTCAGCTTGCAGCTGGGCGAGGTGACGTCGTTCCGGCCGGAGAAAAGCGGCGCGCTGGTGCAGAACGTCGTGCCGGTGCCGGGGCAGGAGGACTTCCAGGGCAACGCGGGGTCGACGGCGCTGAAGATGCACGTGGAGAACGCGTTCCACGACCACCGGCCGGACTACGTGACGTTGCTGTGCCTGCGCAACGACCACGACGACCGGGCCGGCCTGCGCACCGCGAGCATCCGCCTGGCCCTGCCGCTGCTGCCGACGTCGGTGCGCGCGGTGTTGTTCGAGCCCCGGTTCGTGACCAACCCGCCGCCGTCGTTCGGCGCCACGACCTCGCCCGCCACCCCGACCCCGATCCTGACCGGCCACCCGGACGACCCGGACATCCGGGTCGACTTCCACGCCACCGACCCGCTGGACGTGACGGCCGCCGACGCGCTGACCGAACTGAGCCACGCCCTGGACGCCACCTCCACCACCCACGTCCTGCGCACCGGCGACCTGGCCCTGGTGGACAACCGCATCACCCTCCACGGCCGCACCGCCTTCCGCCCCCGCTACGACGGCAACGACCGCTGGCTGCGCCGCACTTTCGTCCACCTGGACCTCCGCCGCAGCCGCCCCACCCGCCCGGCCGACGGCCACGTCCTGAACTGACCCAACCCGACCCGCCCCGATCGTCCCCTTGTCCTCACCAAGAATCGTTCAACAATCCCCAGATTGAACCTCTCAACACCCGCCAAGCCCGGCACCAACCGCCGAACCCCGACCGGGCTTGGCACACCCATCCCGCGAATCGATGGCGCCCGCTGCGGGGAGAGTGAACGGTGGCCGCGAACAGGCCGAGACGGTGAGCGCTGTGCACCGGGCAAGCGGCACGGGCGCCTGGGATGACGGGCACCGAGTGCCGGGGTGACGCGCGCCGGGGAGCCGGGTGCTCGGGTGCCGGGGTGACGGTGCAGCGATGACGGGCGCCGGGATGCCGGGTGCCGGGGTACCGGTGCCGGGATGACGGGCGCCCGGGGCACTTGGGTGCCGGGCGTGGGGACGCTGGGAGTCGGGTGACCGTGTCGAGTGACCGGTGTCGGGAGTGACAGGCACCGGATGCGAGGCGCGGCGCGTCAGGCCTGGACTGCCGAGCCCGAGCTGCACGGGTGTGGGGCACCGCGTGCCGGACGCGAGGCGCGAGGCGCGCCGAGCCCCAGGCGCTGGAGCGGACTGCGGGGCACCGGGCACAGGGCCGAACCCCAGATGCAGGACACGCGGCGCCGGACACCGGTCGCGGGACACCGGGTTCCAGCCGCCGGGTGCCGGATGCGAAGTGTCGATCGGCGTGTGTGAGTGGTCGGGCACTGGATGCCGGGCGCGGAGGCGCGAGGTGCCCGGCACTGGATGCGGGCGGCGGGTACCGGGCGCGGAGTGTCAGACCTCGGGCGCCGGATTCGAGGCGCGAGGCGCCAGGCATGGGATGCGGGCCACCGGTCGCCAAGTCGCGGGTCGCCGGGCGCCGGAAGCCGGGTGCCTGATGCGGAGTGCTGGTCGGCGGGTGCGAGTGTCGGGCACTGGATGTGCGGCTGCGGGCGGGGCGCGGGGTGTGCCGCGGGAACCGCTGCGGGCAGGCGTTTTCGCAGCGTGCGTTGCCACAGTCACAGCGGCTGCGGTTGCGGCTGGGGCGACTCCGTGGCGCGATTCTTCTGCGGGCGTGGCTGGTGGTTGTGGTTGTTGAGGTGTGGGGTGAGGGGATTGTTGAACGATTCTGTGGTTCAACTTGGGGTGGATGGGTGGATGGAGTCGGCAGGCAGGTCGGCGGTCAGGGTTGAGTTGATCATGGTGGCGATCGCGGCGAGGTGGTCGGGGACGAAGAAGTGGCCGCCCTCGTAGGTGTGGTGGGTGAAGGGGGCGGTGGTGAGTTCCTGCCACGCCTCCACGTCGCTCGGCGTGGTCTTCGGGTCGGTGGTCCCGGTCAGGGCGGTGATCGGGCAGGTCAGGGGTGGGCCCGGGAGGTAGCGGTAGGTTTCCACCGCCTGGTAGTCCGCGCGCAGCGCCGGCAGGGCGGCACGCAGCAGGGGCAGCGCGGCCGGGGTGGTGGTTCGGGGGGCGCCCAGGGTCATCGCCTCCGCCAGCAGGTCGGCGTCGGTCGGCTCGTGGGACCACTCGCGGCGGTTGCGGGTTGGGGAGCGGCGGGCGGACGTGAACAGGTGGATCGGAGCCGACGCGCCCTCGCGGACCAGGGTGCGGGCGGTTTCGAAGGCGATCGTCGCGCCCATGCTGTGGCCGAAGAACGCGTACGGCGGGTGGGGCAACGCGTGAGCCACCCGCTCGGCCAGCGCCACCAGGTCGGGAACGGGAGGTTCGGCGCGGCGGTCGTGCCGGCCCGGGTACCGCACCGCCACCACCGACACCGCGGGCGCCAAGGCGGCCGACAGCGACCGGTACCAGTTGGCCGCGCCGCCCGCGTGCGGGAAGCACACCAGCACCGGGGCGTCGACCGCGGCGCGGTGGAACACCCTCAGCCACGCGGAGGCCGTCACTTCAGGAAGGCCTCGTCCACCCGCGGCGGCCACGCGTCGGCGTTCAGCACGCCGATGGCGTAGGCCCGCGACACCAGCGCGGCCCGGTTGCCCGCCTTCAACTTCCGCAACATCGTCGCCACGTGGTACTCCACGCCCTGCCTGCTCAGGTAGAGGATGCTCGCGATCTTGACCGTCGACATCCCCACCGCGACGTTCTCCAGGATCCGCGCGTCCAACTCGGTCAGCAGCGGCCGGCGTTCGCGGGAACCGTCGTCGCCGCCCCGGGTGTCCCAGTCGACGCTCACCACGATGGCCGACGCCACCGCGACCGGTCCCTGCACCGCCACCGCCGTCAACGTGCCCGAGGCGCCACCGCCGTCGGGCACCTCCCGCCCCACCTGCTCCACCAGCCGCTCCCGCCGCCCGTCGGCCAACTGGGCGAACCGGTGTCTCAGTCTGCTCCCGCCGTCGTGCCGCACCAGGTCCAGCAGGTTGCGCCCCACCACGTCGCGCGGCCCGTTCAACTCGCGGACGAACTGCCGGTTCGCCTCCTGGACGTCCAGCACCGTGTCGACGATGGCCATGCACGTGCCGGACCTCTCGAACAACGAGCGGAACGCGTCGGCGTGGGTGCCGACCCGCGGCCGCGCGGGGAACTCCACCCGGTGGGACGGTGCGGGAAGAATCGCTCGGGTCACTGCGTCATCAGTCCTCTCCGAAATCGACACCGAATCCGCTGCGCGCCGCCGGTCGAAGACCAGGCCGGGGCTCATCACGAGGGATTTTTCGAAGCGGTGACAGGACCGACGATATGAACCGACGGAGCCGAGGGTCAACCGAACACCGGAGGTGCGGGCTAATCCTGTGGTGCGGGGGGTTCGGTGGTTCGGGGTCCGCAGTGGTGGTGCGGTCGCGCCGTGCCGCTTCGTGACGCGGATTGCGAACAACGGGCGACGGTTCACCCGGTTGACGCGCGGGCACCCTGACGCAACGCCACCACGGGTCGGGGCCGCACCGTGGTTCACGCGGTGGTCCACACCACCACCGGGTACGGACCGAAGGACTCGACCGGGCCCGGGCACGCGACAGCCCCGGCACCCGGCCGGGGCTTCGCGATTCCCTTGGCGTCAGGCGGATTCCAGCGCGTCCCGCAGCTCGGCCCGCCCGGACAGCGCCAACTTCCGGTACACGCTGGTCAGGTGCTTCTCCACGGCCCGGCTGCTCACGTCGAGGTGCTCGGCGATGGCCTGGTTGGTCCGACCCTGCGCGGCGAGCCTCGCCACCCGCGACTCGGCGGGCGTCAGCTCGGGCACGCCACCGCCGGGCGTGCCGCGAGAGCGCGTCCACGAGGTGGGATCGGGCGACGGCGCCACCCCGCACGCCGCGGTCAGCGACCGCCCGCGCGCGGCGAGTTCGGCCGCCTCCTCCGGACGCGTCTCGCGCAACCGCTGCGCGAGTTCCACCGTGGCACGGGCCGATTCCCACCGGTTCTCCGACTGCGCCAGCACGTCCAGCGCGTCCCGGATCGACCGCACACCCTCGGGTCCGGGCGTCACCACGCCGATCGACCGCAGCGCCCGGCCGATCGCGACCGGTGACCCCCAGGCCTGCGCGGCCGTCAGCTCCACGTCCACCAGCGCCCGCGCCGCCTCGGCGTTGCCCAGCCGCAGCTGGAGTTCCGCCGCGAGCGACCGCCACGGCAGCACGGCCGGGTTGCTCCACCCGGCCCGCTCCAACTGCCGCCCGCAGTCCAGCACCCGTTCCAGCGCCACCGGGAGCTGCCCGGCCTCCGCGCCGCGCAACCCGCGCGACAACTGGGTCAGCGCCGAGGCCACCGGGTGGTCGACGTGCTTGGCGCACAAGGCGACCAGCCGTTCGCTCCACCCGAGGTCGGGCAACTGCGCCGCCGCGCACGCCAACCCGAGCCCGGTCGCGGTGACCGCCGGGTACCACCAGTCGCCGGCCGCCGCCACGCTCGTGGTCAGCACCGCCTCGGCCTGCCCGATCATCCCGCGCGCCAACAACACCAGCGCCGTGCCGGCCTCGACCACGCTGCGCGCCACCGGATCCCGCCGCCGGCGCGCCTCGTCCTCGGCCGCCCGCAACCAGGACGACAGCTCCTTGGTCCGGTCGGCCAGCACCAGCACGCCGATCACGATCGGCAGCGACGTGTGCAGGGTCGCCGACTCGGCGGACTCGGCGCGCAGCAACCGCAACGCGGGCGACACGAGTTCCCGCCGGTGCACCCGCCCGGTGAGCGCGCCCGCGTGCAGCAGCACGGCCAACAGCTCGCGGCCGCCCGACGTGCGCAGGTGGTCCCGGTGCTCGACCCGCCGCAGGTGCTCGACCGCGTCGGACAGGTCGCGCACGTCGCCGTCGGAGATGTAGCGCAACCGGGCCTGCACGCGCAGCCGCAGTTCGCGTTCCGCGCCGGTGACGGCCTCCGGCTCGCCCAGTTCCGCGGCGAGCGCCCGCACCACCGGCGCGACCTCGAACCGCCCGCCCGCGAGGCAGGTCGGCGACAGGCGGACCACGGCGGCGGCCCGGTCGGCCGCCGAGCGCAGCACCGTCAACGCCTCCAACAGGTGGCGGACGGCCGCGGACGGGTCGACCGCGCTCTCCACCGCGGCCAACTCGACCAGCAACCGACCGCGCTGGGTGCTCTCCGTCGGCACGTCCAGCAGCGCGCGCCGCAGGTAGCGGGCGGCCTCGGCGTGCACACCGCGGGCGAGCGCGGCCGAGGAGGCCTCGAACATCACGTCCGGCATCCAGCGCTCCTGCCGCGAGGGCACCGCGAGCACGTGCGCGGCGATCTCCTCGGCGGGTCGGCCGGCGTGGTGCAGCGCCACGGCGGCGGCCAGGTGCAGCCGTTCGGCCTCGTCCGCGGCGGTCGCGACCTCGACCGCGGCCCGTGCCGACGGATGCGCGAACCGGGTGCCGCCGGGCAGCAGGAACCCTTGGGCCACCAGGGATCGCGCGATCTCGGCGGCGTCGACGGGCGCCAGCCGGGCCAGTCGCGCGACCAGGTCGACGTCGGCGTCGCCCAGCACGTTCGCCGCGGCCAGGTAGGCGGCGGCGGCCGGCGTCTGGTCCCGCAACCGGGACAGGAACCAGGCCCGCAGGGACCGGGGCCGGGACGCGGCCACCGCGTGGGCGTTGTCGTCCACCGGTCGCACACCGGACTCCGCGAGGTCGGCCACCACCGACCGCACCAGTCTCGGGTTGCCGCCGGTGGCCGCGAGGCACGCGTCCAGGAACGCCCGACCGCCCTCCTCGCCGAACCCGGACCGCACCAGTGCCCGCACCGCTACGTCCGAGAGCGCTCCCATCCGCAGCACGCAACCCGCGCCGTCGGTCACGCCCCGGGCGATCGAGCGGTCCGCGTCCGGCACGCCGTCCCGGGTGGTGACGACGACCAGCGCGCGCAACCCGGCCAACCGGTGCACGAGATAACCCAGGCAGCGCAACGACTCGTCGTCGGCCCACTGGAGGTCGTCCACCAGCAGCACCACCGGCCGGTCCCGGCCCAGCACCGTCAGCAGGTGCCGGACGCTGTGCAGCAGCGCGTGCTTGACCGGCAGCAGCGACTCGGTGTCGAGCTCGCACCCGTTGAGCCCGAACACCGGGTGCAGGAAGTCCGCGATGCCCTCGAACACCGCCTGTCTGTCCTCTTCGGACAGTCCGGCGATGGCGGGCTCGCACAGCTGCCGCACCACCCCGAACGGGAACCGCCGCTCCAGCGGTGACGCGGCCGCGTGCAGCACGTGCGCGCCGCGGGTGGCCGCGATCCGGCGGAGCGACTGCACCAGCGCGGACTTGCCCGTGCCCAGCGGTCCGCCGATCACCACCAACGACCCGTCCAGCGCCTGCGCGGCGGTCAGCGCGTCGGACAACCGCACCAGCTCCGCGTCTCGACCGACCAGCATCACACGCCCTCCCCCGCACCCGATTCCCGCGCCACGACCGCGGAACGCGGCCCCGTCGCGCCCCGACCGACCGGCATCCGCGACCTCCACCGCGCCGGACGACGTCGCGCCCGACCGCCCCGACCCGCCATCACAACCCCTCACCCGCGCCGAGCAGCGCGACCAGCTCCGCGCGTCCCGCCACACCCAACTTCCGGTACGCCGTGGTCAGGTGCATCTCCACGGTCCGCCGCGCGACGCCCAGCGCCTGCGCGATCCGCGGGTTGCTCAACCCCTCGGCGACCAGCCGCACCGCCCTGGTCTGCGCGGGCGACAACCCGGCCAGCACGTCGTCGGACCGCGGGTGC
This sequence comes from Actinosynnema sp. NPDC020468, assembly GCF_040642015.1. Taxonomy (NCBI): domain Bacteria; kingdom Bacillati; phylum Actinomycetota; class Actinomycetes; order Pseudonocardiales; family Pseudonocardiaceae; genus Actinosynnema; species Actinosynnema sp. NPDC020468. The sequence continues at coordinate 97,590 of NZ_JBFAEO010000017.1, forward strand.
CGGCGGCGGGCGGGCATCGCCTCGATCCGGCGGGCCAGCGGACGCGCGCCGCACTCCCGGGCGGTGCGCAACGCGGTGGCGCGCAACCACTCCCCCTCGCCCGAACCACCCGGCAGCGCGGCCGCCAGGTCAGCCTGCGCCTGCGCGTGCGCCAACCGCGCGGGCGACTCGCGCAGCTCCCGCTCGGCCCGGCGCAACGACCGCAGCCCCGACTCGGGGCCACCCGTGCGCGCCGAGAGCAACCACGCCGTGCCGACGCACGACCGCGTGCTCCACCCCGTCACCGCGCGGAACTCCTCGCCGAGCAACGTCGCCACCCCCTCGCGATCACCGATCATGGTCAGCGCCTCGACGGCCAGCGGCCGCCACGCGATCAGCGCCGGGTTGTGCCACCCGCGCCCGGCCAGCCGACGGCCGCACTCCTCCAGGTCCCGCAACGCCCGCTCCGGCTCGCCGGAGGCCACCAGCACCGCCGCGCGGGCGTGCAGCAGGCCGGTCCAGCCGAACCCGCCCTCGACCTCGGCGGGCAGGTCGCCCGCCACGGCGCGTTCGGCCGAGTCGTGGCAGCCGCGGGCCAGTTCCACCAAGGCGCGCAACGCCAGCGGGTAGCCGCGCATCCGGGGCGCCCACGACGGCAGCGGCAGCTCGGCGAGCGCCCGGTCCAGGTGCGCGGCGGACTGCTCCAGCGCGCCACACCGGTACGCGGTCGCGGCCAGGCCGAGCGCGGCGAACGCGGCGGTCACCCGGACACCGCGCCTGCTCGCGTCGTCCAGCACGTCCTCGAACACCGGCCGGGCGAGGTCCGGCTCGTCGGCCAGCACCAGCGCCGCCGCGCCGAGCAGTCGGTGCAGGGCCAGTTCCGGCGGTCCGCCCAGCGCGGTCAGCGCGGTGTCCCTGGTGCGCACCGGATCCGTGCCGACGACCGCCAGCCGCCACGCCTCGACGCCGCCCGCCACCGCGTCGTCGCCCGCGTGCGGGTCGGGCTCGTCCCACCGCGTGCCGTCCGCGCCGGACAGGCCCGCGAGCCGGCGCAACGCGCGCAGCGCCTGGTGCTCGGTCGGGTCCTCGGCGACCGCGTGCGCGACCACCCGGTGCACGGTGTCCAGCGCGCCCCTGGCCAGCAGCAGCTCGACGGCCTCGGCCCGGTGCGCGCCGCCGCGCAGCACGGCGGCGGCCAGGTTGCGGTCGGCGGCGTGCGGTCGGTCGCGCACCTGGGCGCAGGCCAGTTCCACGGTGAGCAGCGACCGGTCGTCGGGCCGCAGGGGCTCGGCGAGCGCCCGGTCCAGCAGCGCGACGCCGAACTCCTGCCGGCCCGCGCGCAACGCCCGCCGCGCCGCGCGGTGCAACGCGTCCGAGGCCCAGCGGGCACCCACCGGCGGCGCGCCCAACAGCACCCGGCCCACCACGTCGTCCGGGCACGCGAGCCGGTGCGCGGCCGTGGCGACGGCGACGTGCAGCGCGGACCGCTCGACCGGACCCATGGCCGCGAGCACCCGGTCGGCCACCTGCGCGGCGGGCCGCAGCCGGTCGTGACCGCCGACGAGTCCGGTGGCGCGCAGGCGTTCCGGGGTGTCCGGTCGCACGTCGGCCAACCCCGGCACACCGCGCGTGGACCGCGGGTCGAGGTCGTCGCCCGCGACCGCCAGCACCCGCAGCAGGGCCAGGCAGTCCGCGGGCAGTCCGTCGACCAGCTCGTCCACCTGCGCGACCCGCCGGCGGGCGAGGATCGCGGCGATCCGCTCGGCGGAGGCCCGGTCGGCGGTGTCGGCGGCGAACTCGGCCAGCGCCGGCACGATCAACCCGGGCAGCCCGTGCCCGTTCGCCACGACGGCGCGGGTCACCGGACCGTCCGAGCGGGTGCCCAACCGCTCGTGGCACAGCCGGGCCACCGCGACGTCGGACAGCCGGGGCGTGGTCAGCGGGGTAAGCAGGTCGGCGGGCGGCGTCGGCTCCTCGACCAGGGTCGGCCGGTCGCCGACGGCGGACAGCACGAACGCCAGCGGCGCCTGCCTGATCCGGCGCAGCAGCATCTCCAGCAGGGTGGCCGAGTCCGGGTCGAGCCAGTGCACGTCGTCCACCACGAGCAGCAGCGGCCGGTCCCGCGCGGCGGCGAGCACGCCCGCGCACAGGTCGACCAGCACGTGGTCGGCGCCGTCGAGCCGGTCCAGCCGCGACCACCCGGGTAGCCGCGCGGACAGCGCCTCGCGCAACTGGGCGGCCGCGCCCCACCGGATGTCCGCCTCCCACCGCCTGCCCCGCGCCACCGCGACCGCCACCCCGAGCCGGGCGGCCTCCTCGACCACGTGCGCCAGCAACGCGCTGCGCCCGGTGCCCGGCTCGCCGACGACCGTGACCACACCCGGCTGCCCGTCGGCCAACCGCCGTGCCACGGCGTGCAGCACCCCGCACTCGCGGTCCCGCTCCAGGAGCACGCCCGCCGTCACCTCCTCGCGCCACAACGGATGCGGGCCCGACCGACCGCCGCGCACCACGCCACACCCACCTCACGCACACCGGCGGCACGCGGTTCAACCGCGGCGATCCCTTGCGCCGCAACGGATCCAGTCCACCCCGGGCCGACTGGGCCCGACTCAACCACCGTCGTCGCCCAGCGCGGCGGCGAGTTCGGCGCGGCCGGTGATGCCCAGCTTGCGGTAGACGCTCGTGAGGTGGACCTCCACCGTGCGCGGCGTGACGAACAGCGTCTCGGCGATCTCCCGGTTCGTGGGGCCCTCCACCGCGAGCCGCGCCACCCGCCGTTCGCTGCCGGTCAGGATGTCCGCGCGCGCACCGGTGATCCGCCGCATCCGCCCACCGGCCTCGACCAGCAGGTCCCGCGCCCGGGTCGCGGCCGGTCGCGCGCCGGACCGGGTGGCCAGGTCGACGGCACGCCGCAGCTGGACCCGGGCGGCCCGGACGTCGCCGCGCCGCAGCAGTTCCCGGCCGAGCCGGTGCACGGCGCGCTGGAGGTCGTGGCGCGCGCCGGAGGACTCCAGCACCCGCACCGCCTCGCGCAGCAGGTCCACCGCCGTCCGACCGCCGACCGCGGCACGGGCCATCAGCGCCAGACCGCGCGCCCACGGCACCGGCCAGTCCCTGGTCAGCAGCTCGCCGTGGTGCACGTGCTCCACCGCCTCGGCGATCCGACCCCGGTCGGCCAGCAGCAGCGCGGCCTCCGCCCACCACGGCGTGAACAACGGGTTGCCGATGTCCGCGTCCGCCAGGCTCCGACCGCACCGCAGCAGCAGTTCCACCGCGCCGTCCGCGTCGCCCAGCTCGGCGCGCGCCTCGGCGCGGACCATCAGGTAGTGGTGGTTCTCCACCACGAAGTCGTCCAGCCGCGGCCGGACCACGCCGGCCAGCATCGTCTCCGCCCGCCGCGCGTCGCCCTGCCGCACCGCGACCAGCGCGGCCCACACGGTCGGCTGGAGGGTGTTGGCCTGCCACGACTCCTCGGCCGCCGTTTCCAGCGACAGGCTCGCGTCCGCGCCCGCCTCGGCGAACTCGCCCGCGTGGCACAGCACCCCGGCCCGCACGCCGTGCGCGAGGCAGTGCATCCACACCGCGCCGTCCGCCCGGCTGCGCGCGATCACCCGGTCGACGGCGCTGAGCGCGGCCGGGAAGTCGTCGGCCAGTTGCAGCACGAACGAGGACGCCAGCGCGGTCCAGCCGCCGAGCGCGCCCTCGTCCAGCAGCAGCGCCCGGTGCGCGCGCCGGGTGGCCACCTCGACCGGACCGCCCGCCATCGCGCCGGTGACCGCCATCATCGCCAGCAACTGGCGTTCCGCGGCCGTGTCGCCGACCGGCTCGACCAGGGTGCGCGCCCGGGCCCGCACCCTGGCGACCGTCGACTTCTCGTCCAGGCCGGAGATCAGCACGGTCGCCCGGACGTGGTGCAGCAGCTCGCGGTCGGCGTGGCAGCGGCCGTCGCCCACCGCCTCGACCAGGTCGTCCAGCGCGGGCTCGAGCAGTGCCACGGCCTCGGGCGAGCGCTGCACGGCGAGCGCGGTGGTGGCGAACCGCACGGTGATCGCGGCGCGCACGCGCGGTTCCTCGGCGTGCTCCAGCGCGACCCGCAGGTGCTCCAGCGCGGCGACCGGGTCGGTCTGCCCGAGCAGGCCCGCCAACCTGGTGCGCAGCGCGACGTCGGCGGGCCGGTGCTCGACCAGCGGGGTCAGGCACCGCACGGCGGACTCGGGCGCGCCCCGCCGCGCGGCGTCCTCGGCGGCGGCGGCCAGCACGGTCCGCATCCACGGCTCGGTGGGCGCGGGCAGTCGCAGCAGGTGCGCGGCGATCTCGCCCGCGGGTCGGCCGGCGTCGTTGAGCAACCGGGCCGCGTGCGCGCGCAACCGGACCAGCTCGGCGGGCGGCACGTCGTCCAGCAGCGCGGCGCGCAGCACCTCGTGGGCGAACTCGGGACCGCGCGGGCCGAGGATGTCCGCGCCGCGCAGCAGTTCCACGACCGAGTCGACGGTTTGGCCCGGCACGCCCGCGAGCGCGCCGACCAACTCGGGTTCGGCCGTGCCCAGCACCGCGACCGCCCGCGCCACCCTCGTCACGTGGTCCGGGTGCGCGGCGAGCCTGCCCAGCACCGACGCGGCCACGATGTCGCGACCCGACGGGCCGAACCCCGGCCGGCCGCCGGACTCGTCGGCCGCGCGCACCCTGGCCACCAGGCGGGCCAGCACGAGCGGGTTGCCGCCGGACATGTCCCGGAACTCGGCCAGCAGCGCGGCGTCCGGCTCCCGACCGAGCCGCGTGGCGACCACCCGGGCGATCGCCGGGGTGTCCAGCGGCTCCAGGTCGAGCACCGTGCCGCCGTCCGCGGCCAGTTCCTCGGCGAGGTCGGTGACCGCCGGCCGGTCGGCCGGGGTGCGCAGGGTCAGCGCCACGCACAGCGGCATGTCCTGGGACCGGCGCAGCAGGTAGCCGAGCCAGTGCAGCGACCGCTCGTCGGCCCACTGCACGTCGTCCACGGCCAGCACCAGCGGGCCCTCGGACATCAGGTTGACCGCGAGCCAGTACAGCCCGTGCATGAGGTTGTGCGTGCGCGCCGGGTCCGCGTCCGTGCCGCCGACGGCGGTGGGCGACAGGATCGGCAGCGCCCAGCGCGCGCCGGAGTGCAGTTGGGGCGCCTGCTCGAGGTGCGGCGAGGTGAGCCCGAGCGGCGCGACGAGTTCGCGGACCACGCCGTAGGGCGCGTCCTCGAAGATCTGGTGGCAGCGGGCCCGGAGCACGGTCGTGGTCGGCGGCAGCCCGGCCGAATCGAGTGTGGCGCGCAGCAGGCTGGTTTTGCCGATGCCCGCCTGACCGCGGATCACCAGCACCTGGCGCGACGTCGCGCCGGCGGCGAGCCTCGCCCTGGCGACCGCGGTTTCGCGATCCCGCCCGAATAACTCGGGAATGGGCACGGCGGCACCGCCCGCGCCGTCCGACCACCGCGACACAACCACACCTCCAACACCGTTCGAATGCCCGGTTCCGGCCCGGTGAGCCGGTTTCGGGCGCGAATCCCACAATCGACGGGCGCGACGCCGCCGGCACCGTTCAAAGGGTCTGCGCTGATGTAACCACGAGACTACACAGCGACGTCACACCACGGAGGGTGTCGATCTTCACCACCCTGCGATGTACTTGGCGTGCGCGCTGGTCCGGACGTCCCAGCGGCCGACCGGGGTCGAGCCCCTGAAAAGGCCAGCGGTGGTGCCGCCGAATGCCACACAGTGGACCCGAAAAGTATTCACTTATAGTCGGCGGAATGGCGTTTTCGAACCGACCGACGGGTAGCCCGGCGCGGAAAGTGAGCCGAATACCGATTATTTGCGGAGGCCCGCTCCGGCAGGTTGCCCGGCACCGGTAAATGTCGCCGAATTCACTCCCGGGCGGACAGGTCGAGGTCGACCGTGCGGCGCTGCGGGGTGATGACGACGTCCGTGGCGTGCGCGGTCTCGGCGCCCGGCGGCAGCACGGTGAGGATGTAGGTGCCGAGCGGCGGCAGCGCGAGTGCGTAGCGGCCCTCGTCGTCGGTCCGGGTGTGCGCCGAGGTCTCGCCCTCGGGACTGGTCAGCGTCACCAGCGCGGCCCGCACCGGCACGCCCGTCTCGGTGACCACGCCCGCGAGCCGCCGCCGGTCGCACAGGGTGATCCGCTCCCGCCGGGACGGGCTCAGCTCCAGCACCTGGGAGCGCGGCGACCAGCCGTCGGCCGAGCAGATCACCAGGTACCGGTCGGGGCCCGGCAGCACCGCCGACCAGGTGCCCGCGTGGTCGGTGCGCGCCCAGTCCGCCTGCTTGCCCTCCAGCGTCAGCACGGTCAGCACCGCGAGCCGCACCGGCGTGCCCTCGGGCGTCACGACCTCGCCCTGCACCACCACCTCCTCGGTGGTGTCCCGGGCCGGCGCGCTGACGGTCGTGACCTCGCGACCGGGCAGCAGCAGGGCCAGCCCACCCGCCACCACGGCCGCCGCCGCGGCGATCCACGACACCCGGGCGAACGCGGCCACCGTCGGCACGGGGAAGCCCGCGACCGTCGTGGAGCCGGCGGTGAGCACGGCCGCCACCACCGCGCTGGAGGTCGACGTGCCGATGGACCGGACCAGCGTGTTGAGCCCGTTGGCCGACGCGGTCTCGGTGATCGGCACGAAGCGCATCACCAGGATCGGCATGGCGGCGTAGGCGATGGCCGTGCCGACGGAGATCACCGTGGTGCCCGCGACGACGTGCCACAGCTCGCCGGTCAGCACGGCCCGCGCCGCGTACCCGAGCGCCATCACCGCGGACCCGGTGGTCAACGTGATCCGGGCGCCGAACCGCCGGGTCACCGCCGCCGACACCGGCGCGAGCACCACCATCGCCAACCCGCCGGACAGCATCGCCACCCCGGCCGCCGTCGGCGACAACCCGAAGCCGACGCCGGTCGCGGTCGGCAGTTGGAGTTCCTGGGTGCTGACGAGGAGGTTGGCGTACATGGCGAACCCGGCCAGCAGCGAGGCCACGTTGGTCAGCAGCACCGGGCGGCGCGCCGACGTGCGCAGGTCCACCAGCGGGTTGCCCACCCGCAGCTCCCACGGCCCGGCGAGCGCGAACGCGACCACCGACACCACCGCGCACACCACCGTGGCCCGGCTCGTCCACCCCCACGCCGCGCCCTTGGAGATCGCGAGCAGCACCGTCGCCAGCGCCACCGACAGCAGCACCGCGCCCACCAGGTCGAACCGGCCGGGCGCGCGGACCGCGGACTCCGGCACGACCCACAGCACCAGCAGCAGCATCACCGCGCCCATGCCGGCCGACACCCAGAACAGCGCGTGCCAGTCCCAGGCGCTCGCGATCCCACCGCCGAGCGGCAACCCGGCGGCCGCGCCGATGCCCAGCGTGGCGCTCATCAACGCCACCGCCGAACCCACGCGTTCCTTGGGCAGCTCGTCGCGCATGATGCTGATGCCGACCGGGATGAGGGCCGGCGCGAAACCCTGCAACGCCCGACCGGCCATCACACCGGGCAGCGACGTGCTGAGCGCGCACACCACCGACCCGACCACCAGCACGCCGAGCGCGATCACCATCACGAGCCGCTTGCCGAGCATGTCGGCGAGCTTGGACAGGATCGGCGTGGCGACCGCGCTGGTCAGCAACGTGATCGTGACCAGCCACGACGCGTTGTCCGCGCTGGTGTCCAGGAGCGCGGGCAACTCCGGCACCAGCGGGACGACGAGTGTCTGCATCAACGACACCACGGTTCCGCAGAGGCCGAGCACCGCGATGACGAGTCCGACGGGCCGGGTCACAGCTCGAACCTTAGCGTGGCGAAGTGATTATCCCACCACGTTCCGCAGGCGAGGAATCACACACCGCCACTACCCCCGCGTGCGCGGGGACCACGCCCGGTCGACCTGACGCCACACCCAGGCGGCGGGACCACCCCCGCGTGCGCGGGGACCACTCGCGCTCCAGCAGCGTCAGGTCGAACGGCGCGGGACCACCCCCGCGTGCGCGGGGACCACGCCAGCGGCAGCCACAGCCACCACTCGCCGGGAGGACCACCCCCGCGTGCGCGGGGACCACCCTTCGTGGCCTGCGGTGTAGCGGCCGGGTGCGTCGGAGTTCGTTCGGTGAGCGCGCGCCGCCCCCTCCCTACACCGGCTCGTGGGCCCGGAGATCGGTGAACCCCGGCAGGCTCGCCCGGGTCAGCGGTTTCGGTTGGCGGGTCAGCAGGGACACGGCGAAGCCGACCAGGGCCAGCGTGCCGCCCACGACCACGTCGTTCAGCCGCACGAGCGAGGTCGCGCCCTCCGCCAGCCACGGCCCCGCCACGATCCACCACCCGGTGATCGTGAACAGCGGCGCGGTCCAGCGGGCGTCCGGCGGGCTCATCATCGGCAGCAGCGACAGCACGACCGCGACCGTGCCGCCGGAGATCGCCGGCGGGATGGTGGTGGCCGGGCCGCCGAGGTCGTCGCCGAGGGCGATCGGGGTGCTGATCTGCCATAGGCCGAGCAGCAGGGCCGCCACGCCCAGCCACGAGATCAGCCGAAGGTGCGCTAATCGGGGGGTCATCGGGTAGTCCAGTGGGTGCAGGGGAACAGGGGTGTCACACAGGGTCGTCGTCGGGTACTACGGACGAGGAGGACCCGCGGTTCAGGATTCCGCGATCTCCACCGGCGACCACAGGCTGGGCAGGTTCACCACGACGCCCTCCTGGCTGCTCCGCGCGATCACCACCACCGCCGGCTCGTCGGTCGGGTTCTCCTCGCGGTGCGGCACGTACGGCGGCACGAAGACGTAGTCGCCCGGCCCGGTCTCGATCCGCACCTCCCGGTCGCCGTCGGCGAACACGAACACCGGGTGCCCGGACTTCACGTGGATCGCGGTCTCCGCCGAGCCGTGGTGGTGGTCGCCGGAGTTGGTGCGCGCCGCCACGTGCGTCTCGCCCATCCACAGCCGGGACGAGCCGACGGTGGCCGCCGAGATGCCCTCGTGCCGGGTCATGCCCGTGGTCTGCGAGGTGTCCGCGGAGGTCTCACCCGCCTTCACGTGCCGGATGGGGCGGTGCCAGGCGTCGGTCATGTCGAGCCTCCTCGAACGGTGTGCCCTCAAGGCCTACCAGAGCGACGTGTCCGGGAGTGCCGACGCGTCCAGCACGTGGACGCAGTGGTAGGAAGGCCGGGTGAGCAACGTGGAACAGGGCCTCCGGGTGGCGCAGGACGAGGTCGTCACCCTGGTCAGCGAACTGATCAGGATCGACACCACCAACACCGGCGACCCCGCGACGGTCGTCGGCGAGCGGGCCGCCGCCGAGTGGGTCGCGGAGAAGCTGGCCGAGGTCGGCTACGAGACGACCTACGTCGAGTCCGGCGCGAAGGGCCGCGGCAACGTCGTGGCGCGGCTCGCGGGCGCGGACCCGTCGCGCGGCGCGCTGCTGGTGCACGGCCACCTCGACGTGGTGCCCGCCGACGCCTCCGAGTGGTCGGTGCACCCGTTCTCCGGCGCCGTGCAGGACGGCTACGTGTGGGGACGCGGCGCGGTCGACATGAAGGACATGGTCGGCATGACGCTGGCCGTGGCGCGCAGGCTCAAGCGGGACGGGATCGTGCCGCCGCGCGACCTCGTGTTCGCCTTCCTCGCCGACGAGGAGGCGGGCGGCCTCCAGGGCGCGAAGTGGCTGGTCGACAACAAGCCCGAGCTGTTCGAGGGCGTCACCGAGGCGATCTCCGAGGTGGGCGGCTTCTCGATCACGCTCAAGGACGACGTCCGCGCCTACCTGGTGGAAACGGCCGAGAAGGGCATCCGCTGGCTCAAGTTGCGGGTCCGCGGCACGGCGGGCCATGGCTCGATGATCCACCACGACAACGCGGTCGCGAAGCTGGCCGCCGCCGTGACGAAGCTCGGGCAGCACCGGTTCCCGGTGATCCTGCACCCGTCGGTGCGCGACTTCCTCGCGGGCGTCTCGGAGATCACCGGCCTGGACTTCCCCGAGGACGACCTCGAGGGTTCGATCGGCAAGCTCGGCGCGCTGTCCCGGATGATCGGCGCGACGCTGCGCGACACCGCGAACCCGACCATGCTCTCCGCCGGCTACAAGGCGAACGTGATCCCCTCCACCGCCGAGGCGACCGTGGACTGCCGCATCCTGCCCGGCCGCGAGGAGGCGTTCGACCGCGAGCTGGCCGAGCTGCTGGGCCCGGACGTGGAACGCGAATGGGTCGGGCTGCCGCCGGTGGAGACGACGTTCGACGGCGCGCTGGTCGACGCCATGACCGCGTCGCTGATCGCCGAGGACCCGGGCGCGAAGGTGCTGCCGTACATGCTCTCCGGCGGCACGGACGCGAAGTCGTTCCAGGAGCTGGGCATCCGCAACTTCGGCTTCGCGCCGCTGCGGCTGCCCGCGGACCTGGACTTCTCGGCGCTGTTCCACGGCGTCGACGAGCGGGTGCCGGTGGACGCGCTGGAGTTCGGCGTCCGGGTGCTCGACAGGTTCCTGCGCAACTCCTGACGGTGGTCGAGCCGCTCCGCCGCTACGAGGTCCGGCACCTGGTCGCGCACCTGGAGGCGGCCGGGCGCGGCGCGGACGTGCACCGGGTGCTGGACGTCGGCGACGAGAGCCCGTTGTGGTTCGCGGCCAAGGACTCCGAGGGCGACCTCGAGGGTTTCCTCGCCGACGTCCGGCGCGGGCTGCGGCTCGCGGCCGGGCGGCCGGGGTTGCGCGCCCGGTACGCGCTGGTGCTCGCCTCGGCCGCCGACTACGCGGTGAACGTGCCGCGCGAACTGGTGGCGGCGTTGGTGGCCGGTGGTGTGTGGTCGCCGGACCTGGGCCTCGCGTCGGTCCGGCAGATCACCGACCCCGCGCACCGGGTGACCGCGCTGGCCGCCCTCGCGCCGCACCTGCCCGCCGCCCTCCTCCGGGACGCGGCGGAGGCCGAACTCCGCGCCCTCGCCGGGTCTCCGCACGACGTCGAGCGCGCCACCGCCGTCGGCGGCCTGTTCGCGGTGCTGCCGGACGACCTGGCCGACGAGGCGCTGGCGGTGGCCGAGCGGCTGGACGAGTGGGAGCGCACCTACGCCCTGGAGGGCCGACTGCCGGTGTCCGACCGCGTCCTGGCGCTGGCGGAGTCGATCGGGTCGGCCGAACTGCGCGCGCGGGCGCTGGCGGCGGTCGGCACCCGAGCCCCGGACGACCTGGTCTCCCGGATCGCCGGTGCGGCGCAAGGGATCGAGGACCCGGCGTTCCGACCGCTCGCGCTGTCCGGGGTCGCGGACCGGGTGCCGGTCGACACCGTGCGGGCGGTGCTGGAGCAGGCGGCCGGGCACGGCTGGGCGGTGTGGCAGGCGGTGCGGTCGCCGCGGTTCCCGGTGGAGCTGCACGACCGGGCGTTGGCCGCGGTCCACGACACCCGGCACTGGATCGACGTACTGGTGGCGCTCGCGCCCCGGATGACCGAGGCCACGGCTCGGCGCGCGCTGCGCGGGCTGAGGTCCCACGACAACGTCCACGGCGGGTGCGAGGCGCTCGTCGCCCTCACCCCATCACTGTCCACTGTGGACCTTACGGAAGCACTGGAACTGGCCGAGGGCTTGGAGTTCCCGTGGTCGCGGGTGCGGGCGGTGACCGCGGTGGCGGTCCGGCACCCCGATCGCGACCGGCTGGTCCGGGAGCTGTGGCGGCAGGCGCGGACGTTGCGCGTGTACCTGTACTCCGACGGCGACGCGGCGGCCGCGCTGATCGCGGTGCTGCCGGACGACCTGGTGGCCGACGCGCTCGCGTTCGCGTCGACCGCGGCGCACACCGGCATGACGGCCGTGGTGGCGGCGGTCCGGCGGTCGGGTGACGGGACCGCGGCCCTGGACGCGGTGCGGGCCACCGTGCGGATCAACGACGAGCACGCGGAACGCCGGCTCGCGTTGCGGGCGTTGGCGCCCGTGCTGACCCCGGACCAGCTGGCCGAGGCGGTCGTGGTCGCCCAGCAGCCCAGTGTCGGCTGGTACTACGGCGACGACTACCACGGTCGCGGCTCGGTGCGCGAGCGGTTGGCCGAGCTGGCGCCGTTCCTGGACCGCGACCGGTTGACCGCGGCGCTCGGCGCGGCGCGGCAGGTGCGCGACACGGAGGCCCGCTGCGTGCTGCTGGCCGCGTTCGCGTCGCACGTTCCGGTGGCGGAGCACGGTTTCGCGCTGGTCCGGGACACGCCGGACGTCACCCGGCGAGCCGTGATGCTGACCGCGCTCGCGCCGCACCTGACCGAGGCCGAGCGGCGGACCGCGCTGGACCTGGTCGCCGACTTCCCCTACGAGGAACCGCGGGTGCGGGCGCTGGCCGGGTTGTCCGCGCACGTGCCCGAGTCGGTGGACCGGGTGCTCGACCTGCTGGACCGGCCCTCCTACGGCTGGTGGACGGCGGAAGTCGTGCGCAACCTCGCGCGGTGGCGGCCGGAACTGTGGGAACGCGCGCTCGCCGAGGTCCTCCGGGTGGACCCGGAGGTGGTCGACGGGCAGGGGAAAGCGTTGCGGCCGTTGGCGGACGTGGTCCCGGTCGAGCTGCTGCCCCGGGTGGTCGACCTCGCGCGGCGGGTCGGCGTGGCGCACGGCGCCGCGACGTTGGGCGTCGTGGGGCGGCGGCTGGCCGACCGGGACCTGGTGCGCGAGGCGGTGGGGTTGGCGGCCCGGCTCCACCAGCCCGGCGATCGGGCCCGGCTGCTCGTGGCGATCGGCGAGCACCGGAAAGCCCGTGAGGACACCGAGGTGTGGACGCGGGCGATGATGTCCGGCGAGGTGGACGACGACTGGTTCACCGGCGTGTCGGTGTTCCTGGCGCTGCTGCCGACCGTGCGACCGTCCGAGGCGCGCCGGGTGCTGCGCGTGGCGGCGGGGCTGCGCGGTGCCGAGAGCCGGGCCCGGGTGGTCGAGTCCGTCGCGCCCTTGTTGGCGGACGGGCACTTCACCGCCGCCCTCGACGTGCTCGGCGACGACGGGCGGGCCGCGGCGCGGGCGCTGGTCGCGTTGGCCCGCCGGTTCCCGGAGCGGGCCGACGAGCTGTGGGGGCGGTCGGAGGTGTTGTGGGACAACGGGAGTCGTCGCGAGGTCGCGGAGGTGCTCGGCGAGCTGGCCGAGCTGATGGTGCTGGTCGGCGGACCGGAGGCGGCGCGCGAGGTGGTGGCGGCCGTGGTGCGGGTCGGGACCTGGTTCCCCTGATCCCCCGTCACGGCGGGAAGATCTTGGCCAGCGCGGTGTCGGCGATGGTGTCGTGGTGGGCCTCCAGGCCGATCTCCTCGCGCAGGAAGTCCTGGAAGCTCGCGTGGTACACCCGGTAGGCGTCGCCGTCGGCGTTGAGGAACTCGCGCCAGCCGCGCACCACCTCCACCACCACGCGGCGCTGGAAACCCGTGGTGTCCCAACCGGATCGGGCCCAGTAGCCGCGCGTCCAGCCGGCCACCTCGGCGACGGTGACCGGTTCCCGCGCGGTGGCCAGCAGGCAGATCACCGGTTCCTGGTAGGCGCGGAACAGGTCGGGGTCGCGGTCGCGCATGACCTCCCAGTGCTTGCGGTAGTACGCGCGCAGGCCCTGCGGCAGGCTCGTCGGGTCGAGCAGGCCTGCCCGCAGGTCGCGCAGCACGTGGACCACGTACATGAAGTTGCCCTCGCTGCGGCGCACCAGTTCGTCGGTCAGCGCGGGGTCGGTTCCCCGGCGGCGCACGTACTCCCGCACGTCGGCCAGGTTGCGCGGGTCGTCGTCGCGCAGGTGCACGTCCCGGCGGTGGTCGACGTAGAGCTGGTCGTCGTGCCGGTCGCGGGTGCTGACCACGACGTGCACCCCGGTCGGCAGGCTCGCGGGCAGGAACAGCCGGTTCGCGCCGGCCGCCGCGGGCTCGGCCTCGTCCAGCGCGTCCACGACGAGGAGCACCCGCCCGCTCTTGGCCACCGCCTCGGCGAGCAGCCGGACGAGGAACCCGCCGTCGGCGGTCGCGGACTCGGGCAGGTGGGTGTGGTCGAGGCCGTGGCGGACGACCAGTTGCGCGCACACGTTGGCCAGGAACGCCCGCGGGGAGCGGATGTTGGTCAGGGCGCTGGTGAAGTGGTGCGCGCACGCGGTGGTGGTGACGAGCCTCGCCAGCACCGACGTCTTGCCGATGCCGGGCTCGCCGCGCAGGACCACGTAGCCGGACGGGAAGGCGGGGTCGGCCAGCAGGGCGTCGATGGCGGTGAACACGAACTCGCGGCCGAGGAACGAGCGCGCGCGGTCGTCCACCGTGGCGCGGAACTCGGCGGTGCGCAGGTGGGCGGACAGGGGCGGCGGCGCGGCGCCGAACATGTTGAACACCGTGGCGTAGTCGCCGACGACGACGCCCCGCCCGTCGGCAACCTCCACCCGGCGATCCACCCGTCGAGTGTCCCCCACCCGCGCCCGCCACCCCGCCCGGAGGTCACGTCGTCCGCCGGCCGGGCGTCGCGATCATCGTTGAAAGCAAGGATTGTCGCATCGTTCAACATTCCAACGAAGACAGCCCGACTCGCGCGGTCAGGACCCGAACCCGTGGTCCGCGATGATCTGCTTGGCCTCCTCGGTGTCCAGGAACTCCAGGAACGAGTCGATCAGGCCGTCCTTGGGCGGGTTGCCCAGGGTGTAGACGAACTCCGGCACCCGGAAGCGGTAGTCCTTGCGCTTGTCCACGTCGGTCGGGTCGATCCCGTCCAGCGTCACCAGCACGACGTCGGGGTTGTCCTCGTGCGCCTTCCGCGCCGCCGACACGTCGGCGTACCCGATGGCCCCCGGCGTCCGATTCACCGTGGCCAGCACGTCCGAGCCGTCCCGCAGCTCGCACCGCGCCACCGACGTCGACGGCCCACCACCCGCCGTGGTGCACCCGGCCGTCGAGTCCTGCGTCTCCCGGCCGCCCAGCACCGCGCCCTCGAACGCGGCCCGCGTGCCGGACTGGCGGTCGCGGCTCACGATCGTGATCGGCGGGTGCTCGCCGGTCGCCCAGGTCAGCTGCTTGCCGGCGAAGATGTCCTTGATCTCCTCGCTGGTCAGCGCCGTCACCCCGGTTTTCCGGTTGACCACCACGGCGAACGTCGCCATGCCCACCTGGTGCGGCACGAGCCGGGTGTACTGGCGGGGGTCGGCCACGCCGTCGGACATCGCGATCCGCGCGTCACCGGTGCCGTTCCACGCACCCAGCCGGTCGAGGCCGGTGTAGGTGGACACGCCGGACGCCGTCACCCGCGCGCCGTCGCACTGGCGCTGGTAGGCCTCGCCGAGCTGCACGGCGACCGGCGCGAACGCGGTCGATCCCTCGGCCAGCAGCGTCCCCGACCCGCAACCGCTCGGCGGCTGCCCGATCACGCCGTTCACCACCAGCGCCGTGCCCACGCTCACCGCGACCATCCCGATCGCGGCCAGCGCCATCGTCCGCCTGCTCGGCCCGTTGCCGGTCGTGGTGTCGTGCACGACCCGTCCGCCGGACAGGAAGGCCTCGCACGACACCGACGGCTTGACCGCCGGGTCGCGCGGTCCGGACAGCAGCACCAGCAGCTTGATCCGGTGCTTGCGGTTGAGCGGGACCTTGGGCAGCACCAGCACGTTGTCGCCGACCGGCGGCCAGGACCGGTCGTCCTCGAGCATCCGCCGCAGCACCCGGTCGGCCTCGATCACCTCGACGTCCACGACCTTGCGCCCGGCGAAGTCCAATCGCAGCGGCGCCTCGAAATCGGCCGCGCGGATCGCCGCGTTGCCGGTGTTCATGATCCGCACGAGGGCGACGCTCGGCGCTTCGACGACGGACCCGCGGTTCTTCAACTCGACGTCGATCAGGCTGTTCCCCCGAACGGGCGCGATTCCGATCGGCGTGTCCAGGTGCACCCGGTAGCTGATCCGCTTGCGCTTGAACCACCACGCCGCCGCGGACAGCAGGATCGCCACCAGGATCGAGGCCACACCCACCAGCACCTGCGGGTCCTGCAACACCGATAACAGGCTGCGGTCACCACTCATCCCGAATCCCCTCCCCTTTTCGGGGGCAGGATAGGAGCGCGGCGTTCAGGCCGGCGGCGCGTTCACCTGCTCTTGGCCGGGCGTTTGCTTGAATACGCCCCCGGCCGAGTGACAACCGTAATAAGGGTGGTGGCCGGAACTCTCCGCGGAATTCCCGAGCACCGCTCACCCGACCGATTCCCCCTTGCGGTCAGCCCGTGACGGCCGGTCCGAACAGCTCGTCCCGCGCCGACTCGCACGCCGCCACCAACGCGCCGCGCAACACGGCCGTGCCGCCCAGCGCGCCGGCCCGCACCTCGGTCGGCATCGGCGAGGCGGCGGCCAGCCGTGCCTCGACCCGGGACGCCAACTCGACACCACCGGCGTGCCCGAGTTCACCGCCCAGGACGAGGCACCCGGGGTCGAGGACGGCGACCAGCGCGGCGGCCGCGACGGTGACCCGGTCGGCCAGGTCGTCCAGGAAGTGCACCGACCCGACCGCCACCGCCTCCCGCACCAGGGCGGCGCCCATCGGCTCGCCGGGCCGGGGCGACGCGGCGAGCCGATGATCACCGGCCAACACGGTGACCGCGTCGGAGGAGGCCAGGCCGTGGAACCCGCCGCCCAAACTCCGCGCGGTCGGCCGCGGCACGCCGGGCAACGGCAGGTACCCGAGTTCACCGGCCCCACCGGAACGACCCCGGTACGGCACCCCGCCCAACACCAACGCCGCCCCGGTGCCGGTCCCCAACCACAGCAGCACGAACGTGTCCCGATCCCGGGCCACACCGAGGCGATGCTCGGCCAACGCCGCGAGGGTGGTCTCGTTCTCCACGATGAGCCGGGGCAGGTGCACGAGCGCGCCGGCCGAACCAGCGGGGCCGGCGGTAGTCACGGCCACGCGGCCACGCGACACCTCGGCCGACCCCACGCTGGTTGCGGCGTCGGGGGGAGCGGAAGGCGTGGCGGACGCGCCGACCCGCAGGACATCTACCGACCCCACACCGCTTCCGGCATCGAAGAAAGCGTCAGCCGAACCCACGCCGCCGGCCACGCCACGGAAAGCCTCCGGCGGACGAGTGCGCGGCGGGCCGGCCAAGCCCCTGCTGTCAGGGGCGTCGGCGAAGTGCGCCGCCGCCGCGGACTCGCGGACTCGCGGCGTACCGGCCGAACCCACGCCGCCGGTCGTGCCGGCCAAAGCCGCAGGCGTGCGGACGGACTCCGCGTGGCCGGTGGTGTCAACGACAGACGCGGACGGGTCGACCGGCCCTGTGTGTCCGGCGGAGCCGACGACAGACGCGGAGAGGTCGACCGGCCCTGTGTGTCCGGCGGAGCCGACGACAGACGCGGAGAGGTCGACCGGCCCTGTGTGTCCGGCGGAGCCTGAGAAGGCCGCAGGCGCGGGGGCGGGCTGTGCGTCGGCCGGCCCCACGTCGCCGGACGCGCCGGCGAAAACCCCAGGGGGGCGGCCGGACTCCGCGTCGGCCGGACTCGCCGGGCCGGTGGGGCCGGCGGACGGTGTCGGTGTCGGTGTCGGTGTCGGGGACAGTCGGGCGCGTAGGGCGTCGACCAAGCCCACGTGCCAGCGCGGCATGCCCGGGGTGACGCGCAGCGCGCCGGTGCTCGGGTGCACCAAACCCGGCACGCCGAGCGCGATCGCGTGCAGGGTGTCCGCGCCGGCGTCGCGAGCGGTGGACGCGAGCAGGTCCGCGGTGCGCTCCACGGCCGTCTCGTCGGCGACGATCGGCGTGGACCCCCGCGCCAGCACCTCGCCCAGCAGGTCGCTGACGACCACCGTCACCCCGTCGGTCCGCACGTCCAACGCCGCCAGGTGCGCGCGGTTCCGGACGAGGCCGTACAGGACGGCGTTCGGGCCGCGACGACGTTCGTCCGCCAAACCCACCGCCGCGACCAGACCGGCCTCCTGCAAGCGCTTCACCAGGTCCGCCACGCTCGGCCGGGACAACCCCGTCGCCTCGGCGAGTTGGGCGGCGGTCAGCGGGCCCTCGCACAGCAGGAAGAGCGCCGTCCGGTCGTTGATCACGCGGGCGACGCTGGGAGATACGGCCATCGGCTGCTCTTTCTTTCAGGAAGGCTTCCTGATAATTTCGGCAGCATACCGGGTCGACGCGATTCGACGCGGGACGACAGGGGCGGCAGGGCGGCGAACGGAGGAGTCCGGCAGCGTGGCCTGGGCAGGGCAACGCGGCCTGCGCAGGGTCGGGCGGTTTCATCAGCCAGGGCGGACTGCGCGGAGAAGGCCGAGAGGGCTTGCCTCGGTGGGACGAGCGGTACAGGGGTGATCGTCGGGCGGAGCCGGGCAGCACGCGCCGGGTGAGTGCGGCTGGGAGCCCCGCTGTGTTCGGGCCGGCGGTCCGAGGACGACCGCGAGCCGTCCGGCACGAGCCGAACCGGTCGAGCCGAGCCGAGCCGGGCCGGGCCGGTCGAGGCGAGCCGGTCGAGGCGGCGCGGTGTCGGCGGCGGGCGCTAGGTGGGCGGTGGAGGGTGGTTCAGCGGTGAGTGATCGGGGACGGGGGGCGGGCGTGGCGAGCGCGATCGTGGGGCGTGAGGTGCGGGGCGCCAGGTACGCGATCGGTGCCGTGTTCGGTGTGCACGGCGCGGTGGTGGGGTCGTTCGCCACTCGGGTGCCGTGGATCCAGGAGCACGCCGGGGTCGGGGCGGGGCAGCTCGGGTTGGCGTTGGCGTTTCCGGCGATCGGGTCGGCGCTCGCGATGCCCGTCGCCGCCCGGTTGGGGCACCGGTTCGGGACTCGGGCGACGTTGCGGGTGTTGTTGGCGCTGTTCACCCTCGCGCTGGTGCTGCCGTCGCTCGCGATCAACCTGCCGACCCTGTGCGCGGCCCTGTTCGTGCTGGGCGCGACGGCCGGCACCGCGGACGTGACGATGAACGCGGTCGGCGTCGAGGTCGAGAAACGGCTCGGGCGGTCGATCATGTCGGGGCTGCACGGGATGTGGAGCGTCGGCACGCTGATCGGATCCGCGCTCGGCACCGTCGCCGCCCACCTGGACGTCAGCGCGCGGCTGCACCACGACGTCGCCGCCGTCGTGCTGACCGCGGCCGGGCTGGTGATCTGCGCCCGGGTCCTCGACCTGCGCCCGGAACCGGACGAGGAGCCGCCGCCGCGGTTCACGGTGCCGCCCAGGTCGGCGCTGCTGATCGGCGCGATCGGGTTCTGCGCGGTGTTCGCCGAGGGTGCGAGCCTGGACTGGTCGGCGGTGTACGTGCGCGACGTGCTGAACGGGTCCGCCGGGCTGGCCGCCGCCTCCACCACCGGCTTCACCTTCACCATGGTGCTGGCCCGCGTGCTGGGCGACGCCGTGGTCAACCGGTTCGGCGCGGTGCGGACGGTGCGGGTCGGCGGCGCGGTCGCGACGCTGGGCGGGGTGCTGGTGGCCCTCGCGCCGCACCCGGCGGTGGCGATCGGCGGGTTCGGGCTGCTCGGCCTGGGTGTCGCGGTGGTCGTGCCGCTGGCCTTCGCGGCGGCCGGGCACGCGGACGGCAACACCAGCCGGGCCATCGCGGGCGTCGCGACCGTCACCTACACCTCCGGCCTGGTCGCGCCGTCGCTGATCGGCGGCATCGCCCAGGCCACCAGCCTGACCGTCTCCTTCGCCGTGGTCGCGGTCCTGGCGTTCGCCCTGGTGCTCTTCGCGGGTGTCCTCCGACCCCGCCGCTGACCGCGTCCGCGCCCCGCGCCGACGGCGATCACCTCGAGCACCCGGGTAGCACCGGGGCCCCGGCGGACGATTCCACCGGTGAGGTACCACTCAGCACGACCGCGAGGTGGTCATGGGCAACGTCCGGTCCGGTCCCGTGCCACCCCACGACCAACCCTCCACAATGGACCATGCGGACCTGACCGCGGTGCTCGCCGACGACTCCGCGCCGATCCGCGACGCCCTGGCGGAGTTGTTGGCACACCGGGGTTTCCGCGTCGCGGCCCGGGTCGGTGACGCCGGCGCGCTGCTGGCCGCCGTCGCCGCGCACCGGCCGGACGTCGCGGTGGTGGACGTGCGGGTGCCGCCCGGCGCGCGGTCGGAGGGGTTGCGCGCGGCGGTGCGGATCCGACGGGAGCACCCGGGCACCGGGGTGCTCGTGCTGTCCCGCCACGTCGGCGCGCACTACCTCCCGGCGTTGCTCGACGGCGACCGGGGCGGTGTCGGCTACCTGCTGGAGCACCGGGTCGCGACGGCCGCGTTCGTGGACGCGGTGCGGGTGGTCGCGACCGGCGGGTGGGTGGTGGACCCCCGCGTGGTGACCTGGCTGGGTACCGCGCGACGCGAGGTCGAGGCGCTGGACTCGTTGACGGGCCGGGAAACCGAGATCCTCTCGCTGATGGCGCGCGGCCGGTCCAACCGGGCGATCGGCCGGGAGTTGGTGCTGGCCAAGAAAACCGTCGAGACGCACGTGCGCAACATCCTGTTCCGGCTCGACCTGCCGCCCGGTCCGGACGACGACCGGCGGGTGCTCGCGGTGCTGACGTACCTGAGGGTGGCCGACGGGCGCGGAGTTCAGGGCACGCCCTGATGCCCTTCGGAGCAACCCGGCTCACCCTGGTCACCATGGGGAGTAGGGGTTGGGCAGTCCTGGCGGTCGTGGCGCTCGCCGCGTGCGGCTCGCCCCAGGCAGGCTCGCCCAGGCCCGCACCCGCCGCCGCGCCGCTCACCACCTCGGCCGGTTCGCCGGGAACGACCACCACCGACACCACCACCACGACGACGCAGGCCGGGACGACCACGCAGCACACCCACCCGAACCCGGTCGTCACGCTGACCACGACGACCCCGCCACCGCCCCGGGTCACCACCCCGCCACCACCACCGCCGGTGCCGCCCAGCCGGTGGATCCTGCCCGCGCCGGACCGCAAGGGCATCGAGGAGCGGTTGGGCGTGCCGTTCGACCTGCCGTCGTTCCAGGACGCGTGGCGGCTGACGTGCCCGAAGCACGACGTGTGCGCGAACATCGTGTTCCAGTACGTCGAGGACGGCGGCGAGGACAACTGCGTCGCCTCGAAGATCCTGGTGCCGACCCCGTTCCACGAGGGCGACACGGTGACCGTGGTGGTGAACCGGCCGTGTGACGCGCCGCCCGTCACGACCTCATGACCGACTCCGCGCCGTCGCGCGCGGTGAAGGTGTTCGGCGCGATCCTGGCGCCGACGACCGTGCTGACCGCGCTGCTGTTCTACTTCGGCACCAAGCACGCCTACTGGTTCTGCCAGTGGTTCGGGGTGCCCTACACGACGCTCGGCCTGTCCGCGCAGGACTACCTGATCCGCAGCGCCGACGGCATGTTCGTGCCGCTGACCGCCGTCGCCGCCACGGGTTTGGTGCTGCTGTGGGCTTTCCGACTCCTGGAGTCGAGGCTGGCGCCGCAGTCCTGGGCCAGGCTGCGGCGAAGGCTCGTGCCGGTGGCGGTGGTGCTCGGGGTGCTGCTGGTGGGCGCGGGGTCGGCGGGCGTCGCCCACCCGCCGCTGATGTACCGGTGGCCGGGCGTGCCGGGGTTGTGCGTGGCGGTGGGATTCCTGTTGTTCCCGTTGGCCGAACGGCTGCACCCGGGCGAGCGCGGGCGGACCGGCGCGGTGCCGGTCGTGCAGTGGGTGCTGACGTTCGTGCTGGTGACGGTGGGGCTGTTCTGGGCCGTCACGGACTACTCGGCGGCGGTCGGCCAGGCGCGCGGCTACGAGTACGAGGTGGCGCTGCCGACGATGCCGGTCGTGGTCGTGTACAGCACCAAGGACCTGGAGGTGCGCGCGCCGGGCGTCACCGCGGTCCGCTGCGCCGACCCGGACACCGCGTACCTGTTCCGCTACAACGGTTTCGTGCTCGTGCTCCAGTCCGCGGGCCACTACTTCCTGCTGCCGCGCGGGTGGAACCGCCGGGACGGCGCGGCGCTGCTGCTCCCCCGCTCCTCCGACACCCGCCTGGAGTTCTACCCCGACGGCGCCACGCCACCCGACCGCTGCTGACCCGTCAGCGGCCCACGCCCAGCGCGGCGGCCACCGCCTCCAGGTCCGCGCGCAGCACGCCCTCGCCCTCCGCCGCGACGCACCCGGTGGACAGCTCGATCTCCAACCCGCTCCACCGCGGCAGGCTGAAGGCCACCCCCGAGCCGGGCGAGGCGTCCCACCGGACGTACCCGCTCCCGGCGAAACCGGAGTCCGCGGCGAACCGGCGCTCGACCTCGTCGGCCACCGCCTCCGGCACCGCGTCGGACCGGATCTCCAGGCGCAGCACCACGAAGTCCGGCGACGGACCGAGGAACGTGCTCTCCACCCGGTCGCACCGCTCGACCTCGATCCGCGGCGGAACCCCGGCCACCGCCGGGTAGTCGCGCAAGTGGCCGGCCAACGCCCGCAGCGTCACCGACGTGGTGTCGACCGGGTGCGCCCCGCCGTCGACGGACCGGTCGGCCAACGCCACCGTGACGACACCGGTGTAGAACAGCCACGCCGCGAGCCCGGCCACCAGGAAACCGCCGGGCGCGCGCATCCTCGGCGTGTAGTCGCGCGCGGCGCGGCTCGGGGTGTGCAGGTAGTCGGTCTCCACGTGGGGCGCGGCCGCGGTCACCGCGTCCACGAACTCGTCCCGCCGGCCGAAGTCCTTCCACCGCAACCGGATCGGGCCGCGCGGGGTGTCGATCTCGACCACCCGCCGGTCGTAGGTCGACGCGGGCACCGCCAGCGCGAACAGCCCCGCGACCAACGACACCGGAAACAACAGCGCCAGCCAGAACGGTTTGGCCGACTCGGGACCGGTGCGCACCGCGGTGATCTCCCGGTAGGGCAACCGATCCCGGCCCAGCACCACCCCGTCGGCGTCGAACAGCGCGTGCACCGGCCACCGGGTCGCGTGCCACGCCGCGACACCGCCCACCAGCAGGTCGAACGCCAGGGCGTAGCGGAAGAACGACCGCTCCGGCGTTTCGGTGATGCCCCAGACGTGCACCCCCGCGGCCACGACCGCCACCCCGACCAGCACCCACGCCCACGTCGACGCCGTGGACACCCTGATCCTCCGCGTAGTCACACCGAGTCGACGGTCGCCGCGCCCACCCGGTTCCGGCGCGCGGAGGAAACCTCAGTACCCCGGCAGGTCCTCGGTCCGCGTGCTGCGGGCCAGGTGCTGGCGCAGCCGCAGCACGGCCTCGCGCTCGGCCAGCGCGTAGAACCCGACGCGGGCCACGCCCAGCAGGTCCGATCGCACGCCGTCGAGCCGCAGCACGCCGGTCACCGCGCGGGTGCCGCGGTCGGTGACGTCGGTCGCGCCGCCGATCAGCGGAACCGCGCTGCACAGCCAGGTCACGAGCACCACGATCGAGGTGGTCAGCAGCGCGCCCTCGTCCTGGCCGTGCAACCCGGAGCCGACGAGCAGCGGGACCAGGTAGAGCCACAGCACCTTGAGCGAGTACCGGGTGCGCGCCCGGCTGCGCAGCAGACCGGCCCGGATCAGCCTCCGCTTCAACGCCACCACCGGCGCGCACTCGGCGAAGTCGACGGGTTCGGGTATCCGGCCGGTGGCGCGGACCCGGTCGACGATCACCGCCTGGAAGTCGTCGGACGCGGTCACGTCGTCCGGCACCGCGGCGGGTCCGCTCGCCTCGGCCTGGAGCTTGCGCTCCACCACCATCACCGACAGCGCGACGGCGAGCACCCGGGTCGAGCCGGTGTGCAGCATGGCGACCTCGTAGAGCCCCAACGAGTCCAGCGGCTCCACCACCGGCTGCACGCGCTGCCACACCGCGACGAGCCCGCACAGCGCCACGACTCCGCCCAGCACCAACCAGAACAGCACCGGCTCTCCCTTCCCCCGGCGGAAGGTAGGCCACTTCCCGCCGGTCAGGGGCCGATTTCCAGAGTTGTCGGCGATTCGGCACCCGGACAGCCGAACAGGTCGGTGATCGGGCCGGTCGCGGTGTGCGCGACGCGCGCGCCCCGGTACCGACCCGCGACCACCTCGCCGGTGCCGGCCGAGATCCGCTGCACGCCGACGACCGTCGTCGCGGTGGTGAGCCTGATCTCCGCGGTGCCACCGGTGGTCCACGTGAGCGTCAGCACGTCGCCGCAGCCCTCCCTGGTCAGCACCGCGTTGCGGGCCTTCGGGTTGTCGACCGAGACGCACGACGTGGCGCGCGCTCCGGGCGAGCAGACCAGGTCGACCGGTGTGGGCGTGGTGGGCAGCGCCGCGGTCGGCAGGGTCGCCGCGACGACCGCGATCAGGGAGGACAACTTCTCGGCCAACGGCACGTGCCCAGTAATCGACCACCGGGGCCGCGGAATCGATCCGCCGATTCGGTGCTTCCCGAAGTGACCTACGGTGACGTGCGGCGCACGCCGGAACCCCTCAGTCCACCCGACCCGGAAACCCGCTGCCCCCAAGGCTTTCCGGGCCGAACGTCCTCCGACGTGCGACCACCTGGCGGAAAGAGGCGTGCCGGACCGCGTTCCCCGCTAGGGTCACCACCGGAAGCCGAACCGGCGCTGAACGCGAGGTGGCCGTGGACGTCCTGGTGACGGTCGAGGGCGACGACACCGACGACCTGCGCTCGCTGTGGGAGCGGGTGCGCGAGGACCTGCCCGAGGCGGTGGCCCCGGTGGAGATGCCGCCACCGCCCGGCGCGCCGAGCCCGGTGCTGGAGGCCCTGTCGGTGGACCTGACCCCGGACACGACGTGCGCCGCCCTGGCGACCGCGCTGATCACCTGGGTCCGCGACCACCCGACACCCACCACCGTGACGATCACCGACATCGAGGGCCGCTCCCTGGAGGTCCGCTCGGAGCACCTGAAGGTCCTCCCCGACGACCGGCTGCGCACCGAGGTGACCACCCTCGCACTGGCCCTCGAGGAACGCCGCTGAGCCCGGGAGTTCAGGCCGCGCAGCGGTTCCGGGCCGGGTCGAGCACCGAGCGGACGTCGCGGGACAGGGTGCCGTCGCGCACCAACCCGACCGCCTTCTCCAGGTCCGGCGACTGGTAGCGGTCGTCCACGACCGGCGGCACGTGCTCGCGCACGGTGGCGTGCAACAACTCGGTGCCGACGCCCAGCGGCAGCCCGGCCATCCGGTCCCCGATCACGTCGACGCCCTGCGCCGCCATGAGGACCTGCACGCCCAGCACGATCTCCAGCCGGTCCAGGTTGTCGTGCAGGTCGCGGACCGCCGCCATCGCCATCGTGTTGTGGTCCTCCTGGCCGAACTTCGCCGGGCGGGACAGCGTGGTGGCCGGGTTCGCGCGGACCTGCATCTCCGGCACCAGCGCCACCGCGACCGTCTGCACCTGCACCAGCCCCGAGTTGAGGCCGACCTCGCCGCCCGCCAGGTTCGGCGGCAGGCCGTAGCTCCACTCCGCGGACAGCAGTCGACCCGACAACTCCTGCGACAGCACGCCGAGGTCCGCGACCTGCGCGTTGAGCGAGTCGATGCGGTGCCCGAGCAGCGCGCCGTCCCAGTTGCCGCCCATCACGAACTCGTAGCCGCCGTCCTGGGGGAACACCAGGGGGTTCGACGTCGACGCGTTCGCCTCGCGCTCCACGTCGCCGTGCGCGTCGGACAACGCCTGCCGCAGCGCGCCGACGATGTGCGGGTTCGCCCGCACCGCGACGGAGTCCTGGATGCGCGGCGCCTTCTCCCCCAACCGCGTGCGGCCCTCCTCGGTCATCCACCCCGTGCCGCAGACCAGCGCCCTGGTCACCCGGGCCGCCTCGACCTCGGCCGGGATCCGGCGTTCCTCGTGGGTGCGCGGGTCGAACGCGCCCTGCTCGGCCCTGGTCGCCTCCAGGAACAACGCGAACGCGCCGTCGTAGGCGTCGGTCAGCCGCTCCGCCCGCACCACCGCGTCCACGTACCGCGCGGTCAGCACGCTCCCGCCGCTGATCAACGGCAGCGCCTCGCCCTGCTCCAGGGTGAACTCGACCGGCAACCCGGCCTCCGCCAGCAGTTCCGGCGCGGGCGCCTCCCGACCCCGGTAGCGGGCGGGCGCGGACTGGCCGGTGAGCACCAGCCCGGCCGCCGCCATCGGTTGCAGGTCACCGGTGCCGAGCGAGCCGATCTCCGGCATCCGCGGCGTCACGCCGGCGTTGACCAGCGACAGGATCCGGTCCACGAACTCCGGCCGCACGCCCATCGCGCCGCGCGCCATCGCGTTGGCCCGCAGCACGAGCGCGAGCCGGGCGACCCGGTCGTCCAGCGCGGGACCGACGCCGGCGGCGTGCGAGCGCAGCACCCGGCGCTGGAACTCGACCCGGTCGCCCTCGGGCAGCGGAACCTCCTTGAGCGGCCCCAGGGCCTGGTTCCAGCCGTACACCCGCTGACCGGCGTCCAGCGCCGCGATCGCGCCCTCCCGGGCCTTGGCCATCGACTGCCGCGCGCCCATCCCGAGGCTCACCTCGACCTCGGCGCCGTCGAGCACGGCGGTCAACTGGTCCCACGTCAGGGAGTTGCCGTCCAGCTCCAGCCGCAGCGCCCCCGCGCGCGCCACACCGCTCGCCGGCGGCGACAGCAGGCTGCTCGAGAACACCACGGTCCACAACACGACCACCAGCACGGGAATCCGCTTCACCAGGATCACGGGAAGGGTTATGGACCACCTGGGCGGGCGCCGCCACGGCAACCCGCCCGGAATCACCCGGTCCCGATCAGCACGAACCCCCGTTCGGGTGAGTCACATCCGCCACTGCTGGTCGAGGCCGCCGGTGCAGTCCTGGACGCGCAGTCGCGCGCCCAACGAGTCCGGTTGCGCGCTGATCGTCACGCACCGGCCCGACTGGTCGCCGCGGATCCGGTACAGGGCCCGGTTCCAGCGGTCCCAGGACGTCCGCTCCACCAGCCAGCGCCGGCTGCGGCGGTTCAGGTCGCACGGGCGTTGCACGAGCGGAGCGCCGTAGTAGGTCGCGCCGCCGTCCACGTCCAGGCACTGCCGGGAGTGCAGGACCACCAGCTGCTGCGTGCCGTCGCCGACCGGCGAGGGCCACCAGTACTGGTTGCGGCCGCCCTCGAAGTTCCACAGCCACACCCACGCGTTCGCGCCCGTCGACACGCCCCACACGTCCATCACCCGACCCGTCGCCGGGTTGCTGATCGGGTGGTTGAGCGTCCACTCCTGGTTCTGCGCGTGCGCGCAGCGGGCCTGGCGCAACCGCGCGCCACCGGGCGGGGTGTCGGTCGGGATGTCCAGGCACAGGTTGCTGCGCACGTTGCGCAGCCGGTACACGGGCTGGTTCCCCGCGTCGTAGTGGTCGACGTCCGGGTACCAGGACTGGTTGTCGCTGCCCCGGCAGTCCCACTGCTGGACCCGGGCGAACTCCCGGGTGCTCTCGCCCTCCACGTCCAGGCAGCGGTTGCTGTGCACGGCCCTGATCTCCCACGCGTAGGGGTTGCGCGGCGTCGGGGTCAGCTCGAACTGCTGGTTGCGGTCGCCGTGGAAGCCGGCGGTGATGACGTCGACCCCGTTGCCGGTCTGGTAGCCGAACACGTCGACCACCAGCTTCGCGGTCGGGTTGGCCAGGTACGCGCGGTCGTTCCACAACTGCTGCTGGGCGTGCGCGGGCGGCGCGACCGCCGCGGTCAGGACGATCGCCGCGGCGACCACCCCTCGGAATCGGGACATGGCTCGTCTCCTGTCGTCGGTGCCCGGTCACCGCACCCGTGGCCGCCCGACCCGACTTCTCCCCGATTCCCACCAAGATCTTTTCCGCCGTGACTACGCTTTCCGGGTGACCGAACCCGCCTTCCTGACCGAGATCCGCGCGTTCTACGACACCGTCGCCGCGGCCTACAACGACAGCGTGCCGCCGCCGGAGGGGCTCGACCCCCTCTCCCGCGCCGTGCTGGCCGCGTTCGCCGAACTCGTGCCGGACGGCCCCGTCGCGGACCTCGGGTGCGGGCCGGGCAAGTTCACCGCGCACCTGGCGGGTCTCGGCAAGGACGCGTTCGGCGTCGACCTGTCGCCGAACATGGTCGAGCAGGCCCGCGCCACGTTCCCGGACCTGCGCTTCGAGGTCGGCTCGATGCTCGCGCTCGACCTGCCGGACGGCGGGCTCGCGGGCGTGCTGGCGTTCTACTCCACCCACCACACCCCGCCCGAGCACCTGCCGACCGTCTACGGCGAGTTCCACCGCGTGCTGCGCCCCGGCGGCCTGCTGTTCGTCGGCGGCCACGTGGGCGACCACGAGCACGTCCGGTCCGAGCAGGGCTACGGCGGCCCGACCGCGCGGCAGGAGTCGCACCTGGTGCCCGTCGAGACGATCGCCGACCTGCTGCGCGACGCCGGGCTCGTGGTCGAGGCCCGGGTGGTCAGGGAAACCGGCTCGCGGCGGCCCTACGCGTACTTCCTGGCGCGCAAACCCGAGTGACCCTTTGCGGAACCGTCACGTTCCGGCCGCACCGTCGTTGGACCTCCCGGGACGCGGCGGAAGGGACGTGACGTGGAGCGGTTGCGGTTGGAGGACGGCGCCGAACTGGCCGTGGCGCGACGGGGTCCCGTCGACGCGGCGCTGACCGTCGTGCTCGCGCACGGCTACGCCCTGGACCACCGCGGCTGGCACCGGGTGGTGGCCGCGCTGCCCGCCGACGTGCAGGTGATCGCCTACGACCACCGCGGCCACGGCGCGTCCTCGCCCGCCGACCGCGACACCGCCACCGTCGAGCAGCTCGGCGACGACCTGGGCGAACTGGTCGAGAAGCTGACCACCGGCGCCGTGGTGGTGGCCGGGCACTCCCTGGGCGGCATGGCCGCGATGGCGATGGCCGAACGCCGGCCGCGGCTGTACCGGCAGCGGGTGGTGGGCGTGCTGTTCGTGTCGACGGCCGTGACCGGGCTCGCCGAGACGTCGTTGGCGTGGCCCAAGGCCGTGGGCAAGCTGGTGCGCGAGCTGGAACGGGCGTTCGGGCCGCTGGTGCGCACCATCCGGGAGAAGATCGAACCCGCGAAGACCGCCGGGTTGCGGTGGTGGCTGTTCGGCGACGAGCCGCGCCCCGAGGACGTCGAGCTGACCGCGGACATGGTGTGGGCGCACTGGCCCGACACCATCGCCCTGTTCCGGCCCGCCGTCGACCGGTACGACCGACAGGCCGCCCTCACCGTGGCGGGAGAGCGGCCTGTCGTGGCGATCGTCGGCGACGAGGACCGACTGGTCTCCGAGTCCAACGCGCGTGCGCTGGCCTCGGCGGTCGGCGGACGTGCCGTCGTCGTGCCCGACGCCGGGCACATGCTTCCCCTGGAGCGCCCCGAAAGCGTGGCCGAACAGCTCCTCGCCCTCGGGGCGGCGCGCTCCTAGTACCAGCCGGTGCAGTAGACCTTGTGCTGGAAGAACTCCACGACCTCGGCGCACGCGCGCATGACCCGGTAGTTGTCGTTGTAGCCGGGCGTGTACACCTGGGTGCCGCTGGTCAGCTGGGTGATGCCCAGCTGGACCCAGTCACCCGAGTTGCCCTGCGAGACGCCGACCGCGCGGTCGACCCACACGTAGTCGCCGACCGCGCCGCTGGTCAACCGACCCCACGCGCAGGTGTTGGTGCTGTACCGCAGCTCGATGATGCTGCCGTAGGTGGTGGTGATCGTCTTCTTGGTGCTGGCGCCGGGGAACGAGGCCGGGCTGGAGCCGTCCAGGCAACCGACGGCGTCCTCGGTCGCGGAGGCGGCCGGAGCCGTCACGAGCGGTGCGAGCAGAGCGGCGACGGCAAGTGCGACGGCGGTGGCGGTACGGGTGAGATTCACGTTTTTCTTCCCCTCTACCGGGAACATGGGGGCATTCGACAGCAGCCGCGCCGAAATGGGCGCAGCACAATTGGACCGATCGTTTCGACAGTTCCGCCGAACACGAGCGGCAAGATGGTTTCTTCCGAAATCACTGCTGGTCGGAGCAGCAGTGGGCCAATGGCACTAACGCGCCTGGGCACCTTCGCAGAATGTCATCGAATCCCCCCGGACACCCCCGGGCCTGCCCCGGGAACAAGTTGACAGTAGCTGACGCTCGAGGTCCGACACAATATTCCAAGCCCGGCCGGCGCACACTTTTCCGGCACTCGTCGGCGAACAGAACGTTCCGTTATCGTGTGCGCCATGAGAACGTCCGCAGCCCGCGACCGCCTGCTCGCCACCGCGAGCCGGGTCTTCTACCACCGGGGCATCCACGCCGTCGCGGTGGACGAGGTGATCACCGCGGCCGAGGTCAGCCGGGCCACGTTCTACCGCTACTTCCCGGGCAAGGAGGACCTGGTCCGCGCCTACCTGGTGGCGCACGACCTGGACGTCCGCGCCCACGTCGCCGAGGCGGTCGACCGGGCCGCCGACCCGCGCGCCGCCCTCGTCGCCGTGGTGACCGGACTGGGCGAGGACCTGTGCGACGGCCGGTTCCGCGGCTGCCCGTTCATCAACGCCGCCGCCGAGTACCCCGACCCCGAGCACCCGGTGCGCAAGGTCGTGACCGCGCACCGCGCCTGGCTGCTCGACACCATCACCGCGCTGCTGGCCGAATCCGGCAGCACCGATCCCACCGCCGAGGCGCGCACCCTCGTGATGCTGCGCGACGGCGCCCTCGTCGGCGGCTACCTGGACGACCCGGTCTCCGCGCTCACCACGCTGTCCCGCGCCGTCGGCGCGTACACGTAGGCGCACCACACGTTCGCCAGCGCGACGACCACCAGCATCGCGCCCAGCACGTGCGCCACCACCAACACCGCCGGCACGCCGGTGAAGTACTGGGTGAACCCGACCGCGACCTGCGCCACCACCGCCGCGGCCAGCCGGCGGAACGGCGGCGACCAGCGGGCCCGGACTCCCTGCCACACCAACGCGGGCACGAACGCGAACAGGAAGAACGAGTGCACCCGCGCGAGCACCTCCACCGGCAGGTCGAGCCGAGGCGTGCCGGCGTCGCCCGCGTGCGGACCGGCCGCCGTCACCAGCGTGCCCGTCACCAGCGCACCCGCGAACAGCACCACCAGGTACCACCCCGACCGCACCGACCGCGCCCGCCGGGGTTCGGCGCCCACCGCGTGCACCAGCACGACCGCGAACCACGCCAGCACCGGCGACACGAGGAAGTGGAACGCCACCGTCCACCACAGCAGCCCGGCCTTCACCGTGATCCCGCCGATCACCGCCTGCGCCAGCACGCCGCCGAGCACGGTCGCCGACAGCACCACCACCACCGGTCGCCGCGGCCGCGCGTACCACGCCGCCACCAGGCACAACCCGCCGATCACGCCGACACCCGCGGCCAGCAACCGGTTCCCGTACTCGATCCACTGGTTGACCATCGCCAACCCGGGGTGCTCGACCGGAACCATGCTGCCCGGCAGGCAGTTCGGCCACTCCGGACACCCCAGCCCGGACCCCGTCACCCGCACCACCGCGCCGGTCACCGCGATGACGACGTTGGCCACCACCGCCGCGAGCGCGAGCCCGCGGTGTGACCGCACCACCCAGTTGATCACCGCACGAGCCTAGACCCGACGGGTGAACCACCGGATCCGGTGTATCCCCGGCACGCGCGTGCAACTCCTGTGGGCATGTGGTGGGGTACGAAGAGCCTGATGGCCACGCTTCCGGTGGCCGACGCGGCGGCACTGCTCGACGCGGGCGTGCCGCGCGAGTTCAACCCCGGCGACGTCCTGGTGCACGAAGGCGAGCACACCGACCACGTCCTGCTCGTGCTCTTCGGGTACGCCAAGGTGACCGCGGGCGACGTCGACGGCGGCGTGGCGCTGCTCGCGATCCGCGGCAGCGGCGACCTGATCGGCGAACTCGCCGCGCTCGACGGCGAACCCCGGTCGGCCACCGTCGTCGCGGTCAACCGGGTGCGCGCGGCGGTGATCAGCCGCGGCCGGTTCCACGACTTCCTGCTCCGGCACCCGGTCGCGGCCGAGGCCGTCACCCGCAGCGTCGCGGCCAAGCTGCGCTGGGCCAACCGCCGGCGCGTCGACTTCAGCGGCTGCACGGTCAAGGTGCGCATCGCCCGCGTGCTGCTCGACCTGGCCGCCAACTTCGGCCGACCGACCAGCGACGGCGTGCACATCGCCGTGCCGCTGACCCAACCCGAACTCGCCGCCCTCGTCGGCGCGGCCGAGCCCACCGTGCACAAGGTGCTCGCCGACCTCCGCAAGCGCGCCCTGGTCCGTACCGGCTACCGCGCCGTCACCGTCCTGGAGCACACCGCCCTGCGCGCGCTCGCCGGCCCCTAGAAAGCCGTACTTGCACGAGGTACGGGCCCGCCGCCGACGCCACCATGGGTGTCCGGGAACCCAGGGAGGCACCGCGATGCGACGGGGACGGCGCTGAACGCGGCCGACGGCACGTGGCCGGAGCACAGCCTGCTCTCCGGTCTGCGCCGACGCGACAGCGAGGCACTGCTCAACCTCGGCACCGAGGTGTCCTACCGGGCCCGGCAGGTGGTGATCAGACAGGGCGACGGCCACGGCCACGCGGTGCTCGTTGTCTCCGGGCACGTCAAGGTCGTCGTCACCTCCGAGTTCGGCCGCGACCTGCTCGTCGCCGTGCGCGGCCGGGGCGACCTGCTCGGCGAGATGGGCGTCCTCGAGGGCGAACCGCGGGTCGCCACCGTGGTCGCGGCGGGCAACACCACGGCCCGGGTGTTCAAGGCCGTCGAGCTGACCGAGTTCGTCACCCGGCACAACGACGCCGCGCTCGCCGTCGCCCGGTCCATCAGCGACCGGCTGCGCGAACTCCAGTCCCGCTGGGTCGACCTCATCGTGTGCCCCGCGCACACCCGCGTCGCCCGCGTGCTGACCGACCTCGTCGACCAGCACGGCGAACGCACGCCCGACGGGTGGACACCGGCGATCCCGCTCAACCAGTCCGAGCTCGCCGACCTCGCGGGCACCGCGCTCAGCACCACGGAGAAGGCGCTGCGCCAACTCCAGCGCGCCCACCTCCTGCGCCGCAGCGCGCGCCGCATCGTCGTCACCGACCTCGAGGGCCTGCGCCGCGAGGGCGACCGGGACGCGCGCCGACCGTGACCCGCTAGCCGAACCGCACCGCCCGCTCCCCCGACGCGTGCACCACCACGTCCTGCAACACACCCGACCGCACCGCCGACCCGTGCACCCGCACCCGACCCGCCACCGCGCCGTCCACGACCACCTCGAACACCCCGGCGCGCGGCACCCGGGCCGCCGCCACCGGATCACCCACCAGGCACCCCGCCACACCCGGCGACACCCACACCGACGTGCGCGCGTCCGCCGAGACCACCCGCGGCTCGCGCACCACCGCCCGGTCGAACGAGACCACCAGCGACAGCGCGCACAACCGCGCGCCCGGCTCGACCTCGAACCCGAACGACACCACCGCGCCCGCCGCGTGCGACCGCACCACCGGGGGCCGCACCACGACCAGCGCGAGCCGCCCGGTCAGGAAGGGCGACACGAGCGCCACCGAGCCGCCGGCCGTCACCGGTCGACCAGGAACGCGTACCCCGCCTCCCGGACCGCCGCGGCGCTCGCGAACGCCACGTCGGCCTCACCCGCCACCAGCTCGCACACCTCGTACCGGCGCACCCGGCGACCGCCCGGCGCCACCACGTCGTCCACCACCGTCCGCACGTGCGCGAACTCGGCCGGACCGGCGACCCGGCGCAGGCAGTCCTCCGCCGCCTCCCGGTACGCGCCGCTGCCGAACCATGTCAGGAACCGGCGCAGCGACCCGCCCGGCAGCACCCCGCTCAGCCCGCGGCCGCCGTCGCCGACGAACCCGAAACCGGCCAGCACCGACTCGGCGGGCGGGAAGTGCTCGATCACCCCGCCCGGCGGCGCGCACCCGCCGGGCGCCACCCCGATCCGGTCGCCCGCCCGCACCCGCAGCACCGCGCGGAAGGAGATCCGTACCGGGGTCCGGGACATGCTCGGTCGCCTCCAGCGAGTGCCGCTCCGTCACGACAACCGTGACAGAACGCCCAGCGGCCGTCCAGCTTGCCCCCGGGAGCACGAGCGGGAAGGGTGTCCGCATGGCCGAAGGTGAACGCGACGGGGTGCCGCTGAGCAGCCTGGACAAACCCCTCTTCGACGGGGTGGAGGGCACCAAGCGCGACCTGGTCGACTACCTCGACGGCGTCCGCGACCGGATGCTGCCCGTGCTGCGCGGCCGGCCGCTGTCGGTCGTGCGGGTGCGGCCCGGCCAGGAGCCGTTCATGCAGAAGAACCTGCCCAAGTACACGCCGGACTTCGTCGCGTCGACCACCGTGTGGGCCGAGGCGTCCCGGCGGGAGATCCGGTACGCGCTGTGCGAGGACCGGAAAACGCTGCTGTGGTTCGCGAACCAGCGCGCGGTCGAGTACCACGTGCCGCTCGCCACGCACGACGCGTGGGACCGGCCGACCCACCTCGTCCTCGACCTCGACCCGCCTGAGGGCGCCGGGTTCGACGCGGTGGTCGCGGCCGGCGCGCTGGTGCGCCGGGCACTGGCGGAGGTCGGGCTGGTGGGCGTGGTGAAAACCAGTGGCTCCAAGGGGATCCACGTGTTCGTGCCGATCGGGGCGTCGGCCGACGACGCGGCGGCGGCCACCCGGGCGCTGGCCGCGCGGGCCGAGCGGCTGGACCCGGCGGTGGCGACGACCGCGTTCATCCGGGAGGACCGGCACGGCAAGGTGTTCCTGGACTCGACGCGGGCGTACGGCGCGACCGTGGTGGCCGCGTACAGCCCGCGCGTGCGTCCGGGCGGGACGGTGTCCTTCCCGGTGGACTGGGACGAGTTGGACCGCGTGACGCCCGCCGACTTCACCCTGCACACGGCGCTCGGCCTGCTCGGCGACGCCGACCCGTGGGCCGAGCGGATGCCCGCGCCGCAACCGCTGCCGGCCGACCTGGTGGCCGAGGGCCACACCATCCCGGTGGCCCGGGTCCAGGCGATGCACGAGGGCAAGCGGCGGGCCCGGGAGAACCGCGCCTGACCCCCGGAGCCGCGTCCTGGCCCGGCGACGCGACCCGACGGTGACCTTCGGTCAGCACTGAAGTAATTCGGATAATCGAGACTTCGGGACCGCCGCCGATGCCACCGGTACCGATCGGTCTACTGTGGACGGACGGCGTTCCCGGTGTGCCGCAACCAGAGCAGGCCCAGCACCGGCAGCACCAGGGGCACGAACCCGTAGCCGGAGCCGAAACCGGACCACACCGTGGGTTCCGGGAACGCGGCGGGCGCGACCAGGCTCGCCGCGCCGACCGCGAGCACGCCGGCCAGCTCGACGCCGCAGGCGGCCCACGCGACCCGGCGGTCCACCACGCCCGCCAGCGCGGCCGTGGCGACCAGGTAGACCGCGGCGGCGAACGCGGACAGCAGGAACGCCAGCGGCGCGTGCCCGAACCGGGTCGCGATCTGGACCGCGGACCGGGCCGTGGCGGCGATCGCGAAGATCCCGTAGACCGCGATCAGCAGTCGACCCGGACCGGAGCGGGTGGTGTCGGCGAGGCTAGGCATGCGCGGTCCACAGCTGGCTCATCCGCAGCACCATCACCGGCACCGAGAGGCACGCGACGGCCAGCACGCCCGCGCCCCACCGGCTGCGCTCGGCCAGCGACCAGAACGCGCCCAGCGGCAGCACGACGACCACGCCGATCAGGTAGCCGACGAACGTCGCCGTCTCCAACTCCCGGTCGGTCGAGGCGACCTGGACGATCCCCGCGATCAGCTGCACCACCAACCCGGCCTCCAGCGTCAGCACCGCGACCGCGAGGCCCAGCGTGGGTTTGGTGCTCAACGTGATGGGGTGGTCGAGAATTGCCAACAACACCGACCACGCGGCGGCGACCAGCGCCAGAACCGTGAGCACGGTGGGCAGGACGGGGATCATCGCGGTGTTTCCCTAGGCAGGCGGTTCGTCCGGCGAACGTAGCAACCGGCCACCACGGCCCCACTACCGGGTGACGCCGGAAGTTTCCAGCTCAAGCCTTCCCCAAATGAGGCGACGTGTGACGCCGGTCTCCCTAGCATTTTCCACATGAGACTACTGCTGTGGATCGCGCTGCTCAGCGCGCTGGCCGTGGTCGGCGCGCTGACGTTACCCCTGCTCGCCGGGTTCGCCCTGGTGGTCTGCTCGGACTCGCACCGGAGTGCGCGCCGACGTGGACCGCGCACGACTCGACCGGCGCGCCGTTCGCCGGTCGAGCCGACGCCCGCCTGACCGTCCCACCGTCCGCCCGGACGCGGCCACCTCCGGGCGCGATCCCGGCCGGACACCGGAAATCCCGTCGAAAAGCGGTTTCCGGGCCGCCCTCCCCCTTCGATGGTCGACCGGTTCACCGCGACCCGGCACGCACCAGTGCGGCCCCGCGGCACCGGATTCACGACCCTCGAATTACGAGACTCGCTGGGTTATGCAACTAGTTGCACACTGGTGCGGGCGGCGCTAGCGTCTGCGGTCATGGCGCTGGAGCACGCGATCCTCGTCTCGCTGGACGAGCGGGACGGGTCGGGGTACGAGCTGGCGCGGCGGTTCGAGCGGTCCATCGGGTTCTTCTGGGCCGCCACCCACCAGCAGATCTACCGGACGCTCAAGCGGATGGTGGGCGAGGGTTGGGTGGTCGGGGTCGACGTGGCCCAGGACTCCCGACCGGACAAGCGGGTCTACTCGGTGACGAACACCGGGCGGGTCGAGTTGCGACGGTGGCTCGCGCAGCCGGGCGAACCGTCGTTCCTGCGCGACGAACTGGCGGTCAAGATCCGCGGCGCGGAGCGGGCCGACCTGCCGGCCCTGCTCGCCGAGGTCGAGCGGCACCGGGCGGCGCACGCGGAGCGGCTCGTGGTGTACCTCGCGATCGAGGAACGCGACTTCGCGGGCGAGGTGCGCGGGAGGGCCCGGCACCAGCACCTCGTGCTGCGCGGCGGGATCCGGGCCGAGCAGGCGCTGGTGGAGTGGTGCGACGAAGTGCTGACGGCGTTGCGAGAGGACCCGAAGTGACCTTCCCCCAGCTGTTGCGGCCGGTGGACCTGGGATTCACCACGTTGCCCAACCGGGTGCTGATGGGCTCGATGCACACCGGGAACGAGGACCGGGTCAAGCACTTCCCGAAGCTCGCGGCCTACTACGCCGAGCGGGCGCGGGGCGGGGTCGGGCTCATCGTCACCGGCGGGTTCTCGCCCAACCGGACCGGGTGGCTGTACCCGTTCGCGGGCAAGCTCTCCACCCGGCGCGAGGCGCGCGCCCACCGGGTGATCACCGCGGCCGTGCACGAGGCGGGCGGGCGGATCGCGGTGCAGCTGCTGCACGCCGGTCGGTACGGCTACCACCCGCTGGTGGTGTCCGCGTCGGCGGTGAAGTCGCCGATCAGCCGGTTCCGGCCGCGCGCGCTGTCCGACCGCGGGGTCCGCCGGCAGGTCGAGGCGTTCGCCCGGTCCGCCGCGCTGGCCAGGGAGGCCGGGTACGACGGGGTCGAGGTGATGGGCTCCGAGGGGTACCTGATCAACCAGTTCCTCGCGCCGCGCACCAACCGGCGGACCGACCGGTGGGGTGGTTCGCCGGAGAACCGGAGGCGGTTCGCGGTCGAGGTGGTGCGCCGGGTGCGCGCGGCGGTCGGGCCGGACTTCGTCGTGGTGTACCGGTTGTCGTTGATCGACCTGGTGGAGGACGGGCAGACCTGGGACGAGGTCGTGGCGCTGGCGCGGGAGGTCGAGGCGGCGGGCGCGACGATCCTCAACACCGGCGTGGGGTGGCACGAGGCGAAGGTGCCGACCGTCGTGACCTCGGTGCCGCGGGCGGCGTTCGCCGATCTC
The DNA here is from genome assembly GCF_040642015.1 of Actinosynnema sp. NPDC020468. NCBI lineage: Bacteria > Bacillati > Actinomycetota > Actinomycetes > Pseudonocardiales > Pseudonocardiaceae > Actinosynnema > Actinosynnema sp. NPDC020468. Next base: position 135,292 of record NZ_JBFAEO010000017.1, read on the forward strand.
ACCGGGCGGTTGCGGGCGGAGGTGACGATCCCCGTCGTGGCGTCGAACCGGATCAACATGCCCGAGGTGGCCGAGGAGGTGCTGGCGCGGGGCGACGCGGACCTGGTGTCGATGGCGCGGCCGTTCCTCGCCGATCCGGAGTGGGTGGTCAAGGCGGCGGGCGGGCGGTCCGACGAGATCAACACCTGCATCGCGTGCAACCAGGCTTGTCTCGACCACACGTTCGTGCTGAAGAAGGCGACGTGCATGCTGAACCCCCGTGCGGGCAACGAGACCACGCTGGTGCTCGCGCCCGCGCGTCGGGTGAAGAAGGTCGCGGTGGTGGGCGCGGGGCCGGCCGGGTTGGCGGCGGCGACGTCGTTGGCCGCGCGGGGGCACGTGGTGGACCTGTTCGAGGCGCAGGACGACATCGGCGGGCAGTTCGCGATCGCGCGGCGGATTCCGGGCAAGGAGGAGTTCGCCGAGACCATCCGGTACTTCCGGCGGCGGGTCGAGGTGACCGGGGTGCGGTTGCACCTGGGGGTCGCGGTGGGCGTGGACGACCTTCTCGGGTTCGACGAGGTGGTCGTGGCGACCGGGGTGACGCCCCGGGTTCCGGCGATCCCGGGCGTGGAGCACGCACTGTCCTATGTGGACGTCGTGCGGCACGGGCGGGAGGTCGGGGAGCGGGTGGCGGTGATCGGCGCGGGTGGCATCGGGGTGGACGTGTGCGAGTTCCTGACCCACGCCCACTCCCCCGCGCTGGACCTGGACGCGTGGCGGGCCGAGTGGGGTGTGGGCGACGGCGCGAGTCGGGGCGGGTTGGCCGTGCCGCGGCCCGCGGCGCCGGCTCGGCAGGTGTACCTGGTGCAGCGCAAGACTTCCCGGATCGGGAAGGGGTTGGGCAAGACGACGGGGTGGGTGCACCGGGCGTCGTTGCGGGCGAAGGGGGTCGAGCAAGTGACGGGTGTGAACTACGAGCGGATCGACGCCCGGGGCGTGCACCTGACCTTCGGTCCGAACCACGAGCGCCCGCGCCTGCTGGAGGTGGACACGGTGGTCCTGTGCGCCGGACAGGAGTCGGTCCGCGATCTGGCCGACACCCTGCCCGCCCGAGGCGTGCCCACCCACGTCATCGGCGGCGCCGACCTGGCCGCCGAACTCGACGCCCACCGCGCCATCGCCCAGGGCACCCACCTGGCCGCCACCCTCTGACCACCCCTCCACCTACCTTCCCCACGGTGAAAAGTAGGATCGTAGAACAATCACACGATTGAACATCCCTACATGAGAGCACGGCGAGGACGGTGGGCCTGGCGCGCGGTCGGCCGAGCGAACGAGCCGGGCGGCAGTGGCGTCCGCGAAGACGTCGGCCGGCGCGTTCGAGGCGAACTCCCGGCGCTGCCGACGGCAATTCGGGCTTCGCGGCGCCAGCGTCCCCGCGCGGGCCGACCGGTCGCTCCCCGCTGTCCGAGTCGCCCGGCGCCCACCTGCCCTCGCCGCGCATCCCGTGGCACCCGGTCACGTTCGCACCACCCGTCACACCACCCACACCACCCACAAGATCCACAACGGCCCGAAGACGAGGCGGGCTCGGGGTGGGTACCGGGGCGCCACCCCGGCGTTACCCCGTACGGCGGGTGCCGCAAGATCTTGCGCATGAGCACTCCCCCGGCTCCCGCGTTCACCGCCGAGCACCTGGGTCGTTGGCGGGCCGCCGCGGTCGGGTGGGCGTCGCGGGTGGTGTTGGTGGTGGGGTGGTTCGTCGCCTTCGGCTACACCGTCCTCACCGAGGCCACGTGCACGGTGGCGGAGCCGTGCCTGCCCGATCCGCTCGTCTCCGTGCTCGTGGCCGCCGGGCTCGCGACGCCGTGGTTGCTGTGGCGGGAGCCGGTGCTCGGGTGCGTGGCCGGGGTGGTGTTCGGGCTCGTCGTGGCGTTGTCCGACGACGGCGACGGGGTGCGGCTCGCGTTCGGGCTGCACGGGCTCGCGTGCCTGGTCGTCGGCTGGCGGCTGCTCGACGGTCGGCGGGCGCAGGCGGCCGTCTTCGCGGCCGTGGCCCGCCGGATCCGGGTGCACCGGGCCGCGACCACGAGGTGGACCTGGCGGTCGCCCGCCGCGGTCGTGCTGCTGGTGCTGGCCGCGCTCGCCGTCGTCCGCTACGGCCAGGCCACGGCCGCGCTGACCGCGCACCAGCGGTCCGCCACCACGATCGCCGCGCGGGTCGAGCAGGTGGACGACGTCGAGGTGGTGCTGGACCTCGGCGCCGTCGACCGGCACTTCCCGGTGCTCGACCCGGGCGACTACCAGCCGGGCGACCTGGTGCCGGTCCGGGTCGACGGTGACTGGGCCGAACTGGCCGCCGAACCCGAGGACGTCACCTACTGGCTCACGTTCGTCGCCGCGGCCACCGCGCTCGCCCTGCTGCTGCTGGCCCGTGACGGCACCGCGCGCCGCCGGGTGCGGCGGGTGCTGGCCGAGCCCGTGCCCGGTGTCGCGGTGCTGGTGCGACCGGACCGGTGGAACCGGGCGGTGCTGCACACGGTGGACGGACGGCCGTTCGCGGTGCTGCCGGTGACCGTGCTGGGCGACCTGGAGGACGAGTCGGTGGAGGCCGTCGCGGTCGGGGAGCTGAGCGTGGGCGGCTGGGTGGTGCTGGTCACCGAAGACGCCGTGCTGGTGCCGGGACGGCCGCTCAAGGAGTTCCGCGGCGAGCTGCCGGTGCCGGTCGAGCCGGTGGAACCCGAGGAGCTGCACCACGTCGCGCTCGAGGTGCCCCCGCTGCCGGTGCCGCTGGAGCCCGCCGACCGCGAGGTGCTCACCAGTCGCGTCACCTACGCGGCCGCGATCGGGCTGGTGGTGCTGGTGGCCGCGTTCCCGCCGTGGCGCGAGTCGGTTCCCCTGCTGTGCGCGGCGTTCGGCGCGGCGGTGCTCGGGTGGTTGCGCGGCCGGCCGTCGACGGTCTTCCACGCCGACCACGTGACGATCCGGTCGTGGGTGCGGACCTACCGGGTGCCGTGGTCGCTGGTGCGGTCGGTGCGCCGGGACGGCGAACAGCTGGTGCTGGAGGTCGAGCCGGACTCGTGGTTCCTGCTCGCGCCGTTCCGCCGGGACGTGGCCGAGGTCGGCGCGCTGGCGCGGAGGTTGCGCGAACTCGCGCCCGCCGGCGGTCGCGTCACGACCAGGCTCGGCGCCGCGTGGCTGGTCGCCGCGGCGGCGCTGCTGATCGCGGCCGGCTGGCTCTGGTTCTAGCCCGGAAGTTTCCGCTCCGCGCCGAATGCCCGCACCGGTGCGGTCCCGTCCGCCCCTCCGCGCGATAGGAAGGCGGAACGGAGGTGGGCGATGGCGCGAAATCCGATCAGCCGGCGGAGATGACCGGGTGGCGCGCGGTGTGGTGGCCGCTGTGGGCGCTGACGTGGGTGCCCCTGCTCGCCCTCGTGACCTACGGGATCGCGTCCGTGCTGATGTCGTGGGGGTGGACGGCGCTCGTGTACGTGATGCTGTCCCTGTCCTCGTTGGGACTCTGGGCGGTGGTCGGGTGGCCGACCCGGGTGATCGCGACCGAGGACAGTTGGGCCTACGTCTTCTGTTCCTGCTTCTCGATTCCTGTCGCCGTCCTGGTCCCGTGGGTGCTGCCCGCGCAGGTGTTCCGCGCGCACGGCGAGATCGAGGACTGCCGGGTCGCTCTCGGTCCGCTGCTGCCGGGGGTGACCCAGTACAGCGGGACCACCGGCCCGACCCGGCTCTACTACGCGATCTGCCCGAGCGGCCTGCGCCCGGACGTGGAGCCGTGGGGGGACTTCGAGTCCGGCGAGCCGATGCGGATCGCGTTCCTGCACACCGACTCCGTGTGGGCGATGCCGATCGACCTGATCGAACTCCGCGTGGTCGAGTGGATCACCCTGGTCTCCCTGGTCCTCTGCACCCTGTGCAGCGTCGCCGCCGTCGTCGGCCGCGTGCGGCCAGATCTCCGGGCGCGGATGCGCTGAGCCCCTCGACCAAGCGACCGCGGCCGGCGGCGTCCGGGCGCGGCCCGTAGCGTCGGTGGGGTGGACCCCTTCACCGCTCCCGACACCGCCGCCGCCCGCGCCGCGTTCGAGGTGTGCGCCCAGTACGCGCCGCCGTGGCTGCGCAACCACTCGCTGCGCTCCTACTCCTGGGCGCGGATCCACGCGGCCGAGCGGGCCGTCGAGCACGACGACGAGCTGCTGTACGTGGCCGCGCTGCTGCACGACCTGACGCTGGTCGAGCCGTTCGACAGCCACCGGACCGCGTTCGAGGAGGCGGGCGGGCACCTGGCGTGGGTGTTCGCGGCGGGCGCCGGGTGGACCGCGGCGCGGCGGGACCGGCTGGCAGAGGTGATCGTCGTGCACATGCGCGCGGACGTGCCGGCCGAGCAGGACCCGGAGGGGCACCTGCTCCAGATCGCGGTGAGCGCGGACGTGTCGGGCGGCAAACTCGGGCTGTTCCGCCGGGACACCGCCGCCGCGCTGCTGGAAACCTTTCCCCGGCACGGTTTCGCGCCCGCGTTCCTGGCCGCCTTCCGGGACCAGGCCGACCGCAAGCCGCACTGCGCCGCGGCCGACCTGATCGCCGGCGGGTGGGTCGAGCGGATGTCCGCCAACCCGCTGGACCTGCCCGACGCGGACGCCGGGCAGGCCGGGAACGACTACTTCAACCCGTAGGCGCGGATGATCGTCTGCTCGACGGTGTTGCCGTCCCGGTCGGACGCCTTCGCCTTGAGCGACACGGACTTCGCGCCCGCCGGGTGGCGCACGGACGCCACCCAGCGCTGTCCGACCTTGACCAGCGGCACGGCCTTCCAGGTCCGGCCCTCGTCGTAGGAGGCCCACACCGACGTCCGCACGCCGGTCACCGCCTCGGTCCCGTTGCGCTGCACGTACACCGGGAAGGTGAACGCCCGGCCGGCGGCGGCGCGGTTGTGCTCGTCCAGCACGGGCGCGAACCGCACCGCCAGCAGCGGCAACGGGGTCACCTCGGCGCGGTGCGCGGACCGGAACGTCCAGTCCGCGGTGACCGACGTGGACACGGCCGCCTCCCGGTTCGCCTCCACGTGCAGGGTGAACGCGGCGTCGCCCGGCGGCACGGTCCCGTAGGCCGAGCCGGACGACGGCGCGTCGGAGACCACCACCCCCTCGCGGCGCAGCACGGTGCGCGCCGACGTGGTCTCCGAGAAGCCGTACCGCGTCGGGCTCTGCTCGCTGAACGTCGGCACGCCCACCTGGATCTCGTCACCGGTCCGGCCCGCCCAGTAGTCGACCCGGCGGGCCGTCGGGAACGCCGGTCCGAACGGCGCGACGTTCCACCGCTCGGTCGCGCGCCGGGGGTAGGTCCGACCCAGCGCGTCGACCTGCAACGCCACCGGTTGCCGCACGGTCGGCGACGCGACCTCCAGCAGCAGCCCCGGCCACCGGCTGCCCGGCACCCGGAACTCGGTGATCGTGCCCGGCAGCGGGTTGACCGCGAAGTCGTCCCGGGCCCCGTAGGGCGCCGCGCCGCTGGCCGCCGTCGGCTCGGTGATCCGGGACAGGTCCCGGTCCCGGAAGGTCCACTCAGGACTCTTCGGGTAGCCGCCGGTGACCTCGCGGTCCAGCGTGTAGAGGTACGGCGTGCCGAGGAAACCCCCGGTGCCGTCGGGTTTCGCGTACTTGCCCAGCACCCGGAACACCGCCCGCGCGCCGCCCGACGTGGTGGAGGGCGCGAAGTCGAACCCGCTGAAGGTGAGCCCGCCGTAGCCGGTCTGGACCACACCCCAGTCGGTGGTCACGTCCAGGATCGCCTGCGCGACACCGGCCGCGGCCTCCGGGTGGTCGGTGTGGAACCGGATCTCCTTGCCGCGCCTGGCGTCCAGCACGTACGAGGTGTCGCCGGTGACGGTGAACGCGGGTTCGGCGAAGAACGTCGCGCCGGCGTCGGTGACGACCGTGCCGGACAGCAGGTACGTGCCGCGCGGCACGCGCAGGGTGACGACCTCGGAGAGCGCGTCCGGCCCGAAGTCCCGTTCCCGGGCCAGGTCGACGAGGTCGGGGCGGAAGCGCGCGGTCGGCGCGCCCGCCCGGTCGAGTCCGCGCAGCACCACGTCGTAGCTCTCGACCTCCTTGGTGACGGCGAAGGGCGTGCGCACCACCGCGTCGCCGCCGGTCGCGACCACCGCGCCGCTGTACCGGCCGTCGGGCAAGGCCGACGAGGTGGTCGCGGTGGCGGTGACCTCGCCGACGCCGCCGGGCGGGACGGTCAGGTGGTCCGGTGCGAAGGTGATCAGCCCCGGCGCGCCGCCGGCGGGTCCGCGCACGTCGGCGGTCAGCGCGAGGGACAGCGGCGCGGTGCCGTCGTTGCGGTAGCGCAGGGTGCGCGTGATCGGGGTGTCGTCGGCGTGCGGCCAGCGCGCGACGCCGAACGCCAGCGCGGCGGGCGCGCTCGACGCCGGGGTGCGGTCCGCGCGCGCCACGTCGAGCCGGCCCGCGCCTTGCTCGTCGGCGGTGTTCGCCGGGTTCGGCCGGGCGCTGCCCACGAGCGCGGCCTTGAGCTTCGCCGCGTCCCAGTCCGGGTGCCGCGCCGCCAGGATCGCCGCGGCGCCCGCGACGTGCGGCGTGGCCATCGACGTGCCGGACATCGACACGTGCGTGGCGTCGACCGGGTCGCCCAGGAAACCGCCTGCCGCCTTGGCCGCCGCGATCGCGACGCCCGGCGCGGTGATCTCCGGCTTGACCGCCTCGTCGCCGTGCCGAGGCCCGCGCGAGGAGAACTCGGCCAGCGCGTCGTTGCGGTCGACCGCGCCCACGGTGAGCGCCGCGTCGGCCGCCGCCGGACTGCCGATCGTGCCCGTCGTGGGGCCCGAGTTGCCCGCCGCGACCACGAACAGCGTGCCGGTCTCCGCGCTGAGCCGGTTCACCGCCGCGGACATCGGGTCGGTGCCGTCGGTCGGCCGGTCGGAGCCGAGGCTGAGGTTCACCACGTCCGCGTGCTCGGCCGCGGCCCATTCCATGCCGGCGATGACGTCGGACTCCCGACCGCCGCCGCCGTCGTTCAACACCTTGCCCACCAACAACTTCGCGTCCGGCGCGACGCCCTGGTAGCGCCCGGACCCGGTGATCGTGGCCGCGACGTGCGTGCCGTGCCCGATCCGGTCGTCGGTGTCGATCGACCCGCTGAAGTCCCTGCTCGCCACGATCGCGCCGGCCAGGTCCGGGTGCGTCGCGTCGACGCCGGTGTCCAGCACGGCGACCAGCGCGCCCTGCCCGGTGTGCCCGGCACGCCACGCCTCCGGCGCGCCGACCTGCGGCACGCTGCGGTCCAGCGCCGCGCGCACCGGTCCGTCCAGCCACACCTTCGCGGTCGCGCTCGCGGTCACGAAACCGGCCGACTTGGGCGCGGCCACCGCGTACCCGTCGACGCTGGGCAACGCTCGCCCCGCGCTCGCGCCCACCGCGCCACCGGTCACGATCAACGGCGTCACGTCGCTGCTGAGGTCGTCGTAGCGGGCCTCGATCAACCCGTCGACGTCGAACAGCCTCGGGTCCAGCCTGCCGTCGGCCACCGCGTCCAGGACGTCCAGCGGCACCACGTTCAGGTGCCCGCGCGCGTCCCGCCGCACGGAGAACCCGACACCTTCCCGGCCCTGCCCGCCGCGCACCTGCGGCGTGCCGCCGACCACGGTCACCCGGTCGCCGGTCACCAGCGTCACCACGCCGTCCCGACCACCCGGCGCCACCCGCGCGGGTCGTGCCTCCGCCGCCGTCGGCACGACCACCGACACCACCATCGCCGTCACCACGGCGACGGGTCTCCACCTGCGTTTCACGCCAACCTCCCGAATCGGGGTTTCCGGTCGCGGACATCACGGTCAGAACCGGGCGCACGAGCGGTAGGTTTTCGTCCGGTTTCACCGGAATGGCTGCGACACAAGGGGTTCGGCGGGTGAGGTCACTCCGCGCGACGGCGGTGACGCGCGTTCGGGGTAGCGTCGGGAGGATGATCGACCACCGCGTCACCGCGCACGCCCGGATCTCGACCGCCCTGTCGCTGCTCGGCGACCGCCGGCTGCGCGCGCTGGTGGACGAGGCCGAGGTGGTCTACCGGGGCGTCGGCGGCACGGCGGCGCGGATCGAGGTCGAGGGCACGCCGGTGTTCGTCAAACGGGTGCCGCTGACCGAACTCGAACGCCGAGCGGAGCACGTCCGGTCCACCGCCAACCTCTTCGACCTGCCGCCGCACTACCACTACGGGTTGCCGTCGACGGGCCCCGGCGTGTGGCGCGAGCTGGCCGCGCACGTGATGACCTCCGACTGGGTGCTCGCCGGGCGGGCCGCGTGCTTCCCGCTGCTGCACCACTGGCGCGTGCTGCCGCAGCGCCCGCCCGCCGTGGACCCGGCCGACCTCGAGGCGCAGGTGGAGTTCTGGGACTCCTCCCCCGCCGTGCGCCGCCGACTGGAGGCCATCGCCGCGTCGACGCACGGCGTGGTCCTGTTCCTGGAGCACTTCCCGGGCGACCTCACCGGGTGGCTCGCCGACCACGACGACACCACCCGGGTCACCGACCTGCTGGTCCGCGACCTCACCGCGATGAACGCCGCCGGCCTGCTGCACTTCGACGCGCACCCCGGCAACGTGCTGACCGACGGGGAACGCCTGTACTACACCGACTTCGGCCTGGCGGCCTCGACCCGGTTCGACCTGACCGACGCCGAACGCGCGTTCCTGACCGCGAACGCCGACCACGACCCGGGCTACGCGGTGGCGCAGGTGGTCAACCTGGTGGTCCGCACCCGGACCGACGCGACCGACCGCGCCCACCGCGACGCGCACATCCGGCGCTGCCTCGCGGGCGAGGACGTGCCGGCGCTGTCGCCGGACGCGCTGGAGGCCGTCCGGCGGCACGGCGCCACCACGCTGGCGATGAACGAGTTCTACGGCCGGCTCGTCCTGGACAGCCGCGAGACGCCCTTCCCGGTCAGGGCGTCATGATCGCCCGGTTGCCGGTGGCCCACGTCTTCGTCATCGTCATGGCGTCGATCCGCCACCCCGCGTCGGTGCGCACCAACCCGAACCGGTAGTGCCCGCCCAGGGTCCACGTCGGGTCGCCCACGGCGCCCGCGCGCACGTGCACGGCCTGGAACTGCGCGGTCGCCGCGGCCCGGTCGCCGTCGACCTCCACGAGGTGGTTGGTGACGAGGTGCTGCGTGGCGTCGAGGAAACCGAGTCCGGCCCGCCACCCCGCGATCAGGTCGGCCGCGGCGAGCGTCACCGGCTCGCCGCCGTTCAGACTGGTGTAGTCCACGGTCACCCGCTCGGCGAAGACGTCGGCCAGTTCGTCCCACCGCCGGTGGTCGGCGAGCCAGGCCAGGCGGACGGTGGTGTCGACGATCTCGCGGTGTTCGCTCACGTGATCATTGTGGCGCGCACCGGGTTCCGGGGTCGACAGGGCCGAACAGCCCGGTCCCGTTGGTCCGGTCGGCGCTACCGGACAAACCGGAAACTTCGTTAATCCACCGGGATTCCGCTGTCCGGCCCATCCGCCACGGCCCCACCTGCGGATACTGTTCGGCCTGGCCGCACGGAAAGACTTCGGAGAGCACCCTATGCGTTCTGCCCTCGTCCTCGCCGCCGCCGCGGCTCTCACCGCCACGGTCGTCGTGACGCCCGCCGCGTCCGCGTCGGTCCGGATCACCGAACTCCCACCCCTGACCGGGCACACCTCCGCGTCCGTCACCGGTGTCAACGACGCCGGGCAGGCCGTCGGCACCAGCCGTCCCAACCTCGGTGTCGGTCACGCCGTGCTGTGGAACGGCACGACGGGCACGGACCTCGGCACCGGCAGCGGCGTCGCGCTCAACCGCAACGGCCGGGTGCTGATCTCGGAGTCCACCTACGGCAACGGGCAGTACCTCCAGCACCCGCGCACCTGGGACAACGGCGTCGTCACCGACATCGCGCCGGGCCGCAACGCCTACATCATCGCCTCCGCGATCAGCGGTTCCGGCGTCGTGCCGATGACCTACTCGTCCTCGCCCTACGGCTACCACCAGGACTACGCGGGCGTGTGGCAGGACGGCGCGTTCAGCGGCACGAGCGTGCCGGTGGCCGGTCCGCACCTGACGCACTCGGTGGTGACCGACAGCGGGGTGACCGCGGGCTACAAGGTCCCGATGTTCGGCACCGACTCCTACGCGTTCCGCTGCTCGGGCGGCTCGTGCGTGCGCCTGGCGGGCATCCAGGGTTCCGGTCGCTACAACGTGAGCGCCGCCAACGAGTCCGGCGTCGTCGTGGGCAACCTCGTGGACGGCTCGAACTCGCAGCCGCTGCTGTGGGAGGACGACTCGGTCACCGTGCTGCCCGGCGGGCAGGGCGCGGTCGCGACCAACGCGCAGGCGATCAACGAGCGCGGCGACGTCGTGGGGTGGCGGGCCGGCACGGGTGGTCACGTGGCGACCCTGTGGCGCGACGGCGCGGTGGTCGACCTCGGCGCGTCCGGCACGAGCGAGGCCGTCGCGGTCAACGACCTGGGCGCGGTGATCGGGTGGCAGACCGTCGGCGGTCAGCAGCGCGCGTTCGTCTGGCGCGCCGGCGTGCTGACCGACCTCGGCACGCTGCCCGGTGACACGGCCTCGATCCCGGTGGCCATCAACAACTCCGGCACGGTCGTCGGTCACAGCATCCCGTCCGGGTACAACTACCGGCCGGTGAAGTGGACCGTGCGCGGCTGATCGCAGTTCCCCGAGGCCGCCCGGGTTCCCACCCTCTCGGAGGACGCAGATGATCCGTGCTCTCGCCGCGGTGACGGCGATCGCCGCCACCCTGGTCGTCACGCCGCAGGCACAGGCCTCGGTCCGCATCACCCGGTTGCCCGCGCTGTCGGGCGACTACCGCGCCTCCGCGCGCGTCGTCAACGACGACGGCGCGATCCTGGGCACGAACAGCCCGGTGAACACCGGTCAGCAGCACGCGGTGCTCTGGAAGGGCACCACGCCGGTCGACCTCGGCACCGGCTCCGGGGTGGACCTCAACCGCAACGGGAAGGCGTTGATCAGCGAGTACGTCGGCAGCGCCGGCCGGTACCTCAACCGGGTCCGGGTGTGGAGCCAGGGCTCGGTCACCGAGTTGACCCCGCCCGGCGGCACGTTCGTCACCGCGTCCGCGCTCAACGGCGGCGGCACGGTGCCGCTGGCGTACGCGACCGACCCGACCAACTACCAGCCGGACAAGGCCGGGGTGTGGCGGGACGGCGGGTTCGCCCCGTCGGGCGCGGTCGCGCAGGGGCCGGACGTGGTGCACTCCGTGGTCAACGACGGCGGGGTCACGGCCGGGTACCGGGTGCCGAAAACCGGTGACTCGTACGCGTTCCGCTGCGACGCGACGTGCGTGCGACTGCCGGGCGTGGCGGGACCGGGCACCTACACCGCGGTCGCCATCAACGAGTCCGGCGTCGTGGTGGGCACGCTCCAGAACGGCCTTCAGTCCCAGGCGTTGCGCTGGGACGGCAACACCCTGACGGTGCTGCCCGGTGGTCCGGCGGCCCTGCCGTACAACCGGCAGGCGGTCAACGAGCGCGGCGACGTGGTCGGGTACCGCCTGCTGCCGGACGGCACGCGCAAGGCGGCGCTGTGGCGCGACGGGCGGTTGGTCGACCTCGGCACGTCGGGCGAGAGCGTCGCGGAGGCGGTGAACGACCTGGGCGAGGTCGTCGGCTGGCAGACCAAGGCCGACGGCAACCAGGTCGCGTACCTGTGGCGCAACGGGACGCTGGTCGACCTCGGCTCGGTCGACGGCCGCTCGAGCGCGCCGACCGCGCTGAACAACACCGGCACGGTGATCGGCTGGAGCACCACGCCGGAGGAGTACTTCCAGGCCGTGAAGTGGACCGTGCGGGGCTGACGGCTCACAGGTCGTGGGGGGGGGGGGCCGCGGGGGGGGGGGCCGGCCCGCGCCCGCGCGCGGGAGTGTCGCCCAACCAACGAGGAAGGGGGGGGAGACCATATACAACCACCCGCGCACCCACACCCCCCCCC
>NZ_JBFAEO010000018.1:0-139319 GCF_040642015.1 Actinosynnema sp. NPDC020468
CGCTGCGCCTCGCCGCCGGACAGCGTGCCCGAGGGCCGGTCCAGGCTCCGTCCACAGTGGACGGAGCGGCGGGAGGGCTCACAGCGCCGAGTAGTGCGCGGCGTCGCCCTTGCGGACCACGCTGGGGGTGCCGTCGATGCTCACCGGGACGTCGCCCGCGAGCGTGATGCGGTGCAGCCGGCGCGCCTGGTCGTCGTAGTCGGCGATCGCGTAGTGCTGGGTGGCGCGGTTGTCCCAGATCGCGACGTCCCCGTCCTCCCACTGCCAGCGCACGGTGTGCTCCAACCGGGTCACCCTGGCCTGGAGCAGCTGGAACAGCGCCTGCGACTCGGTGGAGGACAGGCCGACGAGCCGCTTGACGAAGTGGCCCAGCAGCAACGCGCGCTCGCCGGTCTCCGGGTGCACCCGGACCACCGGGTGCTCGGTCTCGTACAGGTCGGAGACGAACTCCTTGCGGTACTCCTCGGTCTTGACGTCCACGCCGCCGATGCGCAGCTCGTCGATGTTGGCCGCGTAGTCGTAGGAGTTGGTGTGCACCGCCCACAGCTGGTCGACCAGCGCCTTGAGCGAGGGCGGCAGCGTCTCGTACGCGGTCACGGTGTTGGCCCACGTGGTGTCGCCGCCGTACGGGGGCAGGTGCACCGCGCGCAGGATGCTGATGGCGGGCACCCGGTCCACGAACGTGACGTCGGTGTGCCAGCTGTTCGCCTTGCCGTAGTCCGAGTCGATCGGCAGCACGTTGACGTTGTCCTTGCCGCGCACGGTGGGGTGCGCGAGCGTCGGTGTGCCGAGCAGTCCGCCGAACGCGAGTTGGCCCGCGTCGTCCAGGTGCTGCTGCCGGCGGAAGAAGATCACCTTGTGCTCCAGCAGCGCGGCGCGGATCTTGGCCACGGTGTCCGCGTCCAGGTCGCCGCCCAGGCGCACGCCGTCGATCCGGGCGCCGATGGCGGAGCCGAGCCGGGCCACCGACACGTCGGTTCCCACGTTTTCCACAGACAGGCTCACGGTGTTCCTCCGGGTGTGTGTGCCGCGGACCCGCGGCGGACGGCGGGGTCGACCCGCCCGACGACGGTACGAACGGCCGCTCGCGGCCAACAAGCTTCCGCAAAGCACTGAAAAAAACTGCGGCCCGCCGTTCCATATCCCGGACGTCGTTGACTTCCCATGTGGACACACGGATTCTTCGGCTGTGCGCCACTGTTGTTGACCTTCGCCGTCAGCCCCCTCCCCGTCCTCGTGACTTCTTTGCCCGCCGAACAAAAGCGGGTGATCTCCCGTGCCCCGAGAGGTTCGAACCACCGTGACCGAACACCCGCGTGCGCCCCGCCCGAGCGTCCGCGCCGCCAACGCCGCCGCCGTGCTGGCGGCCATCCGCCGCGAGGGACCGCTGTCCCGCGCGGCGATCGGCGAGCACACCGGGTTGAGCCTGCCGACGGTGAGCAGGCAGGTGGCCGCGCTGATGGAGGTGGGCCTGCTGCGCGAGTCGCTGGACCTGGTGCCGCACGGCGCGATCGGCCGACCGCGGGTGCCGATCGGCTTGGACGACACGGTGTTCGCCGCGTGCGGCGTGCACATCGGTGTGAGCACCACCACGTACGGACTCGCGGACCTGCGCGGGAACCTGCTGGACTCGGACGAACTGCCCACACCGGGCGGCAGCGCGGAGGACGCGCTGGCCTACATCGCGGGCAAGGTGCGGGCGTTCCTGCGCCGGTGGCCGCGGCGCACGGTGGTCGGCATCGGCCTGGCCAGCGGCGGTCTGGTCGACTCGGCGCGCGGTCTGCTCGACCACGACCGGCTCGGCTGGCACCGGGTGCCCGCGGCCGACCTGCTGCACCGCGCCACCGGCTACCCCGTGCACCTGGACGGGCACGTGGCGGCGATGGCCAACGCGGAGCTGCTCTTCGGCCGCGGATCGCCCAGCATGCTGTACTTCTACGCCCGCGAGGTGGTCGGCATCGCGCTCGCCGTCGACGGCAGGCTGCACCGCGGTCCCGGTGGCGGCGGCAGCATCGCGCACCTGCCCATCGGTGGCGACACGCGATGTCCGTGCGGCGCGACGGGCTGCCTCGAGGCGAGTGTCGCGGACCGCACGGTGGCCGAGGCCGCGGTGCGCGCCGGCGTCGTCGCCGAACCGGACATCCGGCTCGTCCGCGCCGCCGCCCAGGGCGGGGACCCCAGGGCCGGCCGACTGCTCTCCGACCGCGCCACCGCGCTCGGCCGCGCCGTCGGCCTGCTGCGCGACGCGCTCAACCCCGACCGCGTCGTGCTCGGCGGCCAGGCCATCACCGATCCCGCCGAACGACTGCCCGACCTGCTGCGGGCCTACGCCACGACCACCGCGCTGCCCGGCGCCGACATCGTCTCGGTGACGACGCTCGGCCCGACGCTCCAGGCGACGGCGGCCTGCACCGGTCTGCTCAACCGACTGTTCGACCACCCGCTGGACCTGCTCGACGACGCCAGAAAGGCACCGGCCCGATGAAGACCACCCTGACCAGACGCGCGCTGTTCACCGCACTCGGCGGAGCGGCGCTGCTGCTCGCGACGTCCGCCTGCCAGTCGGCCGTGGACGCGCAGACGTCGACCGGCGCCACGTCCGCCGCCCCGAAGGCGGGCGGTGTCGCCGAGGTCGGCGTCAACATCGACCTCGTGCCCGCCAACGTGTTCACCAACAGCAACGCGTCCATCACCACCCTGGTCGGCCTGGTGTACGACACGCTGGTGCGCTACGACCTGTCGGGCGTCGAGCCCAAGCCCCGGCTGGCGACCGAGTGGAAGGCCGCCGACGACGGCCGCACGGTGACCCTCAAGCTGCGCTCCGGCGTGAAGTTCCACAGCGGCCGGGCGTTCTCCTCCGCCGACGTCAAGTTCTCGCTCCAGTCCTACGCCGACCCGAAGTGGAACGGCCAGCTGCTGAGCACCGCGAAGACCATCACCGGCATCGACACGCCGGCCGCGGACCAGGTGGTGCTGCACCTGGAGCACCCCGTCGCGAACCTGTACGACCTGCTGGAGACGGTGCCGATCATCGACTCCGACACGGCCGCCGACATCGGCACCGGCAAGAAGTTCGTCGGCACCGGCGCGTTCCGGTTCGAGGAGTGGAAGCCCAACACCGAGCTGAAGTTCACCCGCAACGACGACTACTGGGACGGCAAGCCGTATCTGGACGGCGTGCACGTGCGGATCATCCCGGACGCGCAGTCGCTGCTCGCCGCGGTGAAGTCCGGTCAGGTGCAGCTCGCGCGCGGCATCGGTTACCGGGACGCGGAAACCGCCGGCACCACACCGGGTCTGCACGCGACGAACCTCGAGGGCGCGGAGCTCCAGGCGTACGTGGGTCTCAACGTGACCGCGCCCGGCCTGGAGGACCCGAAGGTCCGGCAGGCGGTGGCGTTCGCGCTGGACAAGGAGCGGATCATCAAGGAGGTCTTCCGCGACCGCGGCTACCCGACCTCCCTGCCGTGGCCCAAGACCAGCCCGGCCTACGACAAGGACCTGGACGGCCGGTACCACCACGACGTGGCGAAGGCCAAGTCGCTGCTCGCCGAGTACGGCAAGGAGGTGCCGGAGATCCCGCTGACCTACGTCGGCAACGACCAGGTGTTCACCGCCATCGCCCAGATCGTGCAGAACAACCTCGCCGAGGCCGGTATCAAGGTCAAGCTGGACCCGGTCGACTCGACCCAGTTCGTCAAGCAGCTCATCGGCGCGCAGTTCCCCGGCCTGTGGACCACGAACCACTCGTGGGCGCAGTTCACCCCGTCCACGCTGACCGTCAGCGCCTACCCGTTCAACGCCCGCCGCAACGCCTCGAAGTTCTCCTCGCAGACCTACACCGACGCCGCCGAGAAGGCCTGGCAGCTGCCCGCGAACGGGGACGCGAAGGCCGCGTACAAGGAGCTGTCGAACCAGCTGCTGGACGGCGCGTTCCTGGCCGAGATCGGCGTGGTGTTCGAACAGGTCGTGACGCGCGACCAGCTCCAGGGCTTCACGTGGTCCAAGCGGCGGGAGCTCGACCTGTCGAAGGCGCACCTGACGTGACCCGCTACCTGCTGCGCCGCGCGCCGTCGGCGCTGATCGTGCTGTGGCTCGCCTCGGTGCTGATCTTCCTGGTGATCCGGGCGATCCCGGGTGACGCGGCGTCGGTGCTGGCGGGCGCGGACGCCTCGCCCGAGGTCGTCGCGGGCATCCGGGCCGACCTCGGCCTTGACCGGCCGGTGGTGGAGCAGTACCTGCACTGGGTCGGCGGGTTGCTCACCGGCGACCTCGGCCGGTCCTACCTGATCGGCGGCGACATCGCGTCGCTGGTCGCGGACGGCCTGGGCAACACGGTGGCGCTGACGCTGGCCGCGCTGGTGTTCGCGGTCGTGGTGGCCCTGGTGCTGGGGCCGCTGTGGGCGTCGACCCGCCGGGCGTGGGTGGACCGGGTGCTGACCGGGTTCCACACCGCGTCCGTGGCGCTGCCGACGTTCGTCACCGGGGTGCTGCTGATCATCGTGTTCGGCGTGCTGCTGCGGGTGCTGCCGACCGGTGGCGTGCCGCCGGACGGGTTGTTCGCCCGACTGGACTTCACGCTCCAGTACCTCGCGCTGCCCGCGCTGTGCCTCGGGCTGCCGGTGGCCGGTGTGCTGACCGGGTTCCTCGCCGAGACGCTGCGCTCGGAGCTGCGGCAGGACTACGTGACGACGGTGCGGGCGGCCGGCGTGCGTCCGCGCGAAGTGGTGGTGCGCCACGCGTTGCGCGGCGCGCTGCCGGTCGCGGTGACCACGCTCGGCCTCCAGACCGGTGCGCTGCTGGGCGGCGCGGTGCTGGTGGAGTCGATCTTCGCCTGGCCCGGGCTCGGGCTGCTGGTGGAACAGGGCATCACCCGCCGCGACTACCCGGTGGTGCAGGTGCTGCTGATCCTGTCGGTGGCGGTGTTCGTGCTGGTGCAGCTGCTGACCGACGTGGTGCACGCGTACCTGGACCCGAGGATCAGGTTGGGGGGCACGTCATGACCGCGATCGCCGAACCGGTCGAACCCGTCGAGGTCGCGATCGCCCGGCCGCGCGCGTTCCGCCGGGGCAAAGGACTTGTCGGGCTGGTGCTGGTCGCGCTCGTCGCGGCGGCCGGGCTGATCGGACCGCTGCTGGTGTCCTGGGACCCCTACGAGCAGATCGCCGGCGCCAATCTGCTCGGCCCGTCGGCCGCCCACCCGCTGGGCACCGACGACCTCAACCGGGACGTGCTGGCCCGGTTGCTCAGCGGCATCCGGGTGGACCTGCTGATCAGCTTCACGGCGGTGCCCGTCGGCGCGCTGCTCGGGTGCGCGATCGGCGCGCTGGCCACGTTCAACAACGCCTTGGACGTAGCCGTGCAGCGGTTGTTCGACGTGCTGCTGGCGTTCCCGCAGCTGATCCTGGCCATCGGGCTCGCGGCGGTGATCGGTCCCGGCACGTCGTCGGTGATGATCGTGGTGATCGCGGTGGAGGTGCCGATCTTCGGCCGGCTGCTGCGTGCCGCGGTGCTGAAGGTGCGCGAGGCGCCGTACGTCACGGCGGCCGAGGTGATCGGCGGCGGCCGGCGGCACGTGCTGTGGACGCACGTGCTGCCCAACTCGCTGGAACCGGTGCTGGTGCAGCTCGCCCTGTCCATGTCGGTGGCGGTGTTCATCGAGGGCGCGATGAGCGTGCTCGGCATCGGCGTGAGCCCGCCCGAGCCGTCGCTGGGCGCCGTGCTCACCACCTCGTTGCACTACCTGGACCTCAACCCGCTGTTCGCCGTCGGACCGCTCGCCGTCACCGCCGTGCTCGTGCTGGGCTTCCAGCTCGTCGCGCAGGCCGCCAACGCCGCCCGCGCCTGAGAAAGGACTCCACTCCCGATGACACTCCCACCACACGCCCGGGGTTACCGCGACTTCGCGGGCGAGGTCGGGCGCACCTTCGGCGAGTCGCGCCCGTCGTGGCCGGCCGAACCGCGCCGAGGCGGACCGAACATCGTGCTGGTCCTGGTCGACGACCTCGGGTACGCCGACATCGGCCCGTTCGGCGGCGAGGTCGAGACACCGACACTGGACGCGCTGGCGGCCGGCGGCCTGCGGTTGACCAACTACCACACCACCCCGCTGTGCTCGCCGTCCCGCGCGGCGCTGCTCACCGGGCTCAACCCGCACCGCGCCGGTTTCGCCTTCCCGGCCAACGCCGACCCCGGCTACCCGGCGTACTCGTTCCAGCTGCCCGACGACGCGCCGTCGCTCGCCGAGTCGCTGCGCGCGTCCGGCTACGCGACGTTCGCCGTCGGCAAGTGGCACCTGACCCGGGACGCGGCCTCGCACGACGCCGCCGACCGCGGCTCGTGGCCGTTGCAGCGCGGGTTCGACCGGTACTTCGGCAGCCTGGAGGGGTTGACGAACCTGCACCACCCGCACCGGCTGGTGTGGGACAACAGCCCGTACGACGTCGGCGACTACCCCGACGGCTACTACCTCACCGACGACCTGACCGACCGGGCCGTCGGCATGATCGACACGTTGCGCGCCAACGATCCCGACAAGCCGTTCTTCCTGTACTTCGCGCACCACGCGATGCACGGTCCGTTGGGCGCCAAGGAGTCCGACCTCGAGCGGTTCCGCGGCCGGTACGACGAGGGCTGGGACGTGGTCCGCGAACGCCGGTTCGCCAAGCAGCTCGCCGAGGGCCTGTTCCCGCCGGACACCGTGCTGCCGCCGCGCAACAGCGAGCCGCACCGCGACGTGCCGGCGTGGGACGACGTGCCCGAGGACCGGCGCGCGCTCTTCGCCCGGTACCAGGAGGTCTACGCCGCGTCGCTGTCCAATGTGGACCAGAGCCTCGGCCGGATCGTGGAGGCGCTGCGCAAGCACGGCGAGCTGGACAACACCATCATCGTGTTCACCTCGGACAACGGCGCCACCGCCGAGGGCGGCCCGGAGGGCACCCGCAGCTACTTCAGCCAGTTCGTGCACGTGGACGGCGTGCCGGGGGACTGGGACCGGGACGTGGCGCGGGAACTGGACCTGCTGGGCGGCCCGCAGACCACGATCCACTACCCGCGCGGCTGGGCGCAGGCGTCCAACACCCCGTTCCGGCTCTACAAGTTCGACACCTTCGCGGGCGGCGTGCGGACGCCGTTCGTGGTGCACTGGCCCGCCGGGCTGGACACCGGGTTGCGGCACCAGTACGTCTACGTCACCGACGTCGCGCCCACGTTGCTGGACCTCGCGGGCGTGCCGCGGTTGGCCGACCGCCAGGGTGTGGCCGCCGTCGAGGAGGACGGCGTGAGCGCCGTGCCGGTGCTGCGGTCGGCGGACGCGGAGAGCGCGCACACCAGCCAGTACACCGAAACCGGCGGCAACCGGGGCTACTACGCCGACGGCTGGAAGGTCGTCACCCGGCACCGGCCCGGAACCCCTTACGACGACAAGGAATGGGAGCTCTACCACGTCGCGGTCGACCCGACCGAAACCACGAACGTCGCGGCGGAGCACCCGGAGAAGCTGGCCGAGCTGGCGGCGGCGTGGGAGCAGGCGGCCTGGCACAACGCGGTGTTCCCGTTGACCGACCACGGTCCGGGCGCGAACCTGCGCCGACCGTCGGACGAGCGGTTCGAGCGGCCCGTGACGCTGTACCCCGGCACGCCGCTGCTGGAGCGCTACCGGTCCGCGCAACTGGTGCAGTTCCGGGACTTCACGGCGGTGGCGAGCGTCGCGCCCGCGCCCGGCGACCGCGGTGTGCTGTTCGCGCACGGCGACCAGGGCGGCGGGTACGTGGTGTACGTGGAGGACGGGTCGGTGTTCCTGACCTACAACGCGTACGGCGACGTGCACCGGGCGGGTCCGGTGCCGCTGGGCGACGGCGAGGTGCGGCTGTCCGCGCGGGCGTTGCCGGAGTTCCGCTGGTCCTTCACGCTCGCGACCGACGCCGGCTCGGCGGAGCTCGGCCCGGTGCCGCAGCTGATCGGGATGGCGCCGTTCACCGGGATCAGCGTCGGCGCGGACCGGGGCGGACCGGTCGACTGGGACCTGCACGCGCGGGAGCGCACATTCCCGTTCACCGGCGTGCTGCGGCACGTCCGGTACGAGCCCGGCGCGCAGGCCGACTACGACCCGAAGCTGCTGGCGCGACTGTGGGCGGAGGCCGAGCGTGTCTACGACTGACCTGTTGCGCGTCAAGGGGTTGACCGTGTCGTTCGGCGCGGTCGAGGCGGTGCGCGGTGTCGACCTGACCGTGGCGCCGGGCGAGATCGTGGCCCTGGTCGGCGAGTCCGGCTCGGGCAAGTCGGTGACCGCCCGCGCCGTGGTCGGCCTGCTCCCGCCGACCGCGGCGGTCACGGGCAGCGTGCGGCTGGGCGACCAGGAGCTGGTCGGCGCGGACGAGGAGGCGCTGCGGTCGGTGCGCGGCTCGCGGATCGCCATGGTGTTCCAGGAACCCGCGACCGCGCTGAACCCCGTGCACACCGTGGGGTGGCAGATCGCGGCCGTGCTGCGGGCGCACCGGTCGCTCACCAGGGCGCAGGCGCGCGCGGAGGCGGTGCGGCTGCTGGACCTCGTGGGCATCCCGGAGCCCGGACGGCGCGTGCGGCAGTACCCGCACCAGCTCTCCGGCGGTCAGAAGCAGCGCGTGGTGATCGCGCTGGCGCTGGCCAACGACCCCGAGCTGATCATCGCCGACGAGCCGACCACGGCGCTGGACGTGACGGTGCAGGCCGGGATCCTGGCCCTGCTGCGCGACCTGCGCGACCGGCTGGGCACCGCGATCCTGGTGATCACGCACAACATGGGCGTGGTCGCGGACCTGGCGGACCGGGTGGCGGTGATGCACCGGGGTGAGCTCGTCGAGCAGGCGCCCGTGGAAGATCTGTTCGCCCGCCCGACCCGGGCCTACACCAGGGAGCTGCTCGCCGCCGTGCCCCGTCTGGGCCACCGCGCGCCCGCGTCGCCGCACACCGCCGACGACGCGCTGCGCCTGGACGGCGTGACGGTGCGCTACGGCGCCTTCACCGCGGCCGCCGACGTGCGGTTGCACGTGGCCCGCGGCGAGGTGGTCGGCCTGGTGGGGGAGTCGGGTTCGGGCAAGTCCACGCTGGGCAAGGTCGCGGCGGGGTTGCTGCGCCCGTCCGCGGGCACCGTGTCCGTGCTGGGCGGCGACCCCCACGACCGCGAGGTGCGCAAACGCCTGGGCTTCGTCTTCCAGGACCCGGGCGGCTCGCTGAACCCGAGACTGTCCATTGAGGACTGCGTCGCGGAACCCCTGAAGGTGCACGGAGTCCGCTCTTCAACCCGGGTGGCCGAACTCCTGGACGCCGTCCGCCTGCCCGCTTCCTACGCCTCCCGCCGCCCGCGCGAGCTCTCCGGCGGCCAACGCCAACGCGTGGGCCTGGCCCGTGCCCTGGCCCTGGAACCGGACCTGCTGATCGCGGACGAGCCGACGAGCGCGCTGGACGTCTCGGTGCAGGCGTCGATCCTGGAGTTGCTGACCGAACTCCAACGAGCCCGCGAGTTCGCCTGCCTGTTCATCAGCCACGACCTGGCCGTGGTCGACTCCCTGGCCCACCGGGTGGCCGTCCTCCACGAGGGCCGAGTGGTCGAACAGGGTCCACACCACGAGGTCCTACGCGCCCCGAAGGCGGAGTACACGAAGAACCTGGTGGACGCCGTCCCCCTGCCGGACCCGGTGGCCCAACGCGCCCGCCGCGCCGAGGTACCGGAACTGTCCCAGGTGGTGGGCTGACCGGGCAACGGTCGGTGGGAGCGGAGACGGGTTCGGCTCCCACCGACCGCGGTCCGAGGTCCTGATCAGGGCATCGGGAGGTGGGCGAGCGCGCCGTACTCCAGGGCCACCCACAGGCCTCCCGGGCCGGTGCACAGGCCGTGTGGTTCGGAGGACGGGGTCGGCAGGGGGATGGTGGTGACGGTGCCGTCGGTGGTGATCCGGCCGATCCGGTTGCCCGCCCACTCGGTGAACCACAGCGCGCCGTCCGGGCCCGTGGTGATGGCATGCGGCCGGGTGGTGGTGTCCGGCAGCGGGAACTCGGTGATGACGCCGTCGGTGGTGATGCGGCCGATCACGCCCGCCAGGATGCCGACGAACCACAGTGCGCCGTCGGGGCCGGCGCAGATCCCGACCGGGCCGGTGCCCTTGGTCGGCAGGGGGAACGTGGTCACCTCTCCGTCGACGGTGACGCGGCCGATCGCGTCGGCCGCGTTGAGGGTGAACCAGAGCGCGCCGTCCGGGCCGGCCGTGATGACCGCCGGGTAACCGGGTGCCGGGAACTCGCGGGCCACGCCGTCGCGCACGCGGCCGACGGTGCCCGAACCCGAAGCGGTGTACCAGAGGGTGACGTCCGGGCCGGTGGTCAGGCCGTAGGGGGCGGTGCCCGGCAGTGGCAGGCGGGTGACCTCGCCGTCGACCGTGACGCGGCCGATCGCGTTCGCCGCGTTGAGGGTGAACCACAGCGCGTCGTCCGGGCCGGGGGTGATCACCATCGGGCCGGTTCCGTCGCCGAGCGCGATCGTGGTCGTGCGGCCGTCGGTGGTGGTGCGGCTCAGCAGGCCCGCGTGCACGTGGGTCGCCCACAGCGCGCCGTCCGCGGCCGCCGCCACGCCGTACGCGCCCGCGGGCACCGGGAACTCGATGATCGACACGTCCCAGGATAAGCCGCACGCACCGAAGTCGGCGACCGCGCTCTCCGTCCGAAGACGAGGATTCGCACTAGCCTCGGGAAAGACCGGATCATGTCGGGACTCACCGAGGTGCTTGTGAACGTGTCCGCGGGACCTTTGTCGCACACGCGCCGGTGGAACCTGGACGTCGTCCAGGCCATGGCGGAGCCCGGTGTGGTCGATCTCGCGCCCGGCTACCTCGACCCGGACCTGCTGCCGGTCGACCTGCTGCGGGCCGGGTACTCGCGGGCGCTGGTCGAGTTCGGGTCGGCGGCGCTGTCCTACGGCGCGATGCCGGGTGCGCTGGCGTTGCGGGAAGCGGTGGCGGCGCGGATCTCGGTGGCGGACGGGATCGGGTGCGGTGCGGAGCAGATCGTCGTCACGGCGGGCACGTCGCACGCGTTGTACGTGCTGGCGGCCAGCACCACGAAGCCGGGGCAGGTCGTGTTCGTGGACCGGACGTCCTACGACTTCGGGCGGCAGATCCTCACCGACCACGGGTTGCGGCTGCGCGAGGTGCCCGGTGACGGGCGGGGGATGGACCCGGAGGCGCTCGCGCGGGCGATCCGCGCGGAGCCGGATCCGGCGTTCGTGTACTTGACGCCGACGTTCCACAACCCGACCGGGCGGTTGGTCGGCGCGGTGCGGCGGCGGGAGTTGCTCGCGGTGACGGGTGCGGCCGGGGTGCGGGTGGTCGAGGACGACGCGTACGCCGACCTGCACCTGGACGACCAGCGGTTGCCGCCGTCGATGGCCGGGCTCGCCGGGTACCGCGGCGTGATCCGGCTCGGCACGTTCTCCAAGACGATCGCGCCCGGGTTGCGGCTGGGGTGGCTCGCCGCCGACCCGGACACCGCGCGCTGGGTCGCCGACCGCGGTGTGTTCGTCAGCGGCGGCTCGGCGAACCACGTCACGTCGCTCGCGGTGGCCGAGTTGGTGCGCAACGGCGACTACGAGCGGCACCTGAAGTGGTTGCGGGACCGGTTGCGGGACCGGCGGGACGCGCTGGTCGGCGCGGTGCTGGCGGGGTTCGGGGACGCGGTCCGGGTCGACCGCCCGGGCGGCGGGTTCTTCCTGTGGCCCACCTTCACCCGCCACACCGAGCCGGAGTTGCTGGAGGCCGCCGCGCGAGCGCGGGTCCAGGTCGCGGCGGGCTCCCGGTTCGGCACCGCGGACGGCGCGCTACGCCTGTCCTTCAGCTTCAACCCGCCGGAACGACTCGCGGCGGCGGTCACGGCCTGGGCGGCGGAACTCGGCTGAGGGCACGCCGAAGCCGGTCACCCCGCCGGACCGCCCCGCCCGCGAGTGGATCAAGCCATCGGGTGCCGGCCGGAGGCACGCGGGTCCGCAGAAGTGCGGGTGGGCTGGGGAAAAGGGGGCGACCGGGCGGTCGGCGGGTCCCGCCGTCGCAGTAGTCTGCCCGCTCAGGCGAGACGAGGGGTGACCCGATGGTCGCGGGGGATTCCGCCGATTTCGGACCGTACCTGGTGCACGAGCTGCTCGGGCAGGGCGGCATGGGCGTCGTGCACCGGGCGTACGACACGGTGCACGGCCGGGTCGTGGCGTTGAAGAGGTTGCCGTCGTCGGTGACCGACCGGGAGTTCCGCTCCCGGTTCCAGCGCGAGGCGCGGTTGGCGGCCGCCCTCAAGCACCCGAACGTGGTGCCCGTGCACGACTTCGGCGAGATCGACGGCAACCTGTTCCTGGACATGGAGCTGATCGACGGCGTCGACCTGCGCCGCGCGCTCGCCGGCGGACCGCTCGACCAGGAGCGGGCGCTCGGGTTGCTGAGCCAGGTCGCCGAGGCGCTCGACGCCGCGCACGCCGAGGGCCTGGTGCACCGGGACGTCAAGCCCGCGAACATCCTGATCGGGCCGGACGACCACGTGTACCTGGCGGACTTCGGCATCGCCCGGGAAACCTCGCCCGAGGCGACCGCGCTGACCCTGTCCGGCGACCTGATCGGCTCGTGGGACTACATGGCGCCGGAACGGCTGTCCGGCAACCGGGTCGACGCCCGGTCGGACCAGTACTCGTTGGCGTGCGTGCTGTTCGAGTGCCTGACCGGTCGGCTGCCCTACCCGGCGTTGGACCCGGCCGCGAAGGTCGCCGCCCACCTGCTGCACCCGCCGCCCGCGCCGTCGGTGTTCAGCCCGACCATCACCCCCGCGCTGGACACCGTGGTGCTGCGCGGTCTGGCGAAGGAGCCCGAGCGCCGGTTCCCCTCCGCCACCGCCCTGCTCGCCGCCGCCCGCGAGGCCGCGCGGTCCGGCGGCACGGTGAAGGTCGCCGCGGACACCGCGCCCGGTCCGTCCAAGGAACGCGACCAGGGTCGGATCGTGCGGGCCATCCTGCGGTCCACCGCGGTGGGCAAGCCGCGCACCCTGGTGCTGCCCGAGGGGTACACGCCGACCTCGCCCTACCCGGGCCTGAGCGGGTTCGACCTGGCCGACGCCGGGTTGTTCCACGGCCGCGACCCGGTGGTCACCGAACTGCTCGTGCGGCTGGCCGAGCAGCTCGACGTCGGCGAGCCGGTGGCCCTGGTCGGCGCGTCCGGTTCGGGCAAGTCCTCGGTGCTGCACGCGGGTCTGCTGCCCGCGCTCGCCGCCGGCGACGGGCCGGACGGGACACCGTGGCCGCGGATCGTGCTGACGCCGGGTCGCGACCCGATCGGCAACCTGGCGATGGCGATGGCCCGCAACACCGCCGGCACCACGACCGGCGAGTGGCTGCGGTCGATCCGGGACGCACCGGCCGAGTTCGGCGCGCGCGGCGCGGCGTCGTTCGACGAGCGCGGCCGACCGGTGATCGTGGTCGACCAGTTCGAGGAGTTGTTCACCCACGGCGCGCCGGAGGCCGACCGGCTGGCGTTCGCGACCGCGCTGGCCAACGCCCGTCCCGCGCTCGTCGTGCTGTCGATCCGGGCCGACCTGGTCGACCGGTGCATCGACCTGCCGCCGCTCAAACCCGCGCTGACCGCGCCGGTGCTGCTGGGCGCGATGGACGCGGTCGAGCTGCGCCAGGCGATCGTGACACCGGCACGCGACTTCGGCGTCGACGTGGAACCCGGCCTGCCCGAACGGCTCATCGCCGACCTGGGCGTGCGCGGCGAGATCGGTTACGACCCGGGCGCGCTGCCCCGGCTCGCGCACGCGCTGCGGGAGACGTGGAACCACCGCGAGGGCCCGGTGCTCACGCTCGCCGCGTACCGCCGCGCGGGCGGCATCGACGGCGCCGTCGCGCGCACCGCCGAGGAGATCCACCAGGCGCTCGACCCGGCGGGTCGGGACGCGCTGCGGGCGTTGCTGCTGCGACTGGTGACCGTGGTCGACGGCGGCGGCGTGGCGCGGCAGCGGGTGGACCCGACGGAGCTCGGCCGCTCCGCGGTGCTGGACCGGTTGATCGCGGCCCGGCTGGTGACCGTGGACGCCTCGGGCGCGCGGCTGAGCCACGAGGCGCTGCTGACCGCGTGGCCCCGGTTGCGCGACTGGATCGACGAGGACCGCGCGGGTCTGGTGCAGCACCGCCGGTTCGCCGACTCGGTGCGGGCCTGGACCGAGTCCGGGCAGCACGACGACGACCTGTACCGGGGCGTGCGACTGGCCGCGCTGACCTCCTGGCTCGACTCCGCGCGGGACCGGGTCGCGCTCGCGCCCGTCGAGCAGGAGTTCCTGCGCCGGTCCGACGCGGCCGAGCACGCGGGCCAGATCGCGGCGAGGCGGCGCACCCGGCGGTTGCGCACCCTGGTGCTGGCGCTGAGCCTGCTGCTGGTGGTCGCCTCCGCGGCGACCGGGATCGCGGTCGTGCTCCAGCGGTCCGCGCAGGCCGCGCGGGAGCGGGCGGACACCTCGCGGCAGCTCAGCCTGGCCGGCCGGTTGGCGGCGGAATCGGCGCTGGCGCGCGGGGTCGACCCGCGGCGCACCGCGATCCTGGCGCTGGCCGCGTGGCAGGCCGCGCCGACCGCGGAGAGCCGCAGCGCGCTGCTGGAGGCGAGGGCCGAGTCCTACCGGGGTCGGATCTCCGGCCACGAGGGCGCGATGTCGTCGGTCGCGGTGAGCGCCGACGGCACGGTCGCGGCCTCCGGCGGGCGGGACGGCACGCTGCGGTTGTGGGACGTGCCGGGCCGCAGGCAACTCGCCGAGCTGAAGCGGGTGACCGGCGAGAACTCCTGGTACCGCACGGTGTCGATGAGCGCCGACGGGAAGCTGCTGACCGCGGCGAACCTGGCGGAGAAGGTGGTCGAGCTGTGGGACGTGCCGGGGCGCAAGCTGCTCAAGGCCTTCCCCGGCGGCATCGACACCGCGATCGCGGCGGACGGCAAGACCGCCGTGGGCTACACCGACCGCGGCGTCGTGGTGTGGGACACCGCGACCTTCGCGGAACGCGTGCTCTACCGCGGCGGCACGTCGATCACCATGGCCTACAGCCCCGACCACTCCCTCGTCGCGACCTCGGACCAGGAGAAGATCGACGTGCACCGGGTGTCGGACGGCGGGTTGGTCAAGACGCTGGTCGGGCACACGGACGCGGTCATGTCGCTGGCGTTCGACCCGAAGGGCCCGACGCTCGCAAGCGCGTCGATGGACGGCACGGTCCGCTTGTGGGACACCAACACCATGGACAACCGGCTGACGCTGTCGCCGTCCATGGGCAACTTCAACACGGTCTCCTACAGCCCGACGGGCAACGGGCTCGTGGCGGGCGGCCCGGCCACCTCGGTCGTCGTGTGGGACCGGACGACGGGCGCGCTCCAGGCCGCCCTGCACACCGGGTCGGCGGGCACGATCGGGTCGGCGGTGACCGGCGACGGCCACACGGTGCTCGTGGCGGACGCGAACGGCTCGATGACGCTGTGGGCCTACAAGCGCGGCACGCTGGACAACCAGGACTACTCGGTCATCGGGATGGACTTCGCGCCGGACGGCTCGGGCTTCGCGGCGGCGCACGGCGGCGGGCTGGTCCGGGTGTGGAACGACAAGAACGAGATGGTGCACGAGTGGAAGGCGCACGAGGTCAACACCTTCGCGGTCGCCTACAGCCCCGACGGCAGGCACCTGGTGACCGTCGGCTCGGACGGCGCGGTGGTGATGTGGTCCACCGAGACCTGGAAGGAGGAGAAGCGGTTCTCCCGACCGGGCACCGAGTTCGGCGCGGTGGCCTACAGCCGGGACGGCACCATGATCGCGGTCGCCGGTCGCACGCCGGTGGGCGCCGAGGTGGACCGGGACGAGGTGCTGTTGCTGTCCGCGGAGGCGCTCAGCGTGGTCGAACGCCGCGCCACCCGCGAGGAGCCGACCAACAAGCAGAACAACGAGGTCAAGTTCAACCACCCGACGGCGGTCGAGTTCAGCCCGGACGGCCGCACCCTCGCGGTCACCCTGTCCGGCGGCAAGATCGGGCTGTGGAACCTGGCCGACCTCGGCTCGGCGTGGAAGCTCCTGCCCGGGCACGACATCCTGGCCACGGACGTCAAGTTCAGCCCGGACGGCACGATCCTGGCCTCCGGCGGCGCGGACCGGCTGATCCGGCTGTGGCGGGCGTCCGACGGGCAACCCGTCGGCGAGCTGACGGGCAGCGACTCGACGGTGCGGATGGTCGCGTTCAGCCCGGACGGGAAAACCCTCGCGACCGCGAGCCAGGACACCGTGGTGCGGATGTGGGACGTGGCGAGCAGGCAGCCGCTGGCCCGGCTCGACCGGCACGGCGACGACCTGAACGACGTCGTGTTCGACCCGAAGGGCGGCCGGCTGGCGAGCACCGCGTCCGACGGCACGCTGCGGCTGTGGTGGCTGAGCACGGACGACGCCGAGGCGATGCTCTGCGGCCTGCTGGACAAGGACCTGCTGGCCGAGGAGTGGCGCGCCCTGGGCGGCGACCGCGGCGACCCGCCGAAGTGCCCGTGACGCTGCGGCCCGCCCACCGGGGTCGGGTCGGCGGCCGGCAGGCTGCCCGTGGCACGCGGGACGGACGCCGCGTTCGGGAAGGCGGTGCGGCGTGACGCGGGTGGTGGTGCGGAGCGCGGGTGTCGGCGCGGTCGGGCTGCGGGCCGGTGAGGCGCTGGTGTTCGGCCGGGCGCCGCACTCCGCCGTCGGAGCGGAGGCGGGTCGGGTGGTGCTGGCGCTGCCGCAGTGCGCGCCGCACGTGTCCCGGGTGGTCGGTGAGCTGGTCGTCGGCGAGGACACCGTGCAGCTGAACTGGCTCGGCGCGGGCGAGGCGCAGTTGTCGAGCCTGTTCGACGCGCCCGGCGGCGCGCGGCGGGTGGTGCTGACCCGGTCCATGTCCGCGCTGCTGGACGTCGGCGAGAACCAGCTCGTGCTGCTGCTGGGCCGGATCGACCCGCGCGGGTTGACCGACCTGGTCGTCACCGTCGAGGTCGAGCCGTCGCGGGCGGCGTTCTTCGCGCTCGCGGGCGGTGGTGCCGACGACGGCGACGAGACCAGGACCGGACCGTTGCTCCCGCGCGGCAGTCGCGAGTGGTTCGTGGCGCTCGCGCTGTGCGAGCCGTGGCTCAAGGGCGAGGACGACTACCCGCGCCCGCCGTCGAACAAGGAGATCCACGACCGGGTGCTGGGCTGGTACGGGTACGCCTGGAACCTCCAGCGGGCGCAGCGGGTGGACGACGCGATCCGGGTGGTGTCGGCACTGGCGTTCGGCGTGCGCGACGACCCGTTCGCGGCGCCGCACGAGGGTCGGTTGCAGAACGTCCGGTTCGCCGTCGCCCGCCGCGCGGCCGAGCTCAGGCTGGTCACCGCGGCCGACCTGGACGAGGTGGAACGGGCCGCCCGCAAGCGGAGAGCCGGCGAGCAGGCCTGACCCCTCAGTCGTCCACTGTGGACACCAGGGCGGGTTTCCGGCCGGCCCGCGAGCGTTCCACGACCATGCCGACCGCGCCCGCGAGACCCGCCAGCCCCAGGCAGCCGCACAGCACCGCGAGCAACCCGAGCGTGCCCGGTGACGTCGCCGCGCCGCCGCGGCCGAGGGCCGACTCCCGGTACTCGGCGGCCCGCGGGTGCCCGGCGGCCAGCGCGGCGTCGAACGACTCCACCGCGCCGTCGTAGTCGTCGGCGAAGTACCGCTCCACGCCGGTCCGGTAGGCGAGGTCGCCGGGACCGGGCACGAGCTGGATCCCCTTGCCCCGCACCAGGTCCGCCAGCGTCGACGCCGAGGCGGCCACGGTGTGGGACTCGGCCGACACCCGTCCGACGACGCCGACGAGCGCGCCCGTGCCGTCCACCACCGGCCCGCCGCTCTGACCGCGGGTGATCGTGCCGGCGAACTCGAGGTACGGCTTGCCGTTCTGCTCGCGCCGGCCCGCGATCGCGCCGCCGCGGTGGTCCACCTCCAGGTCCTCGGTGGACGAGTGGCCGAGGACCGTCACCTCGGTGCCGACCTCCGGCGCGTCGGGCCGGATCGCCACGGTCGGCAACCCGGTCCGCTCCACCTTCAGCACCGCCACGTCGCCCGCGTCCGGCGCCGTCAGGTCCACGACGGTGGCCGGCGCGACGTCCCGCCCGTCCCGGTCCCGCCGCTCGACCCGGATGTCCCGGTCGAGCGGTCGGTCCGGCGAGGCGCCCTCGGCCACGCCGTGGTCCGCGAACTGGGCCGCCGCCTTGCCCTCGTCGCCGACCCGACCGGCCTTCTTCAGCTCCGCCACGGCCGCCGCGAACAGCGCGCCCGCGCCGCCCAGCGGTCCGGTGTGGACGCAGTGGCTCGCGGTCGCCACGTACCCGTCGGCCGAGATCACCGTGCCCGCGCAGGTCACCGCGACGTCGTAGCCGGTCCGGCCGCCGAACACCTCGCCGGTGCGCGTGTCGCGCACCCAGCCGTGCCACCCGACCGTCACCAGCACGACGGCCGGTCGCGCGGTCGCCGCCGCCCGGGTGTCGTCCGAGGACTGCGCGAACGCCGTCGCGGGGAACAGGACCAGCGCGACGACCGCCAGCGCGGCCCTCACCCGTACACCCCGTAGGCGGTGGTGCGGTTCCACACCGACCGGTACTCGACGTCGCGTCGGCTCTCCACGGCCCGCCCGCGCTCGCAGGTGAAGTCGTTGGTGTCGTAGAGGTCGCCGGGACCGGCCGCCGGGTGGCTGTCGAGCAGGCCGCGCTGGTCGTAGTAGGAGTACACGAGGGTGGAGGACGTGCGGGTCAGGTAGGTGATCGTGCCGTCCTTGGTCGTCCAGGTGAAGTCCTGCGCGCCGTTGCTGACGATGCGGATCTCGTTGCCCTCGAACGTGGACTTGAGCACGTGGTTGTCGTGCTTCTCGGTCCCGGTGCCGTCCGGCCGGAACTCGAACAGCCGACCCGAACCGGTGAACGTCGTGGCGTCCGCGTCGGTGTAGAACTTGATCTTCACCGTGTCCTCGGCGACCTGCCACGACCCGATCACGCAGAGCGGCGGACCCGGTTCGCGGGTGGACGACGACCGGGGTGTGGGCGACGGCCGGTCGCCCTCCTGCGCGGCGGCGGGCCGGCGCGGCAGGTGCCGGACGGTGGCGGCGGTCAGCAGGACCGTGCCCGCCAGCGCGCACAACGCCGTCAGGAGGACGATCAGAACGGTGGGCTTGCCCGGCAACCGGGACGGATCGGTCACCCGGGCATCGTATTGAGCGGGCCCGTGCCGGTGGTATCCGCCGATCCGGAAGTTTCCGCGCCGGAGGGACCACCCGGTCAGCCCGCGGACTTCTCCAGGTCGACCAGCGCGGCGGCGGCGCGGAAGTACTTGTTGGCGCCGAGGTCGCGCACGGTCTTGATGTTGAACGCCTCGCGCAGCTTCTCCGCGTCGGAGTCGCTCACGCCCGCGAGCCCGGCGACCGGCGCGTCGAGCACCTCGGAGAGCGTGAGGTTCTCGTACTGCTTGTCGAGTGCCTTGTCCAGGTTGGCCGAAACCGGCATGACTGCTCCTCGGTCGTGGGGGCGGACATCCCGAATGATGACCCCCGCGACGGCCGGGCGCGAGGTGATCACGCGGGCGCGCCGTGCCGATCGGGCCGGGTGCGCGCGTAGTGGCGGTGCGCTTTGGCCCGGTTGCCGCAACCGGTCATCGAGCACCAGCGCCTGCGGCCGTTCTTGGACGTGTCGTAGAAGTGCAGCACGCACGACGGCCCCGAGCACGCCCGGATCCGGTCCGGGCCGCGGCGCAGCAGGTCGAGGTAGTCGCGGGCGGCCAGCCAGCCGGGCAGGTGCGCGGGCGCGGCCTCGACGTCCTCCGCCGGCACGCCGTCACGCAGGCACAACCGCAGTCGGCCGTGGTCGAGCACCTCGTCCAGGGCCGTGCCGTCGCCCGCGACCGCCGCGGCGAGCGCGTCCCTGGCCCGGCGCACGGCCCGCAGCGTCGCGTCGTCGGCGACGCACCGGTGCAGGCCCGCGCTGCGCAGCCACGTCGCCAGGCCCGCGGTGTCGGAGAGCAGGTCGCGCGGCGTGCCGTCGACCCACCGGGTGTTGAGCAGGTCGAGCGACAACGGCTCGCCGATCAGCGGACGCGGGTCCGGTCGCGTCTCGGACACGGCGCACCTCCTCGCGACTCGTCCGACCGGCGCCAACCTACTTCGTCCCGGCCGACGGGGTTGACCCGACGCTCTCTAACTGGCTAACGTAATTTTACAGGTTAGAACATCGGACAGGGGGACGACGGGATGACGATCGAAGCGGTGCGGACCGGCCACGTCGGCCTGAACGTCACCGACCTGGAGCGCTCGCTGGCCTTCTACCGGCGGGTGTTCGGGTTCGAGGTGCTGGAGTCGGCCGACGGGCACGCGTTCCTCGGTCGGGACGGCCGGCTGCTCGTGACGCTGTGGAAGCAGGGCGAGGGGGAGTTCCCGACCGCGCGGCCCGGGTTGCACCACCTCTCGTTCGAGGTCGACACGGTCGAGGAGGTGCGCGCGGCCGAGGGGGTGCTCCGCGGGTTGGACGTCCGGTTCGCCCACGACGGCGTGGTGCCGCACGGCGAGGGCGCGACCTCGGGCGGGATCTTCTTCACCGACCCGGACGGGATCCGGCTGGAGATCTTCACCGCGTCCGGAGTGTCCGGCGACGCGCCCACGCCCGGCGCGCCGACCTGCGGGTTCTTCTGATGGCCGGCTACCACCGGGGTGAGCGCGCGGTGCAGCGACGGGCCGGCGCGCTCGACGCCTCGGAGCACGTGCGGCGCGCCATCCGGGACACCGTGCCCGCCGTGGCGGCGGAGTTCCTGGCCCGCCAACCGGTCGTGTTCGTCGGCGCGGAGGACGCCGAGGGCCGGCTGTGGTCCACCCAGCTCACCGGCCCGCCCGGTTTCCTGGACGCGCCGGACGAGCACACCGTGACGGTGGCCGCCCACCCCTCGTCCGTCGACCCGCTCGCGGACGCGCTGACCCGGCCGACGCCGGTGGGGATGATCGCGATCGAGCCCGGCAGTCGGCGGCGGATGCGGGTCAACGGCGTCGCGCAGCCGGACGGGCGGGGGTTCGCGGTCGAGGTGGCGCAGGTGGTGTCCAACTGCCCGAGGTACATCCAGCAGCGCTCGCCGAGCGCCGGGTCCGCGCCACCCGAGGCGCGGGCGTGCCGGACCGACGAGTTGACCGCCGCGCAGCGGGAGCGGATCGGCGCGGCCGACACGTTCTTCGTCACGACGGCGGGCGAAGGCTCGGTCGACACCTCGCACCGGGGTGGCAGCCCGGGTTTCGTGCGGGTGCTCTCGCCCACCGCGCTGGAGTGGCCGGACTACCCCGGCAACGCGATGTTCCTGACCCTGGGCAACCTGGAGGTCGACCACCGCGCCGCGCTGCTGTTCCCCGACTGGGGCACGGGCTCGGCGATCCACCTGTCCGGCACCGCGCGCGTCGACTGGTCGGCCGAGCACGCGGCCACCCACCCCGGCGCGGAACGCGTGGTGCGCTTCGAGGTGGCGCGCGTGGTGGGCCTGTCCGGCGCGAGTCCGCTGACCTGGACCCCGCCGACGCCGTCCCGGTTCAACCCGGTGCTCCCGGGAGGTTGATCACCGGGCGGCGTCTCGGGTAGGCATGTCGCCATGCGGCAGGCGTTGCGGGCAGGCCTCTGGTGGTTGCTCACGGCGGTGTCCGTGGTCGGCCTGGTCGCCGTGGTCCGGTGGCTGTGGACGGTGCCCGGCGGGGACGGTGACTCGCTCCTCGACCTGCTGGACAAGCGGGCGAGCGTGATCGGCGCGGTGTCCGCCGTGCTCGCGCTCGCCGGCACCCTGCTCGCGCCGGTCATGGCGGTCCGCGAAACCCGCCGGGACACCACCGAGGACCTCGCGGCCGCGGCCCGGCGGCTCGCGGACCGGGTGCGTGCGCAGTGGGTCGAGGAGGCGGTGCTGCGCCGGGTCCGCCAGCCGCTGCCGCTGCGGCTGAGCTGGTCGTCCACCACCCGTCCGGTCGCGGCGTCCCGCGCGGTGGTCGCGGGTGACGGGGTGCCCGGCGACTGGGAACTCCTCCCGCTGGAAGGGGATTCGACCACCCTGGTGGCGAGGTGGCGCGACCTGCCGCTGCGCCAACTCGTCGTGCTGGGCGAACCCGGCGCCGGCAAGAGCGTGCTGGCGATGCTGCTGACCCTCGGCCTGGTCGAGCACCCCGAGCCCGGCGAGCCGGTGCCGGTGCTGCTGGCGATCAACTCGTGGAACCCGACGACCGAGCCGCTGGACCGGTTCCTCGCGCGCCGGCTGGCCGAGGAACACCCCTTCCTGGCCGCCGGCGGCCGGCGCGCGGAGTCGACCGCGGCCCGGCTCGTGGCGGACGGCCTGGTGTTCCCGGTGCTCGACGGCCTGGACGAGTTGGCGCCCGAGCAGCGCGTGGAGGCGATCCGGCTGCTCGACCACCGCGCCGCCGCCGGCCGGCCGTTCGTGCTGACCTCGCGCGGACGCGAGTACCAGTGGGTGGTGGAGGACAGCGGCGTCGTGCCGTCCCGGGCCGCGGTGGTCGAGCTCCACCCGATCGACGTGGCCGCGGTGAAGGCGTTCCTGAGCCACCCGGCACCCGCGCAGGCCCGCTGGGAACCGGTGTTCGCCCACCTCGACGCCCACCCGGACGGCCCGCTCGCGCAGGTGTTCTCCTCACCGCTGATGGTGTCCCTGGCCCGCGCCGCCTACACCGACCCGCGCACCCGTCCGGCGGACCTGCTCGACCTGCCCCGGCGGAACACGGTGGTCGACCGGCTGATGAAGGCCTACCTGCCCGCCGGGTACGCCACGAGCTCCCGGCGGACCCGGTCGCGCGCCTCCCGCTGGCTGGGCAACCTGGCCACCGGCCTGCACCGCGCGGGCACCCGCGACCTGTCGTGGCGGCACCTGAGCTGGGACGCGCTGGCCCACCGCCCGGCACTCGGCAGGGTCCTCGTGGTCGGCCCGCCGGTGCTGGTGATCCTGGTGGGCTTGGGCGCGCTGGCGATCACCCTGTTCGCCCCGGGCATGGCGCCGCTGATGGTCGTGTTCGCGGCCGCCGCCGCGGGCTGGTTCGTCGCCACCACCAGGGGGTTGTCGAAGGAGGTGTGGATCGGGGGCGAGCCGCCGCGCCGACCGTCCTCGACGGCCGCGTCCCGGATGGGACGTGCCGCGATCGGCTTCGGCTTCGGCCTGGTCTTGCCCCTGTTCTCCTTCGCGGACTTCCAGTCGGCGGGCGGCGGGCTGCCGTTCCACGTCGGGTGGCCGCTGTACCTGGCCGCCTGCGCGTGCGGGCTCGTCACCGCGTTCGTCCCGCCCCGGGTCCGGGAGAACCTCCGGGAGCCGAGCCGACCGCCCCTCGGCTACCCGCTGCTGATGGCGCTCGGCCACGGGTTGCCGGCCGGGGCGGCGGTGTACGCGGGCGCGGTCCTGGCCGTCGGCGCGCAGTCGCCCCGTCCCGGCGCGATCGGGATCTTCACCGGCGCGGTGTTCGCGGTCGACGCGTTCGCGTGGGCGGGCGGCTGGGTCTGGACGGGGTACTGGATCCAGCGGGTGCTGCTGGCCGCGACCGGTCGACTTCCCTGGCGGCTCGACGGTTTCCTGGCCGAGTCCCACCGGCTCGGCACGATCCGGCGCGCGGGCCGCGTCTGGCAGTTCCGACACGCGCTGCTCCAGGACCACCTCGCCCGCGCCGCCCGAGTCCGCCTGCTCCAGGCCCGGGCCGACCTGGGCGACCCCGAGTCGGCGGTCCGACTCGGCGCGCTGCTGGCCGCGACCGACGAGGTCGACCTCCTGCGCGCCAGGACCGACCCGGAGAGCCGGCGGCGCTACGCGGCGACACTGGCGGCCGCGGGCCGGGTCGACCGGCTGGTCGAACTCGCCGACGCGGGCAGCACCGAGGCGGCCCGCCGACTCGCCGCGATCCTGTCGGCGCGCAACGAACTCGCCGAGTTGCGCGCCCGGTCCGCCGCCGGTGACCACGAGGCGATCGCAGCGTTGGCCGAACACCGGATCGACCGGGGTGACTTCCCGGGCGCGCTCGCGCTGCTGCGGCCCCTGGCCGCGCGACCGGCCGAACCCCGGCTCCCGTTGCCGGAACTGGTGGCGCTGCACGACTCCCGGGTTCGCGCCCAACCAGGAACGCCGCGTCTGTCCGGGCCCGGTCGGCACACCCGGCGGGCCGCCGAACTGCTGGAGCACCTCGGTGCACCCGTCGAGGCGATCGTGCTGCTGCTCGCGGCCGACGACCTGGCGTCGAGCGACCTCGCCGTGGAGATCATGGGGCGGCACCACCAGGTCCCGGCGTTGCGCGAGATCCGGTCGAAACCCGGGCGCGCGGTCGAACTCCTCGCGCGCAACGGAGGCCTGATCGACCCGCGCGACACCCGCCGGTCCTACAACAGCCGGTTCCAGAAGGACCCGATGACCCCGCAGATGCGGCGGATGATCCCGTGGTTCGCGGAGTTCCTCGCCCTTCACAGGTGCGCGGACGACCTGGCGGCGTGGGCCGACGGCGACAGCGTCGGGGCGCGGGAGGCGGACGCCCGGCTCGTGCGGCTGCTGCTGGACACCGGCGACCTGGCCCGGCTGGAGGAGCGCGCGCGGTCCGGGAGCAAGCCGGCCCGGATCGCGTGGGCACCGCTGCTCGCCGCACGGGGCGAGGTCGAGGAGGCTCTGCTGCTGGTGCGGCCCCTCGCGGAGTCCGACCCGACCTACGCGCGACTGCTCGCCGAGCACGGCCGGGTCGACACCCTCCGCGCGCTCGCCGAGGCCGGTGACGTCGCGGCGGCGGAACTGCTGGTCCCGCTGGTCGACTCCGCCGAGGCCGAGGACCTGTTGCGCCGCTTGACCACCGCGGGCGACCCGCGCGCGGCGCGCGTCCTCGCGTCGTTCCTCGCGGACCGGGATCGGGTGCCGGACGCGGTCGCGGTGCTGACCGCGCGCGGCGACGCGGGTGACCGGCACGCGTCGGCGGATCTGGTCCGCCTGCTGGCGCGGCACCACCGCGAGGACGACCTGCACGCCCGTGCCGACGCCGGCGACGAGGTGGCGACCGAGCACCTCGTGGCGCTGCTGGTCGAGCAGGGTCGCACGACCGAGGCCCTCGCCCTGCTGCGGGAACGGGTGGAGGCGGGCGACCCCACCGCGACCGACCGCCTGGTCGACCTCCTCGCCGCCGACGGCCGGTGCGCCGACCTCGAGGCCCTGGTCCGCCAAGGTGACGACCACGCCGCCCGGCACCTCGTGCTGCTCGCCACCGCCCGCCGGGACACCGCCACCCTCGCCTGGCTCGCCGACATCGGCGTGCCCGCGGCCCGTCCACTGTCCTAAGAGGACTGTACGGGGCGTCCCGACGGGTGGGACACCCACGGCACGGATCGGCCCGACAAGCAAGGGTTTTCCGCGAAGGTTTCCACTCCTCGGGACACGGCCGAACGGCGGGTGCGCTTCGGTACATTCGGCGCGAACTCGCCCGTCCCCGGCCAGCGCGGAGCCCCCAGATGCCTCACGTCGACACCCGAACGGCGCTGTCCGCCTCGCGTTCGGTCCTCGTCCGGGTGGCGGCCGTGGTGGTGCTGCTCGCGATCTGGGAACTGCTGGTGCTGGCCGAGTTCTGGCCGCCCGCGATCCTCCCCGGACCCGGTCAGGTGTGGAACCAGCTGCTGGCCACCTCCGACGCGGGCAACGGCCAGGGCGGCTACGCCGGGTCCACTGTGGTCGAACGGCTCGGGGTGAGCCTGCGCCGGGTCGGCTACGGGTCGGCCTACGGCGTGCTGATCGGCGTCGGGCTCGGGCTGGTGATGGGGCTCGTGCCGCTGGTGCGGGCGGTCACCGAGCCGTTCGTGACGTTCCTGCGCGCGCTGCCGCCGCTCGCCTACCTGAGCCTGCTGGTCATCTGGTTCGGCATCGACGAGGAACCCAAGGTGTACCTGCTGATGGTGGCCGCGTTCCCGCCCGTCGCGGTGGCCACGGCGGCGGCCGTCACCGGCGTCAACCGGCAGTACGTCGAGGCCGCGCACGCGCTCGGCGCGAGTCGGGCGAACGTGGTCACCACGGTGATCCTGCCCGCGTCCGCGCCGGAGATCCTGACCGGCGTGCGGTTGGCCGTCGGCATCGCGTACAGCTCGGTGGTCGCCGCCGAGACCGTGAACGGCGCGGACGGCATCGGGGGCATGGTCCTCAACGCCCAGCGCTACAACCAGACCGCGGTGGTCATGCTCGGACTCGTCGTCATCGGCGTGACCGGCCTGCTCATCGACACCGCCATCCTCGCCCTCCAGCGCGCCCTGTCGCCCTGGCGCGGACTGGCCTGATCCGCACACGACACCAGGAGCACGCATGTCCGTCACCCGCAGATCGCTGCTGTCCCTGCTCGCCGCCGCGCCGGTGCTGGCCGCGTGCGGTGTCGGCGGCTCGTCCTCGGGTTCCGGCGAGCGGACCAAGGTCCGGATCGCCTACCAGAGCTTCGCGGACAGCACGCTGCTGCTCAAGGACCAGGGCACGCTCGAGAAGGCGTTGCCCGACCACGACATCACGTGGACCTCGTTCGACTCGGGCGGCAGCATCAACACCGCGTTCCTCGGCGGCGCCATCGACCTCGCGGTGATCGGCAGCAGCCCGGCCGCGGCGGCCCTGTGCCCGCCGCTGAACATCCCGTACCGGGTGATCGAGCTGCTCAACGTGATCGGCGACAGCGAGGCCCTCGTGGTGCGCAAGGCCAGTGGTGTCACCGACATCAAGGGTCTCGTCGGCCGCAAGGTCGCCGCGCCGTTCAGCTCGACCGCGCACTACAGCCTGCTGGCCGCGCTGCGCCAGGCGGGCGTCGACCCGGCGTCGGTGACGCTGGTGGACCTGGAGCCGCAGAACATCCAGGCCGCCTGGCAGCGCGGCGACATCGACGGCGCGTACGTCTGGACGCCCGCGTTGAGCGTGCTCCAGAAGGACGGCCTGACGTTGACCGACAGCGCGAAGCTGGCCGCCGCCGGCAAGCCGACGCTGACCTTCACCGTGGCGCGCACGGAGTTCATCGACCGCAACCCGGTCGTGATCGACAAGTGGCTGGCCGCGACCGACGACGCGCTCAAGAAGATCAAGACCGACCCGAAGGTGGTCGCCGAGGCGGTCGCGCGGCAGATCGGCGCGAGCGTGGACGACGCGCTGTCGCAGCTCAAGCAGAACATCTACCTGGACCACGCCGAGCAGCGCACGCCGGAGTACTTCGGCACCGCGGACGCGCCGGGCAAGCTGGCCGAGCAGTTGCGCGCGGCGGCGCAGTTCCTCCAGGAGCAGAAGAAGGTCGAGTCGGTGCCGGACCTGGACGTGTTCCGCAAGGCGCTGCGGGTGCCCGGTGCCTGACGCGCTGGTCGAACTCCTCGGCGTCGCGCACAGCTACCGGACCCGGGGTGGCGCGGTGCCCGCGCTCGGCCCGCTGGACCTGCGGGTCGACCCGGGCGAGTTCGTGGTGGTCGTCGGTCCGTCGGGCTCGGGCAAGAGCACGTTCCTGCGCGTGGTCACCGGGTTCGAGCGGCCGTCGGAGGGCGAGGTCCGGCTGCTCGGCCGCCCGCCGGTGCCCGGCCGCGACGTCGGCATCGTGTTCCAGCAGCCGAGGCTGTTCCCGTGGCGCACCGTCGCGGGCAACGTCGACACCGCGCTGAAGTGGGCGGGCGTGCCGCGCGCCGACCGTCCACAACGGACTCTGGAGCTGCTGGGCCAGGTCGGTCTCGCGGAACTGGGCCCGCGCCGCACCTGGGAGATCTCCGGCGGTCAGCAGCAGCGGGTGGCGATCGCCCGCGCGCTGGCCGCACGTCCCCGGCTGCTGCTGATGGACGAGCCGTTCGCCGCGCTCGACGCGCTGACCCGGGAACGCCTTCAGGAGGACGTCCGGTCGCTGACCGCGGGCGGCAGTCAGGGCGTGGTGTTCGTGACGCACAGCGTGGACGAGGCGGTGTTCCTGGCGAGCCGCATCGTGGTGCTGACCGACCGCCCGGGCCGCATCGCCCTGGACCTCCCGGTGCCGTTGCCGCGCGAGGGCGTGTCGGCCGACGAGCTGCGGGGTTCGGCGGAGTACGCGGCCCTGCGCGGCGAGGTGGCCGCCGCCGTCCGCTCGACCGTGCTGGAACCGTCGTGACCACCGCGCGCCGCGCGACACCGGTACCGCCTCGCCGACCGCGCTTCCCGTCGGCGGGCACGCGGGTGCCGGCTCCACCGAGCCGCGCGGAGTTCGGGCCGCCGGTCGCGAGGCTCGCCGCCCTCCGCCGGGAGCCGTCGTGACCGCCGCCGGCGAGGACGCCGCGCTCGGGGGCCTGGTGGCCGCCTCCGGCCAGGACACGCTCGTGGGGGCGCCAGGACCGCCTCCGACCAGGACAGCGCAGTGGGAGGCGTCGTGACCGCGTTCGAACAGCTCACCACGACCATCGGCGCGCGGGTCACCGGCGTCGACCTGAACGACCCCGGCGACCAGGTGCCCGCCCTGCGCGCGGCGCTGGTGGAGCACAAGGTGTTGTTCTTCCCCGGTCAGGACCTGACGCCGTCGGCGCACCGCGCGTTCGCCGCCGCGCTGGGCGAGCCGACGCCCGCGCACCCCGTCGTGCCGGGCCTGGACGCCGAGCACCCCGAGATCTACGTGCTCGACAGCGGTGACGGCGGCAAGTCGCCGGTGTGGCACACCGACGTCACCTTCATGGCCCGGCCGCCGCTGGGCTCGGTGCTGCGCGCGGTCGCACTGCCGCCCACCGGCGGCGACACCTGCTGGACCGACCTGGAGGCCGCCTACCTCGCGCTCTCGCCGCCGGTGCGCGCGCTGGCCGACGGGCTCACCGCGCTGCACGACGGCCGCCGGGACTTCGAGGAGTACCTGCGCGACCGGCTCGGCGGCGAGGGCAACACCTGGGAGGGCGAGCGGATCCGGTCGTTGGAGCCGGTGGCGCACCCCGTCGTGCGGGTGCACCCGGAGTCCGGGCGGCGCGCCCTGTTCGTCAACCCCGGCTTCACCACGCGGGTCCTGGGCGTGACCGAGCACGAGAGCCGGGCGCTGCCGGAGGTGTTCTTCGCGGTGATCGGCCGGCCGGAGTTCACCGTGCGACACCGGTGGAGCCCGGGCGACGTGGTGGTGTGGGACAACCGCAGCACCGCCCACTACGCCGTCGACGACTACGGCGACCAGCACCGGGTGATGCACCGGATCACGCTGCGCGGCGACGTGCCGGTCGGCGTCTGATTTGTCAACCGCGTTCAGCGGGTGGACGCCGGAACGTTCCCCTTGCCGTTGTGCCGCAAGGGTTCCTAACGTGGGTGTCGACGGGTTCGACGGTAGACCGGTCAGGCGGTCGGCGGTCGGACGCGGGTGCCGAGTGGTGCGGCGACAGGGGAGAGAAACCGAGCCCGCGAGGGGCGGCGACCGGGAGACCGGCGCCGATCCCTCGCGGGTCGGCCGCGTTCCGGAGCGGGAACTCCCGGCGCGGCGAGGATCAAGCCAGGAACCCGGCCAGCGCGGCCACGAAGGCGGCGGCGGAGAAGTCCGGTCGCGGCGGTTCCGGTGTGCTCGGCAGTTCCACCGCGCCCGGCACGAGCCGCAGTAGCGCGTCGGCGGTCCGGCGCTGGTGTGCCGGGTTGTCCGGCGCAGGCAGCACGGCGACCGGCATCGTCAGCGCGGCCAACTCCTCGTCCGCGACACCCCGCAGCACACCGCCCGCCAGCAGGGACGCGGGCGCGGCGCTGCGGGCGTCCACGCGCGGGTCGTGCGCGGTGGCGGGCCACGCGAGCACCAGCCGGGTCACCAGCGAGGGCGCGGCGAGCGCGAGCCGGACCGCCGGCGTGACCCCGTTCGACCCGGCCACCAGCACCGACCGCGGCAGGTCCGGCAGCAGGTGCGCGACCTCGGCCTCCCAGGTCGGCGGCCGGCGCGGGCGGTC
Source organism: Actinosynnema sp. NPDC020468 (assembly GCF_040642015.1). Taxonomy (NCBI): domain Bacteria; kingdom Bacillati; phylum Actinomycetota; class Actinomycetes; order Pseudonocardiales; family Pseudonocardiaceae; genus Actinosynnema; species Actinosynnema sp. NPDC020468. The sequence continues at coordinate 29,947 of NZ_JBFAEO010000018.1, forward strand.
CGGCGCGTGCACGGCGAGCCCGGACGCGCGCAACGCCGCCACCACGCCGGGAACGTGCCAGAACCGGTGTGCGTCCAGGTCTTCCCAGAGGCCGCCGTGCAGCAGCGTGACGGTGTCCACAGTGGACACTTCGGGGTGAGGTGCGCGCGGGTCCACATGGTGAGCGAACCACAGGTGGACGTCGTTGACACGCGAATCACCTGTCCTTACGTTCAGTACATGGTGGGTGGGCGCAGTGTCACGCGGACGTGGGGAGTGCACTCCGGTCGGGCGGACCGCTGTTGCTGAACGTGTCGTTCAGCGAGCCTTTGCCCCCTGCCTGGAGGAGTTGACCCCCGATGCGCGCCGAATCCTCGGCCGATCTCGCCCGCCTGCTCGCCGAGGGACCGTTCCCGGACGCCCTGCGCGCCGCGATCGACGCCAGCGGCCTGTCGCTCGACCGGGTGCGGCACCGGCTCGGTCAGCGCGGCGTCTCGGTGAGCGTGCCGACGCTGAGCCTGTGGCAGTCCGGACGACGTCGCCCGGCGCGCCCGGAGTCGTTGCGCGCCCTGGCCCACCTGGACCAGGTGCTCGGCCTGCCGCCGGGCTCGCTGACCGCGCTGCTCGGTCCGCGCGACCGGGACGGGGTGACGCACCTGAGCCAGCAGGACCGGGTCGAGGTCGACGGCCGGCTGCTCGTCGCGCACAGCCGCACCGTGCTGCGCGGCGGCCGCGCCGACCGCTGGCAGGCGAGCTGGGAGTTGGGCGAGGGCCCGCCGCCCGCGATCGAGGCCCGGCGCAACTGCCGGGTGGGCCGGGTGGAGCACGATTTCGACCGCGGCACCGCGACCGCCGAACTCGTGCTGGACGAGCCGATCGAGGAGGGCGCGTCGGTGATCCTGGAGTACGTGGCGGTGTTCGACGACCCGACCTCCGGCCGCTACCTGCGACTGCTCGACCGCACCGCACGCGACTACCTGTTGGAGGCCAGTTTCGCGACGCCGCCGCGGGTGTGCGTCCGCGAGCCCGACGCCCGCGCGCTGACACCCGACCCGACCGGCGCGGTGCACTTCGTCGCGGCCGACGTCACCGGCCGGGTCGGCATCCGCTGGGCGCACTGAGCAGACGGGTGTGGCGGCCCCCCCCCCCCCGGGGCCCCCCCCCCCGGCCGGGCCCCGTCCCCCCCGGCCCGCCCGGCCGGGCCCCCCCCCGGGGGTAGGCGCCCCCGGCCTCCCACGGCCGTGCGCCGGGTGCGTTTTCAGTGCGCGTCCTCCGGTCGGGCCCGGCGGGGGAGCAGGAAGCCGAGGGCGGCGGTGGCCACCACGAGGCCCGCGGTCGCCCACAGCACCGTGCGCAGCGCGTCGACCTGCTCGCCCTTCTCGAAGAGCTGGAAGAACACCGTGCCCAGCACCGCCACGCCCGCCGCGCCGCCGAGCTGCTGCACCGCGTTCAGCACCCCCGACGCCGAGCCCACCAGCGGCAGCGTCACGCCCGCCATCACGATGTCGAAGAACGGCGCGATCAGCAGGCCCATCCCCAACCCGCACACCAGCAACCCCGGCACGAGCCGCCACGCGGTGACCGGCCCGGTCAGGTCGAGGGTGACGATCAGGCCGACCACGCCCGCCGCCATCACCAGCGCGCCGACCTGGAGCACCGGACGGCCGTACTTGCGCCCGAGCACCGCGCCGGACAGGGCCGCGCCGATCGCCACGCCCAGCGCCCACGGCGCCTGCGCCAACCCCGCGTCCAGCGCGCTGAACCCCAGTCCCAGCTGGAGGTACAGGCCCAGCGCCAGGACCAGGCCGCTGATCGCGCCGAAGAAGATCACCCCGACCGCCAGCCCGCCGGTGAACGCCCGCGACCGGAACAGCGCGGGCTCGACCAGCGGCGACCGGCCCGACCGCGACCGGCGCACCTGGTGCACCCCGAACGCGGCCAGCACCGGCGCGGACGCGGCGAGCATCGCGAAGCACCACCCGGGCCACCCCAGCTCGCGGCCCTGGACCAGCGGGTACACCAGCAGCACCAGGCCGAGGCTGACCAGCGCCACGCCCACCGGGTCCGGGCGGGGGCTGTCCGACGCCTTGGACTCGGGCATCACCTTCGCGGCCAGCGCGAGCGCGGCCAACCCGATCGGCACGTTGATCAGGAACACCGTCCGCCAACCCGCGCCCCCGAGGTCCCAGCTGATCAGCGCGCCGGCCAGGATCGGCCCGCCGACCGCGGACAGGCCCATCGCCGGCCCGAACGCGCCGAACACGGTGGGCAGTTCGCGCTGCGGGAACATCGACCGGATCACGCCGAACCCCTGCGGGATCAGCGCCGCGCCGAACAACCCCTGGAGCACCCGGCTCACCACCAGCATCGTGGGCGACACGGCGAACCCGCACAGCACCGAGGCCAGCACGAACCCCGTCAACCCGAACAGGAACATCCGTCTACGCCCGTAGAGGTCGCCCAACCGCGCCCCGGTGATCAACCCGACCGCGAACGCCAGCGTGTAGCCGGCCGCGATCCACTGGATCACCGTGCTGCCGCCGCCGAGGTCGCGCTGGATCGACGGCGCGGCGATGCCGACCACCGTCCCGTCGAGCAGGTCCATGATCTCCGCGGTCAGCACGGCGACCAGCGCCCACCACCGCCACCGGTACGCGACCGGCTCCGCCGCTTCCACCACCTGGGTCATGTGCCCCACCCCTTGTCGAACACTGTTCGTTGACGAACGCTGTTCTACTTACGAACGGCGTTCGTGTCAACTAGGCTGTGGCGCATGTCCGACGTCGAGCCCCCGTGGTGGACCCCGCGCAAGACCACGACGCGGCGCAGCCTGAGCCGGGAGGCGATCGTCGACGCGGCGCTGAAGCTGCTGCGCGCCGAGGGCGTCGAGGGGTTGAGCATGCGGCGGGTGGCGGGCGAGCTGGGCACCGGCCAGGCGTCGCTGTACGCGCACGTGGCCAACAAGGACGAACTGCTCGAGCTGCTGTTCGACCGCGTGGTGGCCGACGTGCCGCTGCCCGAGCCCGACCCGCAGCGGTGGTACGAGCAGACCTTCGAGCTGTGGACGGCCGCGCACGCCGCGTTGTTGCGCAACGGCGACATCGCCCGGGTCGCGCTCGCCCGGGTGCCGCTGGGCCCGAACGCGCTGCGACTGTCCGAAACCGCGATGACGATCATGCTCGGCGGCGGTGTGCCGCCGCGGGCGGCGGCGTGGGCGCTCGACGTGGTCGGTCTGTTCGTCTCGGCGAGCGCGGTCGAGGACGCGATCGGCGCGGAGCTGAACAAGCGGGGCCGCGACCCCGGCGAGTACTACGCGGCGGTGGCGGGCTACTTCGCCGACCTGCCCGCCGAGCGGTTCCCGAGGTTGGTGGAGCACAGCGCCGAGCTGGCCTCCGGCGAACGCGACGCGCGGTTCCGCTTCGGACTGTCGATGTTGCTCGCCGGGCTGGCCGCGCAGGCGCGCCGGGACTGAGCCGGTACCGCGCCGGGACACCGACCGGCACGCGCGGCGCGGGTGGCGGTGTGGTTGGGTGGCACCCCGTGAGCGATGGGCACGCTGCCGCCGAGCGGCACGCAAGCTGGCTGGAGCTGTTCTTCGACCTGGTCGTCGTGGTGGCGGTGGGCCAGCTCGCGCACTTGGTGCACGGCGAGGCGCACCACGGACCCGACGCGCTGTCGATCGTCACGTTCTTCGCGCTGTACCTGGCGATCTGGCTGGTGTGGACGACGTTCACGCTGTACGCCAACGTGGTCGCGGACGCGGTGCGGCAGCAGGCGATGTTCGTCGGCATGGCGGGCATCGCGCTGATGGCCGCGACCGTGCCGCACGGCATGGGCGAGCGGTCGACCGTGTTCGCGGTGGCCTACCTGGTCACGGCCGGCGTCGGCGCCTCCGCGTTCACCCGCTCCGGGCAGGTGCTGCTGTCCTGGGGCGCGGCGACGCGGAACGCGGGCCTGGTGCCGTGGGTGGTGTCGTTCTGGGTGCACGAGCCGTGGTGGCGGCTGGGTTTGTGGCTGCTCGGCCTCGCGATCACGGTGGCGTTCAGCGTGTTCGGCGGTCGCGACGACGAGCGGCAGCTCGCCGAGCTGAACCAGCGGATCGAGCAGCGGTTGGAGCAGGTGCGCGACGAGCGCCGGCGCGAGAGGGCCCGGCGCGAACACCCCCTGCTCACCGCGGCCCGGCTCGACCCGGCGCACCTCGGCGAACGGCTGGGGCTGTTCGTGATCATCGTGCTGGGCGAGGCGATGCTCCAGCTGATCGGCGCGATGTCCGAGGTGGAGGACTGGTCGCCGGGCCGGGGTGTCGGCTGGGTGCTGCTGCTGACCGTGGCCGGCGGGTTCGTGCTGCTGGTGTTCCTGTGGGCGCTCAACGTCCGGCACGGCTTCGCCGAGAGCACGTCCCTCGCGCCGGGCGCGCTGCTGCCCGCGCACTTCGTCGCGATCGCGTCGATCACCACGATCGCGACGGGCCTCGGCGCGGCCGTCACCGACTCCGCCGAGCACCTGCCGACGGGCACCGCGTGGCTGCTGTGCGGCGGGGTTTCGGCCTACCTGCTGGTGATCACGTCACTGGCGCGCCGGCCGCGGTGGGCGTGGAGCGCGCTCGCCGCGGCCCTGCCATTGGCCGCCGGCGTCGCCGCGCCGGTGCTGCCGGCCGCGGCGGTGGTGGGTGTCGTGCTGCTGGCGGCGGCCGGGCAGACCTGGAACCTGGGCCGGGCACGCGGCTGAGCGTTCGGGGAGCCGCCGACACCCGTGCGGGGTCGGCGGCCTCGTGCGTCAGAAGCGGAACACCGCGCCGGTGGCGGCGTCCAGGGCGCACGAGTTGCGGTACGTCCTGGTCCACGACACCAGCGCGTCGGCGAACAGGCCCTGCGCGGTCGCGACGACCGGGTCGCGCTCGCACGTGCAGAAGTGCGGTGTGCCGCGCAGGTGGTCGAAGTCGCCGTCGGCGTCCAGCAGGTCGGCGCACGCCTGGTCGCCCGCCGGGTGGTAGTGGCCCTCCTCCCCGGCCGGACAACTCAGGAAGATGGCGCGGCTCCAGGTGTCGTCCGAGCCGGACACGGACAGGAACAGCGCGCTCGGTTCCGCGGCCTGGGCGGGCGCACCCGTGCCGGCGAGCACGAGGACGACGGCGGACGCGGCGGTCAGGACGGACTTTCCGGTTCTGCGCATGGGATGCCTCCGGTGATCGGTGTCCGGAGTGGACACATCTCGGAGGGTTCCCCCTTTGGTCGCTTCACAGGACCCTCGGCACGCCGAGATCACCCGGACGTGTGCCCGTCCGCCGGTTCCGGTGTCACGGCGTGGCCAGCGCGAACGCGAGCACGAGGTCCGCCTTGTGGGTGATCGACACCCGGACGTCGAGTCCGGCGGCCACCTCGGCGGCACGGCCCGTCAGCAGCACGACGGGCCCGCCCGCCGCGTCCCGCAGCACCGAGACCTGGTGCGGCCGCACCCCGAAACCGGTGCCCAGAGCCTTGAGCACCGCCTCTTTCGCGGCGAACCGACCCGCGAGGAACTCCCGCCGCCGGTCCGCGCCGAACCCGTCGGCGACGGCGAGCTCGGCGGGGGAGTAGGTGAACGCGCGGAACCACGGCCGGGTGAGCAGCGCGTCCAACTCGTGCGCGCGCAGCAGATCCACCCCGATGCGCACGCCGTCACCGATCCGTGGAGTCGAACACCGCCGCGTGGCTCACGCCCGTGCGCGGATCGGTGTCGCACAGCACGACGCGACCGCCGCCCTCCCGCCACCGCGCCCAGTTCTCCGCCAGGGCCAGCCACACGCTGGTGCAGTACGAGCCCGGCGGCACCCGGTGCGCTGGCACGTCCGGCAGGTCGACCCACGGCCCCAGCACGACCACGTCGTCCGGCCGCCGGTCGCGCACCAGGTCCGCGGCCGCGCCGGAGGACACCCCGACCAGGCGCGGACCACCGCCCGGCGCGAACACCAGCACCGCCGCCGAGTCCACCGCCGGCGGGTGCGACACGGGCGCGGGCAGCGTGGTCTGCTCCAGCACGGCCAGCACGACCTCGTCGGTGTGCCCGGTCCGCTGGTGCGCCGCCGCGATCCGCAGCGCGGTGAACGGCGCGGCCAACCCCTGCTGCGTCACGGAGAACGCGGTCGCCCGCACACCCAGCCGGTGGGCCAGGTACGGCGCGACGACGGTGAACGGCAGCACGTCCGGCAGCGCGTGCGCCACCAGGACGAGCCCCGGCCGGGCGTCGCCGACACCGGGCAGTGCCAGCAGCAGGTCGGTGAGCGCCTTGTGCGTCACGTGGTTCCCGCTCCGGAACAGCTCCTCGTCCACCTTCTCCCCGAACGGCTCCAGCAGGTCGCGCAGGAACCCGTCGGCCACCGCGTCCGGCCGGTGCCCCGGTCCGGGCGGCGCGACCACGCTCCCGGCCGCGCGCAACGCCAGGCCGCTCATCGCACGGCCTGCCGCGACTCGACGTAGTCCGCGAAGGACCGCACCGACCGCAGGTAGTCGATGTCCAGGTCCTCCGGGTCCACCGTGATGCCGGTGGCGTCCTCCACGATCATCAGCAGCTCCAGCACCGACGACGAGTCCAGCCGCAGGTCGTCGAACAGCCGGGTCTCCTCGGTCAGCGCCACCTCCCGCTCCAGCACGTCGGCCAGCGCGGCGCCGATGGCCGCCACCACCTCCTGCCTGCTCACGTCCCCTCCCGGTGGGTGATCACCATCGCGCCGAACGTCGCGCCCAGGCCCACCGACACCAGCACGTAGTGCCCGCCGTCGACCAGCGACCCCGCGTCGCGCATGGTGGTGTAGTTGACGAACACGTCCGAGGCGTAGGTGTGGCTGTACCGCTTGACGTTGTCCAGGAACACCTTCTCCGCCGGCACGCCGAGCGCCTTGATCGTCTGCTTCCAGGCCAGCCCGTTGACGTTGTGCGGGATGATCCGCTCGACGTCGTCCAGCCCGACACCGGCCCGCGCCAACGCCTCCGCGACCACCTCGGCGAGCACCGGCCCGTACAGCTGCCCGAACTCCGTGCTCCGCTCGGGTGTCAGCGCGAGCCAGTCCGCGTACTCGCCGAGCGTGCGGGTGGTGAACGAGCGCACCACGTCGCCGCGCCCGTCCGCCGCGACCAGGCACGCACCCGCCGCGTCGGCCATGATGGCCATGTTCGGGATCAGCTGGGTGGCGGGGGAGAACGCCCGTTCGCCGGTCACCACCAGCGCGTACCCGTCGGTGCCCGCGAGCAGCCGCGCCACCACGTCGATCGCGCCCAGGCTGCTCACGCACGCCTGCTGGCTCAACCCGAACGCCTCGCCGGACAGGCCGAGCTCGGCGCGCAGCACCTGCGCCGCCTCGACGTCCGGCGGTGTCACGGCCTGCGTGGTGTGCGCGTAGACCAGGTAGTCGACGCGACCGCCCTCGGGCAGCGCGGCGAGCGCCCGGCGCGCGGCGGGCAGCGCGAGGTCGAACAGCGTGAGGTCGGGGTCGTAGCGCAGTTCGTCCAGGCCGTAGAACTTGCGGAACACGCCCAGTTCGGCCCGCCGCAACCCCAGCCGCTCGCCGAAGTCCTCGATCCGCGCGACCTTGGCCGGCACGAACGACTCGACGCGCTCCAACGTCGTCATCCGCGCACGACCTCGGCCCGGATCAGCCAGTGCCTGCTCGCGCCGCGCCGCGACCGGGGGTGCACCTCGTAGGGCCACCGCCGTTGCCCCACACCGGGTTCGCCGGGCTCGCGCAGTTCCACGACCTTCCAGCCGTGCGCGGCCAGGAACTCCTCCGGCTCGTCGGTGCCGAACAGCCACGGCGTGCCGTCGGCGGCCAGCGCGTCCAGGAACGGCTTCGAGAACGGGTTGCGCAGCAACGCCTTCCCCATGATGTCCACGGCCAACCCGCTGCCCGGCGCGCTGGCGCCCCGCAGCACCGCGAGCAACCCGGCCACCTGCTCCTCGGTGAGGAAGAACGTCAAGCCCTCGGTCACCCACAGCGTCGGCCGGTCCGGCGCGAACCCGGCGGCCACCAGGTCCGGCAGCCACTCGGTGGTCAGGTCGGCCGCGACCGCGTGCCGGGTCACCGTCGGCACCGCGCCGAGCGCGTCGAGCCGGCGCTGCTTCTCCGCGATCAGCGGCGCGTGGTCGACCTCGAACACCTCGACGCCGGCGGGCCAGGTCAGCCGGAACGCGCGGGTGTCCATGCCGGCCGCGATGAGCACGACCTGCGCGACGCCGTCGAGCCGGCCGATCAGGTCGTCCAGGAACCAGGTCCGGATGGCCACGAACTCGCGGAGCCCGCCGCCGCCGTACCGGTCGATCAGCTCGAAACCCTGCGGCGCGGCCAGGTCGCGGGCCAGCGGGTCCACCACCAGGGGGTCCTCCCGCTCGGACTCCAGCGCCCTGGCCGCCGCGGTCCACTGCGCGGTGTAGGAGACGGCGTGCACGGCTCAGCCCTCCCCGCGGGCGAAGAACGCCCGGTCGATCGCCGCGATGGTCTGGAAGTCGGCCAGGTCGATCGCGTCGAAGTCGATCTCCACGCCGCTCGCGTCCTCGATCACGTAGACCAGTTCCACGAACGACAGCGAGTCCACGAGCCTGCTCTCGATCAGGTCCTCGTCGCGACCGATCGACGTGCGGTCGGGGTGCCTGCCGAGGATCCAGTCCTGGACCTTCGCCACGCCGGGTGTGCTCATCTCGCCTTCCCCATTCCTCAGGTGACGGCGGCGGCCACCGCGATGGCGCACGCGTCGTCGTGGGTGATGCTGACGGTGATGTGCTCGATGCCCGCCTCCGCGGCGAGCCGCGCCGCGCGGCCGTGCAGCCTGACCTCGGGCCACCCGCCCGCGCCGCGCAGGATCTCGGTGTGCAGCCACGGCATCGTCTCGCCGGTGGCGTGGAACAGCTTGAACACCGCCTCCTTGGCGGCGAGCCTGCCCGCGACGCCCGCCGCGTCCACACCGTCCGAAGTGGACGACAGGAGCAGCTCGTCGGCGGAGAGCATGCGGCGCAGCGCCGGTTCGCCGATCAACCGCCGCGCCCGGTCCAGCGGCACGACGTCGACCCCGATCCGGCCGATGCCCACCCGGTCGACCACGTCAGCGCGCGGCGACGACGGCCGCGCGCGCCGCGTCCAGGTCGCCGCCGTGCAGGTCGCCCAGCACGGCGAGCCAGCGTTCCAGGCCGAACGCGACGCACGCGGTGTAGGCGTGCTCGCCGGTGTCGCGCAACCGGATGTCGCACCGCTCGCCGAAGAAGTTCCGGTGCGTGTTCACCGAGGCGATCGCGAGGCCGTCGTGCACGAACTCGTGCTTGACCGGCTTGAGCTTCTGCAACAGCGCCCGGCCGCCGTCGGCGGTGAAGAACGGGTCGACCGCGGCCTCCCGGTCCAGGTGCAGGCCGATCGCCGCGGCGAACTCCCCGATCCGGGTGGTGAACCGGGCGAGCACGTCCTGGGTGTGCCGGAAACCGCCCAGTGCCACGATCTCGCGCATCTGGAAGCTGGCGAGCCTGCGCAGCCCGCCGTAGCGCTCCTCGTTGCGGAAGCACCGGTTCACCAGCGTGACCAGGGCGTCGTCGGCGACCACGCCGCCCTCGTGGAACAGGTACGCGCCGAAGCACGTCGCGTGCGGCAGCCCGTAGCGGCCGTCGACCAGGTCCTGGCGGGCGAACCGGCCGTCCTCGGGTTTGGCCGCGCCGCCCAGTTCCAGCGGTCCGGCGACGAACGCCAACTGCGGGAAGTTGGTGTAGACGTCGAACTTCTCCAGGTCCGCCACCGGGTACAGCGGCGGCACGCTGATCTCCTCCGCGCCCGCCTCGACGCCCCAGCCGGCGAACGTGTCGTCCAGCGCGCGCACCAGCCTGGTCTCGGCCGGTCCGAGCAGGGCCAGGGCGGGCGCCGCGTCGACGCCGGTCGTGCGGGTCATCGGACGAGTCCCGTCTTCTCCAGGTACCGGCGGGTTTTGCGGAACACCTGCGCCTCGGCCTCGGCGCGGGCGGGCGACTCGAGCAGCGCGCGCCGCACCTCCAGCGGGTTCGCGATACCGGCGTCCTTGTAGGACTGCGGGTTGTACAGCGACTCGAAGCTGTAGGTCAGGTACCGGCGCAGGTAGTCCGAGATGCCCTGGAGCTCCTGCTCGGTCGAGGTCTTGCGGACCTCCTCGAACAGCAGCTCGACCAGCTCACGGCCGAACGCGATGTGCCGCGACTCGTCCTGGTGGTGGATCCGGTTGATCGCGCGGATCGTCTCGTGCAACCGCTCGTCGGCGGCCATCTTGGCGTTGTAGTGGTCCACCAGCTCCTCGAAGATCAGGATGCGGGTGAACACCAGCAGGCTCTCGACCGCGGGCGACTGCTCGGAGGGCGAGGCGACACCGCCGCCCGGCTGGCGGTAGATCCGGCCGCCGTAGCGCAGGCAGAACTCGGCGAAGAACCACATGTGCTCGTTCTCCTCACCGATGAAGTGGTGGAAGAACTCCGACGGCGTCTCGAAACCCGTCGTGTGGATGCGGCGCACCACCTCGATGAGCAGCTCGCGGATGCCGTGCACGTTCAGGCTGTAGAAGTTCATGCTCTCATGGCGGGACAGCGCGTGCAGCTGCTCCTCGCCCAACCCGGCCGCGATGTCGGTGCCGTGGGTGGTGGTCAGCTCGGGGCTCATCCACCACATGTCGGCCGGCAGCGCGTCCGGCCACTCGAACAGCCGGTACGGGTTGTAGTAGTCGTCGATCGACTTGGACGACAGGCGGTCGAGGATGCCCCGGAAGCGGTCGTCGCGGTCGATGAGGTCGCTGATCATGGCGAAGCCCTCCTGCGCCGTTTTCCTTGCCCTGCAACCGAAGCTAGGCACCCCGGGGCACGGCTTCAATGTCCACAAGAGGCATGTCCGGCCCCGGTCAGTCGCTCGGTGGCCCGGATCGGCGCGGCACGGCCGGACCCGCGCGGTCCGGTGACGCGGGGGCGGGGCTCGGGGGCGCGCTGTCGCGGCACAGGCGGAACCGCGTCCGCGGTGGGTCACCCGCGGTGTGCTCGGCGGGCGGCCCGGCGTGATCGCCGGCGGGCGGGCGGGTGCGGTGCGGTCACTCGGGGAGCGCCGCCAGGAGGTGGGTGGTTTCGGTCGAACCGCAGCCGCGGATCAGGTCGATGGCCTGGCGGAGCAGGGCTCGGCCGCCCGGCACGTCGTCCTGGGCCAGCGCGATCCGGCCCAGGACGCCCAGGGTGCGGCTCTCGCCGATGCGGTTGCTGGTGCGGCGGTGCAGGTCCAGAGCCAGGTGTGCCTCGGTGCGGGCCTGGTCCGGGCGCCGGCACGCCAGGTGCGCGTTCGCGGCGAGCATGTGCGCCTTCGCCTCGGGCAGGCGCAAGGTGTGCCGGGCGGCCAGGTCGGCCGCCGCGACCGCGGTCGACAGCGCCTCCTCGAACCGCCGGTCGCGCAGGTGCGCGGCCGCCAGCGCCAGCAGCGCCTCGGTCTCGGCACGCGGGTAGTCGATCTCCCGGGCCAGCCGCAACGCCTGGCCCGCCAGGGTTTCCGGGTCCGGGGCGCCGTCCAGCCCGGCCAGCGCGGCGAGCACGGACGCCTCGGCGCGCCGGTCGCCGGTTTCCCTGGCCAGCTCGAGCGCCGTCCGTCCGCACGTCGCGGCCTCGGCGTGGTCGCCGGTTTCCGCGTGCACGGCCGTCAGCGAGACCAGCGCGGTGATCTCGCCGTACCGGCCGCCGGTGTCCCGGTGCAGCCGCAACGCCTCGCGCAGCGAGTCCCGCGCGTCGGACAGCCTGCCGAGGTCGAAGAACGCCTCCGCCATGTTCGCGTGCGCGTGCGCCGCGCCGCTCTTGGACCCGATGCGCTCCTGGATCTCCAGCGCCAGCGCGTGCTGCTCGGCGGCCTCGTGCGGTCGGCCCAGCTCCCGGTACAGGGTGCCGAGGTTCAGCAGGTTCGTGCCGAGCCCGGGCTGCCACCCGGTGCGCCGGTTCAGCTCGATGGTCCGGTTCAGCTCGGCCACCGCGTCGTCCAACCGGCCCAGTTCCCAGTACAACCCCGCGACGTTGCCGCGCGCCGCCGCCTCCGCCTCGGTCCAGCCGTCCTGCTCGGCCAACCCCACCGCGCGGGTGTAGTGCACGATCGCCCGCGCGTGGTCCCCGACGCCGCGGTAGGCCTGCGCGAGGCTCTGCTCGGCGGAGATCAACCCGCGGACCGCGCCGTCCGCCCGGGCCGCCGTCGCGCCGAGATCGGCCACCAGCAACCACTCCGCGGCGTGCCGGCGCAGCCAGAAGTACCCGCGCAGCGCGTCGGCCAGCAGCCACGCGATGGGGCGCGGCCCGCGTTCGGCGGCGTCCCGCACCACGGCGACCAGGTTGGCGCGCTCGGTTTCCAACCAGGCCAGCGCGGCGGCGTCCGCGTCGAACTCCACGGCCTGCGGCGGGGTCGGCCGGGGCAGCCGCAGCATCTGCGGCGTGAGCCGGGCGCTGGCCGCGGTCGCGGTGTCCCGGTACCGGTCGTAGAGCCGCCCGCGCGCCTCCTCGCGGTCCTCGTCCGCGACCGCCGCCAACTCCGCCGCGTACAGCCGGAGCAGGTCGTGGCAGTGGTGCCGGCCGTCCGCGTCGACCTCCAGCAGGTGCGCCCGCACGAGGTCGCCCAGCCCGCGCCGGGCCACCGCCACGTCCGCGTCCAGCAGCACGGCGGCGGTCTCCTCGGTGACGTGGTGCGTCGGCACCGACCCGATCAGCCGGAACAACCGCCTGGCCGCCCCGTCCAGCGTCCGGTAGGACAGCTCGAACGCGGTCCGCACGGTCGCCGACGGGTCACCGGGCACGCTGAGCCGGTCGAGCCGGTCCGCGCCGCCCAGCGCGGCCACGCACTCGGCCAGCGTCCGCTCCCGGCCGGACGCCAGGTGGGCCGCCGCGATCCGCAGCGCCAGCGGCAGCCGGGCGCACAGCCGCACCAGGTCCAGCGCCGCCGACCGCTCGGCGGCGACCCGGTCCACGCCGACCACCCGCTCCAGCAACCGGGTGGACTCGGCCGAGGTCAGCACGTCGAGCCGGAGCACGGTCGCGTCGTTGCTCACCGCCAGCCCGCGCAGGTCGTCCCGGCTCGTCACCAGCACCAGGCTGCCGGGCGTCCCGGGCACCAGCGGCCGCACCTGGTCCACCGAGCCCGCGTTGTCCAGCACCACCAGCAGCCGCTTGCCGCGCACCGTCGAGCGGTACAGCGCGGTCAGCTCGTCCAGGTGCGCGGGCACCCGCTCGGCCGGCACGTCCAGCGCGCGCAGGAACCGCGCCAGCACCTCGGCCGGCGTCGTGGCGGACGCGGTGCCGTAGCCGTGCAGGTTCACGTACAGCCGGCCGTCGGGGAACAGGTCGGCCACCCGGTGCGCCCACCGGACCGCGAGCGCCGTCTTGCCGACACCCGCCGTGCCGGTGACCACCACGATCGGCACCGCGTCGCCGGGCGCCACCGGGTCGACCAGGTCGGCCGCCGCGTCCAGCGCGCGCAGCGTGGACTCCCGGCCGGTGAACGTCGCCACCCCCGGCGGCAGCTGGTCCGGCGGCGGCGACACGGGCCGCCGGGACACCGGGTCGAGCCACCGGTCCGACCGCAGGATCGCCTGCGCCAGGTCGCTCAGCTCGCTGCTCGGCCGCAGCCCCAGCTCGCTCGCCAGCACGCCGCGCACCCGCCGGAACACCTCCAGCGCCTCGGCCTGGCGCCCCGACCGGTACAGCGCGAGCATGAGCTGCGCGTGCAACCCCTCGCGCAACGGGTGCTCGGCGACCAGTTCGCGCAGCCGCGGCACGACCTCCTGGTGCCTGCCCAGCTGGAGTTCCGCCTCCAGGTGCAGGCCCAGCACCGCGAGCCGGCGCTCGCCGAGCCGCTCGGCCTCGGTGCGCAGCGCGCGCACGTCGTCGGCCAGTTCGCCGAACGGGCTGCCCTGCCACATCGCCAACGCCTGCCGCGACACGGCGTCGGCGGTCAGGAAGTCCTCGCGCTCCGCGGCGTCGCGGGCCTGCGCGGCGAGCACCTCGAACCGCTCGGCGTCGAGCTCGCCGGGCAGCACGGTCAGCGCGTAGCCGCCCGCGCGCAGCGACACCCGGTCCGGCTCGCCGAGCGAGCGTCGCAACTGATGCACGTAGAGCTGGAGGTTCTTGGCCGCCGACCGGGGCGGGCTGCCCGCCCACAACCCGTCGACGAGCGTGCCGACGGGCACGGGCTCACCCGGTCGGCACAGCAGGAGTGCGAGCAACGTCCGCACTTTGGGTGCGCCGAGTGGCCGCTCCCGGACTCCGTCACGAACCGCGAGCGTGCCGAGGATCGAGAAATCCACCGTCGTTCATGTCCCCCAGTAGACGGAACGCGGATTGTTCGCCGCACACGGTTCGTGCACCCCGTGGTGGTCTATACCAAGTATATACCGGGCCTCAGCATGATTTCGGTAGCCGGGATGTGGACACGGTGACCGAATGCCTGTGGGGAGGCCTTTTTCATGATCACCGGATTTCGTCGGGCCGGCCCGGAACCGGTCCGTGAGGTCGACCGGGCGAGGGTGCTGGAACTGGTTCGCGGCGCGGATCGGGAAGTGTTCGCGACGGGCGGCGGCGCGCCGTCGGACTTCCGCGACACGCTGCTGCGCGCGGTGCGCGGCGGGGTGTGCGGGCCGCAGGTGAAGGTGCGGTTCCTCGGCGGTCGGGCCGAGGACCGCGACTGGGTGCGGGAGGCGTTGCGGCACCGGGTCAGGGTTCGGGTCGCCGAAGCGTCGTCGCACGGGTCGTTGCTGGTCGACCGGTCGGTCGCGGTGGTGCCGTCGGGTCGGGCGGACGGCCTGCTCGTGGTGGTCGAGCCGTCGCTGGTGACCGCGCTGGTCGAGTCGTTCCTGTCGAGGTGGAGCGTCGCGACCTCGTGGGTGGGCGTGCACGGCGTACCGGACGAGTTCGAGCGCTCCGTGCTGCTCTGCCTGGTGTCCGGCATGACCGACGACGTGGCGGCGGGCAGGCTCGGCGTCTCCGCGCGCACCGTCCGCCGCCACGTGAACGGCATGATGGACCGGGTCGGCGCGCGCAGCAGATTCGAACTGGGTTTCCGCGCCGCCGAGTTCGGGTGGCTGGAGCCGGGAATTCCGCCCGACGGCGGGACCGCCGCCCGGGGTGGTCGGGTACCGGCCGGCTAAGCGGGCGGGTAATGCCCGTCGGCGGCGGCGGAGAACGCGCAGAGAACCGCGGTCGCGTCGTCGTGCGGTTTGCCGGCTAAAGGGGAGTCGCGTTCGGCGGAACGGGTCAGCGCGACCAGTTCCGCCGGACCACCCCGGTGCAGCACGGCGAGCAGTTCCGGCCACGTCCAGCCGTACTTGTCCACCAGCCGAGTCGCGCCGTCGGTGAGCAGCGCGGCCGACCGCACGTCGGCGAGGCGAACGCTGCCGGTGACCGCGTGCCGGGCCGCCTCGGGCACCGCGCCCGCGATCCAGAACCCGCCGGGCACGTTGCGGATGTGCCGCAGCCCGGACCACGGTCCGGTGTAGCGGGCCAACCGGTCGTCCACGATCGGCAGCGGGGTGCCGTCGACGCGGGTGAACACGATCGGCGAGTCGCCCAGCACGAGGTAGTCGAGCCGGTCGCCGGCGCGGCGCAGGACGGCCGCGGTCGCCGTGGGGCTGCACGGGTTCGCCAGGTCGCAGGTGTCCACATGGGACAGCGCGACGGCGGTGATCGCGTCGTGCAGGAGGTCGGTCAGCGCGCCGCCGGCGAGCAGTCGCGCGGCCAGGTGGCCGGCCAGCCGGCGGGCGAACCAGGCGACACCGTGCACGCAGCCGCTGTCCGTGTCGGGCTCGGCGGTGGCGCCGTCGAGCACCACCGCCCACCCGTCGCCCGCCACGACCGCGTCCTCGTTGTCCGCGCCGACGCCCTGATCCGTGGTGAACGAGATCCGCACGCCCTCACCCCGCCTCGTAGGCGAGCCACTGGGCCAGCAGCCGGATGCCCTCGCCCAGGTCCAGTTCCGGCCGCCACGCCCAGCGCCGGCCGCGCGGCGGGTCGCCGTCCCGCGTCGTGACCGCGGACAGGTCCACCTCGACCCGCCGCACCACCGACCCGATCAGGTCCGCCAACTCCTGCGGCTTGGGCGTTTCGTCGTGCCACACGGCGAGGTCGCCGGACGAGGTGGGATCGTCCAGCACGTGCTCGATCGCGCCGGCGACGTCCCACACGTGCGTCCACCGGGTTTCGGTCGCGAGCACACCGCCGACCCGCATCGGGTGCCGTTGCAGGGACTGGAGCACGAGCGCCGGCAGCGGCCCGTCGGCCAGGCCAGGCCCGTAGGGCGTGCCGAGCCACAGCACCGCGTCGTGACACCGCACCCGGTCGTGCTCCACCACGACCTCGACCCCGCCGCCGAGGTCGTGCCCGCGGTCGCGCAGGTCGTCGGCCACGAGGGAGCGCACCGCGGAGTCGTTGCCGGACAACGAGATCCGGTGCTGGCGCCGCTCGACCGGTGGCGCGGCGGCACCGGCCCGCAGGGCGCGGAACGCCCACTCCCGCCAGGCTTCCTCCAGCCGCCGCAACTCGTGCGCGCCGAGCGACGTGCAGAGCAACCCGGGCCCCAACGACGCCACCGCCGACCGCACGAGCGGGTCGGCCTCGTCGTGGTCGGGCTGGAGCCTGCCCAACGCGAAGGCGTTGCGCCACAACGCGACCGCGCCCGGCAGCCCGCCGGCGGGTCCGGGCCGCCGGCTCTGGTCGGCGCCGGGGGTCGAGGCGCGGGTCAGGTCGGCGGGGCGCACGTCCGGGGCAGATTCGCCGAGGAACGCCGGGGGAGCGGCTCCCGGGGGTGCGTCGTCCGACCCGCTTCGGGCGGTGAGCGCCGATGGTTCCGCCGTCGAGACCCCGCGCGCCACGTCGCCCGGCTCGCCGTCGGTCGTCGGTCCAGCCTGCGCGAGCACGTCGGCCGGCGGTTCCGGCACTCCGAGCAGGCGGTCCAGGCGGGCCGCGCCCACGGTCGACCACCCGCCCTCCCGGCGCACCGTGCCCAGCGCCAGGCCGAACTTGACGAACGGCACCGCGGTCGGCGTGACGATCCGGTCGGCCGACCAGTCGTCGTCCGGCGGCACGCCGAAGCACGCCGCCTGCCGCAGCCCGTGCAGGTCGTTGCCCGACACGCTGGGGAACTCGCCGTGCTGCACCAGGTTCGGCACGGTCAGCAGCGTCCGCACCCCCGCGTGCCGCAGGTACCGGGCCAGCACCACGTCGTCCGGCCACGAGCCGCCGGAGGCGCGGGCGAACGGGCCGAAGCGCGCGGCCACCGCGGCCGGCAGGACGAGTGCCACGTTCGGCGTGTACTCGGTCGGGGGCACGGCCCAGCGCGCGCCCGCGAGCGCGCCCAGCCGGACCGCCGCGCCCGCCCGGGAGTTCCAGTTGGTGTACAGCGCGATCGCCGCGTCCGGCGCCTTCGCGACCGCCCGCTCCAGGTGCGCCACGAAGTCCGGCGCCAACCGGGCGTCGTCCTCCAGCACCAGGTGGTGGGTCGAGCCGGCGGGCACCGTCGACCAGGCCGCGATCGAGGTCCGCAGCCCCGACGGCGGTCCGCCCGGGTCGGGGTCGCGGACCAGGTCGAGGAACCCCGGCGGCGCGGAGGCGATCAGGGCCCGCGCCGCGTCCGCCCGCCGGGGGTGCGCCATCACGGCGCCGGTCAACCGGATCACGGCGCCACCACGTCCAGCATCCCGCGCAGCTCCTCGACCGACAGCCACTGGTCGTTGGTGTCCGAGCGGTAGCTGAAGCCGACCGTCACCGGGCGGCAGTCCGGCGCCGGCTCGTACTCCACGGGCGTCGTGGGCAGCACCAGGTAGCGGTCGTCCAGGCGGTAGGCCCGGCTGCTGTCCTCGGCCGCGATCATCTCCTCGTGCAACCGCTCGCCGGGTCGCATGCCCACCTCGTAGCTCGGCCAGCCGGGCGCGACCGCCTCGGCCAGGTCGGTCACCTTCATGCTCGGCAGCCGGGGCACGAACAGCTCACCGCCGCGCATCGCGTCGAACGTGTCCACGATGAACCGCACCGCGTGCTCGCCGGTGATCCAGAACCGGGTCATCCGCTTGTCGGTGATCGGCAGCTCGCCGCCCTGCGCGACCAGTCGCCGGAACAGCGGGATCACCGAGCCCCGACTGCCCATCACGTTGCCGTAGCGCACCACGGAGAACAGCGTGCCGTGCCCCTGCGCGGAGGTGAACAGCTTGTCCGACACCATCTTCGTGGCGCCGTAGAGGTTCGTCGGGCTGGACGCCTTGTCCGTGGACAGCGCCACCACCCGGCGCACACCCGTCTCGACCGCGGCTTCGATCACGTTGCGCGAACCCACGATGTTGGTCCGGGCGAACTCGTAGGCCTGGTACTCGGCGGTGTCCACCTGCTTGAGCGCCGCCGCGTGCACCACGTGGTCGACCCCGCGCATCGCGCCCACCAGGCTGTCCAGGTCGCGGACGTCGCCCAGCACGAACCGGATCCGGGAGTCGGCGAACTCCCGGCGCATCTCGTACTGCTTCTGCTCGTCGCGGGAGAACACCACGAGCCGCGCCACGCCGAGGTCCTCCAGCGCGTGCCGGGCGAACGCGGTGCCGAGCGAGCCGGTGCCGCCGGTGACCAGCACGGTCGAATCGCGCAGGACGCTCACGCCCGACCACCGACCTCGGCCGCGTGCGCGTGCACCCGGCGGATCGACTCGGCGATGCCGTCGACCACGTGGTCGGGCATGTGCGAGTGCAGCGGGAGGGTGAGCGCGGTGCGGGACAGCTCCTCGGTGTGCGGCAACGACTCCTCCACGGCGGTCGGCAGCGCCCGGTAGGCGGTCTGGCGGTGCAGCGGCGGGTTGTAGTAGTCGCGGGTCGCGATGCCCTCCGCCTTCAGCGCCCGCCCGAGCGTGTCGCGGTCGACGCCGAACGCGGCCGCGTCCACGGTCACGCAGAAGTCCTTGTACGTGCTCACCGCGTCGTCCGGGATCCGCTGGAACCCCAGTCCGTCCACTTCGGACAGTGCGGCCAGGTAGCGGCCGGCGAGCACCTGCCGGCGCGCGATCAGCTCGGGCAGCAGCGGCAGGTGGTGGTTGCCGACGGCGGCGGACAGCTCGGGCATCCGGGCGTTGAGGCCGAACGCCACGCTGTCGTAGTCGCCCGGGTTGCCGTACTCGCGCAGCACCCGCAGCTCCTTGGCCAGCGCCCGGTCGTTGGTCGCCACGATACCGCCCTCGCCGGTGGTGAACGGCTTGGTGGGGCTCAGGCTGAACACCTCGGCCACCCCGCGGGTGCCGACCTTCGTCCCGTCGGGGTAGCTGCCGCCGAACGCGGGCGCGGCGTCGAGCACCAACGGGACGTCCCACCGCGCCGCCACCTTGGCCAGCGCCTCCGCGTCGCACGGCGAGCCGAACGTGTGCACGCCCAGCACGGCGGCCGTCCGGTCGCCCACCACCTCCTCGACCCGGTCCGGTGCCACCGCGAACGTGTCCGGGTCGATGTCGGCGAACCGGGGCGTCAAGCCGTTCCACGCCGCGGCGTGCCCGCTGGCGATGAACGTGAAGCTGGGCAGCACCACCTCGCCGCGCAACCCCAACGCCCGTAACAGGAGGATCAACCCGCTGGTGCAGCTGGACAGCGCCACCGCGTCCTCGACGCCGAGGAACGCCGCCACGCCGCGCTCGAACGAGTCCAGGTGCCGCCCCTTGGTCAGCAGCCCGGACGCCAGGATGTCGCCGAACGTGGCCAGCAGGCCCGGGTCGACGTCGAGCGTCGGCCTGGCCAGCGGCACGCCCTCGGGCAGGATCGGCTCGCCGCCGAGCACTACCGGTCTGTTGGTTGACACTGGAGGTCTCCTTGGGTGTGCGTGGTTCGGGAACGGAGCAGACCCGCCTCGGCGGCGGCGAACCCGGCCTGGAATCGGCTCTCCGCCGACATGTCCCGCATGATCGCGGCGATGTGCCGGCGCAGCGTCCGCTCCGAGATGCCGACGCGGCGGGCGATGACGTCGTCGGTCAACCCGGAGGCCAGCAGCCGCAGGATGCTCGACTTGAGCGCGCCGAGCGCGCTCCCGTACCCGGTCTGACCCGGGCTGAAGCGCAGCGCGGACTGCCACACGTGGTCGTGGATGCGGTGCAGGAACCGGGCGAGCACCGGCTGGTCGACCACCGCGCCCGCGTGGTCGACGCCGTCCTCGCCGAGCAGGAACGCGATCCGCCGGTCGAACACCACGAACCGGTCCGGCACCTCGCCGGAGGTCCGCACCTCGCCGCCCGCGTCGGTCACGTCGCGCAGGTACGCGCGGGTCACCGTGTCGCCGCGACCGGTGTGCGGGAACAGCAACCGCACCGGCACGCCCCGCTTGGCGGCGGCCACCACCAGCGGGCGGACGAACCGGGCCCGCGGCGTCTCCTGCGCGACGCAGGTGTGCATCACCACGATCTCGGTCGCGCACGACCCGGCGACCTCGGCCAAGCGCGACCCGAGGTCGTCCGGCGCGGCGCTCCGGGTGCGGTGGAACGCGTCCTCGAACGGCCGCAGCCGCCGGTCCCGGTCGTCCGCGACGCGTCGCAGCTCGGCCTGCGCGACCTCGGGGTCGACCGCCTCCCAGCCCTCGCCGCGCGGCCGCACCAGCCGCAACCCGCGCAGCACGTCCACCGCCCGGTCGAGCTGCTCGGGCGCGATGGCGGGCGCACCGCCCGGTTCGGCCAGGATCCGTTCGTACACCTCGACCACGACGTCGTCGACGTCCATCGACCCTCCCCTCAGTTGGCGCGGCGCAGTCGGCGGATGGCGGGTGTGACCAGCAGCAGCCCGGTGCACACCAGTCCCAGCGCGGTCGACAGCAGCATCAGGGTGCGCGGTCCGACGGCGCCCGCCAGCGGACCGGCCAGCGTGCGACCGAGCGTGAGGGCCAGCAGCGAGCCGGACACGTCGTAGGCGTACACCCGGTTCAGCAGGTGCTCGGGCACGTGCGTCTGCACGGTGGTCGCCCACACGACTCCCCAGTACGCCAGGCCGAACCCGGCGACCAGCCAGCCGGCGTGCAGCAGGATCGCGGGCGGCCCGAACACCGGCGTGAACGGGTAGACCGCGAACAGCGCCCAGCCGATGCTGCCCGCCACCAGCGGTCGGGCCGGTTTCGCGCGCATGGCCACCAGACCGCCCAGCACGCCACCGCCGCCGAACGCGCCCAGCGCGATGCCCAGCGTGGTCGAGCCGTAGTCCGCGTTGACCAGCTCGGCGGTCACCGGCAGCGACACGCCGGGCACGAAGCACCCGTACACCAACCAGATCGCGATGACGCCCCACAACCAGTTGCGGGACCGGAAGTCCTGCCAGCCCTCCACGAGCTGCCGCCAGTACGACTGCGCGCGGTCGGCGACCGGCGAGTCGCCCAGCCGCAGCGCGGCCAGGCACAGCGCGCTCACCGCGTAGGTCGCCGCGTCGATGCCGAACACCACGGCCGCGCCGAACAGGCTCACCAGCAGACCGGCCACCGCCGGACCCAGCACGCCGGTGATCGCCTCGGCGATCCGCAGCACGCCGTTGGCCTTCTGCACGTCCTTCGCGACCTTCGGCACCATGCTCGCCACGCCGGGTTGGAACATCGACGTCGCGACACCGCTGAGGAACTGGAGCACGACGATCAGCCACAGCGCGGGCGCGCCCAGGGCGAAGGCGACCGCGATCCCGGCCTGCACGACCAACCGGATCAGGTCGGCGAGCACCATCATCCGGCGCGGGGTGAACCGGTCCGCCAGCACGCCGCCCATCAGCGTGCACAGCGCCATCGCGGCCATCCACGCGCCGAGCGCGTAGCCGATGCCGGTGATGCCGTGCCCGGCCGCGAGCACGCCGACGGACAGCGCCACCGGCAGCATCGCGTCGCCGAGCAGCGACGTCGCCCGCGCGCCCAGGTAGAGCCGGAAGTTGGCGGACCACAGGGAGGTCCGGGGCAGGGTGTCGGTGGTCATGCTTCCTCCTCGCGCACCACGTACTCGTGCGGTGCGACCACGGTGGGACCGAGCGCGTTCAGGAACCGCTCGCGGATGTCGGCCACCTCGCCCGCCAGGTGGCACACGAGCCGGTGGCCCAGCACGGCGTCGGGCACCGCCTCCAGCCCGCGGAACCGGTCGCCGAGCAACGCGGTGGCGGTGGCGCGCGCCGCGTCCAGGTCGACCCAGCACGAGTCGACCAGCCGCCACCGCCCGTCGCGCGCGACCGGCCGCAGCGCGGTCGACCCGACCAGCTCGGTCAACGGCACGTCCCGCGCCGCCGCCGCGCGCAGCACGGCCAGCAGCGCGCGGGCGAACTCGGCCAGTTCGTCCTCGTCCAGGCACGCGGTGTCGGCGTGCAGGGCCACGTCCACCTCCGCGTCCAGCCGGTAGACGAACGCGATCAGCCGGCACGGCACGGGTTCGGCCGGCAGCCGCTCGAACTGCGCGTCGCCGTCGTTCGGGGCGAACGGCGTGCCGCCGGGCACCCACACCGCGGGCAGCCGGCGTCGCGCACCGCGGTCCACCACCTCGTCGTCGGCGCCCGCGAGCGGGCTCATGTCGTTGAACACCAGGTCGCGCGCGTACCGGATGCCCCGCCGGTCGCTCGCCGCCGAGATCGCCTTCCACACCTGCTCGGGGTCGAACCACGCGGCCCGGTACGCGGGCAGGGTCGCCGCGCGCACCGCCGCCACCAGCGCGTCGAACGTGCCGTCGGCCGGAACCGGCACCCACACCAGGGAGTCCTGCGAGACGGTGCCGAAGTAGTTCCGCAGCTGCTTGAGGTTCCGGTTGCCGGACAACGAGGTCGTGACGCACGACGAGTGGCCCGTCCGGTGCGCCACCAGCGCCTTGATCGCGGCCAGCAGCACCGTGGAGGCGCTCGCGCCGGTTCGCGCGGCGATCGCGGCGAGGTGCTCGGCCGCCCGTTCCGAGCGCACCCGCAGCCCGGGCCTCGGCGCGTCGCCGCCGGTGGTGAACATGGTTTGCGGCACCCGGTCCAGCAGCGACTCCCAGTACCCGACGGCGGCCTGCCGAAGCCGCGCCACGGCGGGTTTGCGCTCCAGCTCCACCAGGTCCAGCGGCTGCGGCGCGGGGTCGGGCAGGGGAGTGCCCGCGGTCAGCGCGGTCCACTCGCGGAACAGCAGCTCGCACGTCGCCACGTCCATCGCGAGGTGGCTCACCACCCACACCAGCCGCCGCCCGACCCCGCCCGAGGTGACCACCGCGATCCGCAGCGGCGGCGCGGCGGCCAGGTCGAACTCCACGCCGCGCCACCGCTGGGCCAGCGCCTCGGCGGCGGGCAGCGGCTCCTCGGCCTCGACCACGTCGACCGCGATCGCGCCCTCGCCGCGCACCCGCTGCACCGGGCCGGGGTGGTAGGTGGTGCGCAGCGACTCGTGCCTGGCCAGCACCACCTCGACCAGTTCGACCACCCGCGCCGGCGGCAGGTCGGGCACCGGGAACACCATCGCGAGGATGTCCCTGGTCTTGTCGGTGTCGGCGTCGATCGCGCGCAGGATGTTCGCGTGACCGGACGCCAGCGGCCCCGACCTCTCGTGCTGCCGGGGGAAACGCGCGGGGATCTGCGTCATGTCCTCACCTCGTGCGCGGCCGGGGAACTGCCGGACGTGACCGAAGCTAGCTCCGCGCCCGCGCCGTCGACCACCGTCTGACCGGAAGCGGCCCGCGCGCCGCGGCCACCCGCCGGGAAAGGGGACTCGACCGTCCACAGTGGAGCGGCGGGGAGGCCGGATCCGGCCGACGTCGGACGTCCGGTCCTCTTGCGGTCATTGAACCGCGTTCGCGCGCCGCCCTACTGTGCCGGATCGACAAGTGTCTTGACGATCGGGCGGTGGGGTGTGGAGGTCACCTTCGCGTCGCGGTCCGGCGCGGTGGACGGCGACTTCGTCCTCTCCGGCGACCGGTTCGTGGCGGTGCTGCGGGGTGGGCCCGCCCTCGCGCCCCACCTCGACCTCCTGCTGCCGTCCGACGAGCCGCTGGACGCGGTGGTGGACGAGGCGCTCCGGCACACCCGGCCGCACCCCGACGGCGTCGCGATCGTGCGCGACCGGTACGACGTGGTCGACTACCTGGTGCGCGGCGACCTCGTCGTGCTGCTGGACCACACCGACGGCCGGTTCGAGCACCTGACCGGTCGACGCGCCGGCAGCGCGACCGCCCTGCGCCGTGCCGCCCTGCTCACCCCGGGCGCGACCGCGCCGGCCGACCGCGGCCGCTCGTGGCGGGAGGTCCTGGACCTCGCCGACCACCTCGGCCCGGTCCGGCTGATCGCCCGCGCCCGCGCCGGCGCCGGTCCGCACCCCGACGCCGCGGTCGCCGTGTGCCGCTTCCGCCGCTGACCGCTCCCGGTCCACAATGGACGAAAGGCGATTCCGGGTCGCGTGGCGTGGAAAGCCTTTGGGTGCAAGGACATTCCCGGTGACTACCCGTGTCGGGCCGGTAACGCGGAGTCCGAACCCGTCGACATAGCCGGTGCGGTTCCACGTCGTCACGTCCCGTGGGGAGACCATGAAGCAGACCTGCACAAGACTTCTCGTGATCCTGACCGCCCTGTTCGGCGCCGCCGCGCTCGTCGGCACGCCGGCGAACGCGCTGCCCGGCACGCCCACCCAGCTGACCGCGACCGCCTCCGCCACCGAGGTGGACCTCGGTCAGCAGATCACGGTCGGCGGCACGCTCCGCTCCCAGCGGCCCGACGGCTCCTGGGGTGGCGTCGGCGGCGGCCTGATCCGCGTCCGGGTGTGCCGGACGACCGGCTGCGACGAGATCTGGGGCGGTGAGGACGCGGTGACCATGGGTGGCGACTGGAGCGTCACCTTCCGGCCGGGCCGCACCGGCTACCTGGTGGTGCGCTTCGACCCGTTCGCCAGTGAGCGGACCTGGAGCCTCGACGGCGCGTCCGCCGTGCCGGGGAGGATCGTCACCTGGCAGTACAACAGCACCTCGGTGTTCTCGATCCAGCGCTCGACGCCCACCGGGGTGTCGATCGTCGGCGGCACCACGTTCCCGAACAAGATCCTGCCGCCCGCCACACCGACCCTGCGCGTCGAGTTCTCCCCGGACGGCACGACGTTCACCACCGTCAAGACCGTCGACCAGGAGTACCTCCAGGCGGGCGGCTACTGGGCGCACATCGGCGTCACCGCGCCCGATCCCGGCTACTGGCGGCTGTCCTACGACGGGTCGCCGGAGTTCGCCAAGCCGACCTCCAGCGGTACCTACTTCATCGCCTGACCACCGGTGCGCGGCGGCCGACGCGGGTGTCACCGGAGCCGCCCGCGTCGGAGAGGGGCGACCGGGCGCGCCGGTCCGCGATGACCTGCGCGCCCGGTCCGGTGATCACGTGTACCAGGTGGGCTCGGGCAGTGCGCCCAGCAGCGCGAACCTCCCGACCTCGGCCCGCTTGTACGCGATCGGGTCGTGCAGGCTGTGGGTGCGGATGTTGCGCCAGAAGATGTCCAGCCCCACCGCGTTCGCGCTGGCCCGCGCGCCGGTCACCTCGAACACCCTGGTGCCGATCTCGAGACCCGCGTCCACCGCCCGCTGCTTGGCCGCCGCCACGACGACCGCCGCCTCACCGCGCTCCTCCGGCGTCACCTCGTCCGGGTGCGCGTTGATCCTCTCGATCAGCCCGGCCGCGCGGTCGGCCAGCGCCTCCGCCGCCCACAGCTTGGACTGGAGGTCGCCGTAGGTCTCCAGGACGTGGAACTCCTCGGCCGCCGACTCCTTGTTGTCGCCGCCGTAGGGCCACGGCCGGGTCCGGTCCCGGGTGTAGGCGGTCGCGGTGGTCAGCGCGCCGCGCGCGATGCCGAGGTAGAAGTTGGTGAACACCAACTGGATCAGCGGCACGTTCAGCGTGTTGTACGTGCGGGGCGCGAACTCCTTGTCCACGTACCCCGCCGCCTGCTCCCACGGCACCCGCACCCCGCGCACCTCGACGCTGCCGCTCTCGGTCAGCCGCTGGCCGAGGTTGTCCCAGTCGTCGTGGTAGACGATGCCGTCCTGCGCCGACGGCACGATCGCGAAGACGTGCTTGTCCGTGCCCTCGACCACGCCCTCCAGCACGGTCACGTCGGACACCCGGCCGCCGGTGGAGAAGGACTTGCGCCCGTTGAACACGATCTCGTCGCCCTCGTCGGTGATGACCAGGTCGCCGTCGCGCGGGTTGACCGCGCCGCCGTAGAACCACCGGCCGCGGGTCGCCTGCTCCTCCACGACCGCGATCTGCTCCGGGGTCGCGACCAGTCGCGCCGCCCACGCCCACAGGTAGTGGTAGCCCAGGAGCTGCCCGATCGACCCGTCGCCGACGGCGACCTCACGGATCACCAGGTAGGCGGTCGTCCAGTCCTGCCCGCCGCCGCCGTGCTCGACCGGACCCAGGAGCGTGACGAGCCCGGAGTCCTTGAGCAGGGCCACCTCGGCGTGCGGGGTGGCGCCGGCGCGGTCGCGCTCGACGGCGTCGGTGGCGAGCAGCGCGGCCACCTCGGCCGCACGGGCGATCCACTCGTCGGAGGTGGTGGGCGTGCCGGTCCAGGCGCGCCGGGTGTACGTGGTCACGGTCGGACTCCGATCGGCTCGGGGGTGGCGGCGGTGCGGTCCAGGGACGCTTCGAGGTCGCGGACGATCGGCAGCACGTGCCGGCCGAAGTAGGCCACTTCCTCGTGGTAGTGCAGGAAACCGAGCAGCAGCAGGTCGACGCCGCGCCGCCGGTACTCGACGATCCGGTGCGCGATCTGCTCGGGCGTGCCGATGAGCTTCGACCGGAAGCCGTCGTTGTACTGCACGAGGTCCTCGAACGACGAGTCCGCCCACATGCCCCGGTGGTCGCCGGTGGACGCACCGGCCTGGCGCACCGCGTCGCGGAACCCGTGCACCGCCTCGACGTCGGCCTTGGCCACGATCTCGCGCAGCGTCTCGCGCGCCTCCGACTCGGTGTCGCGGGCGATGAGGAACCCGTTCAGCCCGAACCGGACGGTCCGGCCGTGCTCCCGCGCGGTGCGGCCCACCTCCTCGACCTGCTCGGTGATCCCGTCGAAGTCCTTGCCGTTGCTGAAGTACCAGTCCGACACCCGACCGGCCATCGCGCGCGCCGCCGTCGAGTTGCCGCCCTGGAAGATCTCGGGGTGCGCCCGTCCCGGCACCTCCACCGGTTTGGGCTTCAGGTCGTACCCGCGCAGCCGGTAGAAGTCGCCCGCGAACTGCGCGGACTCCTCGGTCCAGCCGGCCCGCAGCACCCGGATGAACTCCTCGGACCGCCGGTAGCGCTCGTCGTGCTCCAGCCACGGCTCGCCCAGCGCGGTGAACTCGCCCTTGAACCACCCGCTGACCACGTTGACCGCGGCCCGGCCGCCGGAGAGGTGGTCCGCGGTGGCGATCAGCTTGGCCAGCACGGCCGGGTGCCACAACCCGGGGTGCACGGCCGCGATCACCTTCAACCGGGTGGTGGCGAGCAGCAGCGCGAGGCTGAACGAGGTCGACTCGTGCTGGTAGGACGCGCCGTAGCTGGCCAGGTACCGCACCTGGCTGAGCGCGTACTCGAACCCGTTGTCCTCCGCGAGCACGGCCAGCTCGCGGTTGTACTCGTACGACCAGTCCGTGCGTTGTTCGATGGTGCTGACGACGAGACCGCCGCTGACGTTGGGCACCCAGTAGGCGAACTTCAGCGGCTCCCGTTCCCGTTCCTCGGGCACGACGGGACTCCTGGTGTGGGCTGACTGTCCGAAGAGGACAGACGGTGAACGCTGTCGTGCCCACTCCAGCAGCGCAGAGCGACCGAGTCAACACCGAGCGTGACTCGTCCAAATGCTGAGCCGCACTTGCCGAACGTCCGCTCCCGTGCGTAGCGCCGCCCGAGCGCCCGTGCTCCGTTCAGCCGCTGCCACACCCGCGCGCGAAGAGGGTGCTCCCGCCCCGCGGTGCGGGACAGGAGCACCCTCTTCGGTTCAGCCGGTCGACTCGCGACCCGTGCCGCGGCGGGCGGTCACGCCGCGCTCGGCGGAGCTAGTCGACGCCCGACCTCCTGGCCGCCGACCTTCGCCTGAGCAGGACTTCGACCAGGGCGGTGGCGGCCGCCGCGACCAGGGCGACGATCGCCAGTTCGACCACCCCCACGTTGCCGACCTGCGCCACGACGAGCGAGAGGACGAGGATCGATGCCAGGAAGACGAGCAGCGTGCGGATGATCGTCATGAGCAGTCCGTTTCGCCGATTCAGTGCCCCCACCCGACACTGGTGTCCCCGTTACCGTACAGGTAAATCCGGCTCCACGGGTAGTTGGTTCGAATGCAGCCGTACTTCAGGACGCAGTTCTCGATCGCGCCCTGCATGAACGACTGGGCCTCCCAGTTCGGCGTCGGGGTGGCGGAATTGCCGACCAATCCCCGCCAGTACATGTTGCCGTCCAACTCGCTGGGCCACGCGTTGCGGTAGTGCATGCCCAGCACGGTGCTGCCGTTCGTGCACCAGTGCACCTCGTGGTGGAAGACGTAGGCGACAAATCCCAATACGGTGTAGCCGTACACCTTGTAGTCCCAAGTCCAGCACCCCGCTCCGAGGGCGTGCGGACCGCCGCCGGCGACGACCGGTGCCTCGGTGGTGTCGGCGACCTGCGGGCCCGTCGACTCGACCGTGGCCCGATCCGGGTCGAGAACCTGCGCGGCGACCTCCGGATAGGAGACCAATACCGCGCGGTCGGCCGCGTCGAGTGGGTTGCCCGCGGCCAGTCTGTCGAGCACGGCCGTGACGGGGCCGGGCAGTTCCGGGGCGGGCGCCGCGGACGCGACGGGTGTGAGCAGTGCGAACGCGGCCACGATTGCCGCGAGTAGGGAAAGAACAGCACGAAGACCGAACTGCATGGCACTCACCTTTCTTGTGCTCAGCATGGGATGGGCCGAACCGGACTCCCCGGTGCGCGCCCGCCCGGACGGGTCGGGGCGCGTCACCGGAACCGCCGGTGCGCGACCGTCAGTCGCAGGTCACCTGGACGAACTTGAACCCGAACAGGTTCGGCACCTTGTAGTAGTCGAGGTGATGGCCTCCGACGACCGCGCTGCCGAGGTACTCCCCGTCCTGGGGCGCCGCCTCGGGGCAGTAGGGGACCTCCAGGACGTCCGCCGGTCGCCCCGTCGCCGGCTGGGCACCCGCGACGGCCTCGGCGGCCACCAGGGCACCCGCCGTCAGGACCACGGCCACGACCGCACTCCGCAGAACTCTCATCGAGATCACCATGTTTTCCCCCTTGTCCCGGTACTCGACACCGGACCGGCCGCGTCGGACACACTACTTCGACGTAGCGTCAGAATTTTCCGGCCCGCCCATTGTTCGGGCGCCGCCGGTCGGTACTCGCAGTCGGTCCGGGCACCGACCATAGGGGAAATTCGGGTAATTGGGCAACGGCATAAGGAACATCGCCCGACCGATCTCCCGAGCAGTCTCCCGACCTGCGACTCAACGTGACCCGACCTTGTCGAAGCGGCTGGATACGTGGCAGTGGAGTGAAGTTCGAATTGTCTCGCCGAGCAAAGAGCTAGCCTATTCGGAGCAGGCTCGAATGATCTTCCGGAACACATTTGTGCACCGGGGTGGGTGCACCGGTAGGGTGCGCCCGTGGGGGAGCGAGAGCTGGTCGAAAGCCAGGCGAGAAGAGCTGAATCAGAGATTGCGGAAGCTCTGCGCGAGCGATTTCCCGAGCCTGTTCTCGCGCGGTTGTGGGCAGCCGAGCAGGTGCGCCGCGCCGCCGACGACCACGTCGGTGAACTGCTCCAGGAAGCTCACGACGGCGACACGCCGCAACATTTCACCTGGGAGGAACTCGGCATGGTGCTGGGCATGTCCGCTCAAGGCGCCCGTCAACGAATGCTGCGGTGGCGCGCCGTCAAGCCGCCGCCGTGACGCCGTCCCCGCCGGCCGCCTGGCCGGGCCGCGCGACGACCGGTGGCGTCGTCACCGGAGAGTGCCGAGCGTGACCCGGCACGACCGGGTCAGGCGTGGTCCGCGTCGTAGGCCCGACGGGCGGCGTGGATCGTGGTGCGGTGGCGCTCGGCCCAGTCGGTGAGGCCGAGCAGCGAGGCGTGGAGTTCCACGGCCATCGGGGTCAGGGCGTACTCGACCTTCGGCGGCACCGTCGGGTGGACGGTTCGGGTCAGCAGGCCGTCGCGCTCCAGGTTGCGCAGCGTCAGGGTGAGCATCCGGCGGCTGATGCCCTCGATCGCCCGTTCCAGCTCGGTGAACCGCACCGGGCCGCGCGCGGCGGCGACCACGATCAGGATGCTCCACTTGCCGGCCACCCGGTCGAGCACCTCGCGCACCGGGCACGCCTGCGCGATGACCTCGTCGGACACACCGGTGTTCCTCGGTGACATGGAAGTGCCTCCTTCCGCACCGGGTCATGGTCACAGACGATGACCCCCGTTACAAGGAGTGCACTCAAGGAAGGTCGACCCGATGGAACACCGGTACCGCGCCCTCGCGGTGTTGTGCGTCGCGACGCTGATGATCGTGGTCGACCAGACCGTGGTCGGCGTCGCGCTCCCCGTCCTGCGCGCCGACCTCGGCTTCACCGACGCCGGTCTGGCGTGGGTGGTCAACGGCTACGTGATCCCGTTCGGCGGGTTCCTGCTGCTGTCCGGCAGGCTCGGCGACCTGCTCGGCCGCCGTCGGGTCTTCCTCGCCGGGCTCGCGCTGTTCACCGCCGCCTCGCTCGCCGCGGGGCTCGCGACCGACGCGGGCACCCTCGTCGCCGCGCGGGTCGCGCAGGGCGTGGGTGGCGCGCTGGTGTCGGCGGTGACGCTCGCGATGCTCGTGCCGCTGTTCCCCGATCCCGCCGAACGGGCGCGGGCGCTCGGGGTGTTCAGCTTCGTGCAGGCGGCCGGCGGGTCGCTCGGCTCGGTGCTCGGCGGCGTGCTGACCCAACTCGCGTCGTGGCCGTGGATCTTCTACGTGAACCTCCCGATCGGCGTCGCGGCCGGGCTCGGCGCCCGCTACCTGACCCGCGACCGGCGGGGCGAGGGCGCGGCGGACGTGCTCGGCGGCGTGCTGGTGACCACCGGCGTGCTGGCGCTGGTGTACGCGATCGTGCAGGACGCCCGGGTCGCGGTGCCCGCGGTGCTGCTGCTGGCCGGGTTCGTGGTGCGGGAGGCCGCGGCCCGCGACCCGCTCCTCCCGCCGCGCACCTTCCGGTCCCGCGCGGTGGCGGGCGCCAACGGGGTGCTCGCGCTGCTGACCGCGGCCGTGTTCGGCTTCCTGTTCTTCGGGGTGTTGCACCTCCAGTGCGCGCTCGGCTTCGACGCCCTGCGCACGGGTTTCGGCCTGGTGCCCGTCGCCCTGTGCATCGGCGCGGTGTCCCTGGGGCTGTCCGCGCGGGTGGTCACCCGGTTCGGCGCGCGGCCGGTGCTGCTGGTCGGGCTCGCGCTGGTCGTGGTCGGCTTGGCGCTGTTCGGCCGGGACGCGTCGTACACCCTCGGCGTGCTGCCGTCGACGCTGCTCCTCGGCGTCGGTTTCGGGCTGGCCATGCCGGCCCTGATGGGGCTGGGCATGGCCGAGGCGACCGAGCGCGACGCCGGGCTCGTCTCGGGGGTGTTCAACACCAGCCAGCAGGTCGGCGGCGGGCTCGGACTCGCGGTCGCCACGGCCGTCGCGGGCGCGGACCACTCCGCTGCTTTCCTGGTGTGCGCGGGGTTCGCGCTCGCCGCGCTGGTCCTCGCCGCGGTGGTGACCCGCCGGGACCGTCCGGTCCGGACGGCCGCACCGTGATGTCGTTTTTCTGCCGGCTCCCGCTCCGCGCGACGGCCATGATGGGTGCATGCACACCGACGTCGACCGCTGCGTCCGCGCCGTCCGGTCCCAGGACGCGCGGTTCGACGGCTGGTTCTTCACCGCCGTCCTGACCACCCGGATCTACTGCCGGCCGAGCTGCCCCGTCGTGCCGCCGAAAGCCCGGAACATGACGTTCTACCCGAGCGCGGCGGCGGCGCAGCAGGCCGGTTTCCGGGCGTGCAAGCGGTGCCGGCCCGACGCCAGTCCCGGGTCGCCGCGGTGGAACGAGCGCGCCGACCTGGTCGCCCGCGCGATGCGGTTGATCGCGGACGGCGTGGTCGACACCGACGGGGTGCCCGGCCTCGCGAGCAGGCTCGGCTACAGCGTCCGGCAGGTCGAACGGCAGCTGCGGGCCGAGCTGGGCGCGGGTCCGCTGGCCCTGGCCAGGGCCCAGCGCGCGCAAACCGCCCGGCTGCTGATCGAAACCACCGCGCTGCCGATGACCGAGGTCGCCGCGGCGGCCGGGTTCGCGGGCGTGCGGTCGTTCAACGAGGCGGTCCGCGAGGTGTTCGCGCTGACCCCGACCGAGTTGCGCGCGGCCGGGCGGCGGGACGGCCCGGTGACCGGCACGGCGCTGACCGTGCGGCTGCCGTTCCGCGCGCCGCTGTGCCCGGACAACCTGTTCGGGCACCTGGTGGCCACCGGCGTGCCGGGCGTGGAGGAGTGGCGCGACGGCGCGTACCGCCGCACGCTGCGCCTCCCGCACGGACCGGGTCTGGTCGCGCTGCGGCCGCGCCCGGACCACGTCGCGTGCGAGCTGACGCTGGCCGACCTGCGCGACCTGACCACCGCGATCAACCGCTGCCGGGTGCTGCTGGACCTGGACGCGGACCCGGTCGCGGTGGACGGTCAGCTCGCCGCCGACCCGGTCCTGGCGCCGCTGGTCGCCGCGCACCCCGGCCGCCGCGTGCCGCGCACGGTCGACCCGGCCGAGTTCGCGGTGCGCGCCGTGCTGGGCCAACAGGTGTCCACCGCCGCCGCGCGCACCCACGCGGCCCGGCTCGTCGTCGCGCACGGCGAGCCGGTCGAGGACCCGAACGGCGGGTTGACCCACCTGTTCCCCTCGCCCGCGGCACTGGCCGAGCTGGATCCCGGGTCGCTGGCCATGCCCGGCGCCCGCCGGCGCACGCTGACCACCCTGGTCGGCGCGCTGGTCGACGGGCTGGAACTGGGACCCGGCGGCGACTGGGACCGGGCGCGGGCCGAACTGCGCGCGCTGCCGGGGTTCGGGCCGTGGACGGTCGAGGTGGTCGCGATGCGCGCGCTGGGCGACCCTGACGCGTTCCCGGCGGCCGACCTCGGCGTGAAGCTCGCGGCGCGCGACCTCGGCCTGCCGGAAGCGCCGAAGGCCCTGACCGAGCGGGCGCGGGCCTGGCGACCGTGGCGCGCCTACGCCGTCCAACACCTGTGGGGCACCAGCGACCACCCGATCAACACCATGCCCGCTTCGAGCTGAAGGAGAGCGACTCCCGTGGCACGCGTCCACACCACCATCGACAGCCCCATCGGCGATCTCACCCTGGTCGCCACCGACGGACTGCTGTCCGGCGTCTACATGGTCGAGCAGCGGCACCGGCCCGCGCAGGACACGTTCGGCACGCCCGACGCGACCCCGTTCGCGGCCGTCACCGAGCAGCTCGGCGAGTACTTCGCGGGCGAGCGCACCACGTTCGACCTTCCGCTCTCCTTGGCGGGCACCGAGTTCCAGCGCCGGGTCTGGGACGCGCTGCGCGACATCCCCTACGGTGGGACGGTGACCTACGGCGAGTTGGCGCGGCGGCTGGGCAACCCCACCGCGTCCCGCGCGGTCGGCCTGGCCAACGGCAAGAACCCGGTGAGCGTGGTCGTGCCGTGCCACCGGGTGGTCGGCTCGACCGGCGACCTGACCGGCTACGGCGGCGGCCTCGAGCGCAAGCGGTTCCTGCTCGACTTCGAGCGCGGCGCGCCGGCCGTCCACAACGGACTGTGGTGATGCTGGAAGCGTTACACGTCAAGGACTTCCGCCTGCTGTGGGGTGCCCGCTCGATCAGTCAGCTCGGCTCGTGGCTGCTGGTCGTGGCGGTGCCCGCGCAGGTGCTGGCCCTGACCCACTCGCTGCTCGCGACCGGGTACGCGCTCGCCGCCGAGTTCCTGCCGCCGGTGCTGCTCGGCCCGATCGCGGGCGTGCTGGTGGACCGCTGGGACCGGCGGCGGGTGATGATCGCGGCCGACCTGCTGCGCGCGGTCGCGGTGCTCGCGCTGTTGCCGGTGCGCGAACCCCGGCACCTGTGGCTGGTCTACGTCGCGCTGGTGGTGGAGAGCGTCGGCACGCTGGCCTTCCGCCCGGCCGCCCAGGCCCACGTGCCCGCGGTGGTCGGCACCGGCCGGCTGCTCGGCTCGGCGAACGCCCTGAACTCGCTGACCGACGGCGCGGTCCGGCTGATCGGCGGCCCCCTGGGCGGAGTCCTGTTCGCCACGGCGGGTTTCCACACCGTCGTCTGGCTGGACGCGGCGACCTACCTGATCTCGGTCCTCGCCCTCACCCGCACCACCCGCCGCCCCCGCACGGACCTCACCGACCCCGCCACCACCGACCCCAACCCCGACCCCGACCCCGCCACCCCGACCGCGCCGGGCACCGCCGATCCCGTCGCGACGCCCGGCCGGTCCGCACCTGCCGCCGCCACCCCGCCCGCGTCGTCCGCCCCCGTCCCGACTACGGCCACGACCACCGGTACTGCCGCCGACTCGACCGCGGCCACCACCGCGCCCGTCGGAACCCCCGTCGGCGTGCGTGGCGTCTTCGCGGACCTGGTGGCGGGGTGGGGTTTCCTGCGCCGGTCGGCGACGCTGTCCGCCCTGTTGGTGGTCACCACGCTGTTCCTGGGCGCGAACGCCTCGCTCACCGCGTTGCTGATGCCCTTCGCCGTCGAGTCGCTCGGCGGCGCGACCCAGGGCGGCGTGCTGATGTCCGGGCTCGGCGTCGGCTTCCTGCTCGGCGCGCCGGTCGTGCGGTGGGCCGTCGACCGGGTCGAGGTGCGCGCCCTGCTGGGCGTCGCGCTCGTGCTGACCGGCCTGGGTTTCGCGCTGCTGTTCGGCTCCGCCTCGATGCTGGCCGCGGTGCCGTCGGCGGTGCTGATCGGGATGGCCGGCTCGACGGTCGTGGTCGGCACGCAGACCGCCGTGCAGCGGGCCACCCCGGACGCCGTCCTCGGTCGGGTGAGCGCGGCGCTGTTCACCGGCGAGGCGGCCGCGACGCTGGTCGGCGCGCTGGCCGGACCGGCGCTGGCCGAGGCGACCTCGATCCGGGTCGTCGCGCTCGCCGCGTGCGGGTCGACGCTGGTGGGCGCGCTGTCGGCGGCTCTGCTGATCCCCGCACCGAGGAGGGCGACGTGAACCACCCCACCACCCTGACCCTGCCCGACGGGTTCCGCCCCGAGGGCATCGCGATCGACGACCGGTACGCCTACTTCGGGTCCATGGGCACCGGCTCGATCTTCCGGGTCGACCTGGCCGACGGCACCGGCGCCCACCTGACCCGGACCGCGGACGCCGCCGCGCTCGGTCTGAAGATCGACCGGCACGGCAGGCTGTTCGTCGCGGGCGGTGGCGGCGGGGACGCCCGGGTCCTCGACACCCGCACCGGCGCGCTCCTGGCGTCCTACCGCTTCGCCACCGAGGCCACGTTCGTCAACGACGTGGTGCTGGCGCCCGACGGCGCGTGGTTCACCGACTCGACCACACCCGTCCTCCACAAGATCCCCCGGACCGCGGACGACACCCTGCCCGCCCACCACGAGACGCTCCCTCTGTCGGGGGACATCCGCTTCCGTCCGGGTACCAATTCCAACGGCATCGAGACGACCCCCGACCTCCGGGCCCTGATCGTCGCGCAGCACAACACCGGCGTCCTGTTCCGCGTCGACCCGACCACGGGCCGCACCGCGGAAATCCCGATCACCGGCGGCCCGCTGTCCAACACCGACGGGATCCTGCGCGCCGGCACGACCCTCTACGTCGCGGAGAACCGGGACGACCGCGTCGCCGTCGTCACCCTCGACCCGACCGGGTCCCGTGCAACGCTGGTCGCGCGGGTGACCGACCCGAGGTTCGACGTGCCGACCACGATCGCCCGCCACCGCGACCGCCTCTACCTGCCCAACGGCCGCTTCACCACCACGCCCACCCCGACCACCACCTACACCGCCGTGGCGATACCCCTGCCCTGACGGCTAGTACCGGGCGGGGATCGCGGTGTGGCCGTTGGACAGGAACGTCCGCAGCCTGGCGAGTTCGGCGGGGGAGACCGCGAGCTCGAGGTCCGGGAAGCGGTCGAACAGGGCGGGGAGCGCGATCGCCGCCTCCAGGCGGGCCAGGGGAGCGCCGATGCAGTGGTGCACGCCGTGGCCGAACGAGTGGTGCTGCTGGTGCGGCCGGCCCGGCTCGAACACGTCGGCGGTGTCGCCGTGCAGCGCGTGGTCGCGGTTGGCGGCGGCGTAGGCGGCCAGGATGGCGTCGCCGCGCGGGATCGTGACCCCGTCGATCGCGATGTCCTCGGTGGCGTAGCGCAGCGGCAGGTACGGCACGGGCGCCTGCCAGCGCAGCGTCTCCTCCACGACGTCGGACCACGTCAGGTCGCCGGCGCGGACCCGGCGGAGCTGGTCGGGGTGGGTCAGCAGCGCGGTGATGGCGTGGTCGAGCAGGTTGACCGTCGTCTCGTGGCCCGCGGTGAGGAACAGCCGCAGGGTGTCGATCAGCTCGGGCTCGGTGAGCGCGCCGTCGTCCTCGTCGCGCGCCGCGATCAGCGAGCTGGTCAGGTCGTCGCCGGGCCGCTCCCGCTTGTGTGCCACCAGTTCCTCGAACAGCCCGTACATGCGCTGTGCGTTGGCCACCGCCACCTCGGGCGTGGCGGCGCTGTCGAACACCACGTCGACGGTTTCCTTGATGCCCGCGCGCAGGTCGTCCGGCACCCCGAACAGCCGGCAGATCACCTCGATCGGCACCGGGTACGCGTAGTGCGCGCGCAGGTCGGCCGGGTTCGGCAGCGCGTCGAGCAGGTCGGCGGTGATGCGCTCGATCTCGGGGCGCAGCGCGGCCGTGCGCCGGGCGGTGAACGCCGACGCGGTGAGCGACCGCAACCGCCGGTGCTCCGCGCCGTACGCGGTGAACATGTTCCGCACGCTGACCCACAGGAACAGCGGCCACTCCTCGGACACCTCGCCCCGGGCGAGCGCGCCCCAGTGCCGCCTCGCGTCCTTGGACACCCGCGGGTCGGCCAGCAGCGCCCGCAACGTCGCGGCCTCTCCCACCGCCCACGCCCGCACCCCGCCGGGCATCTCCACCAGCGCGATCGGCCCCCGGGCCCGGATCCGGGCCCCTTCGCCGTGGATGTCGACGCCCTCGGCGTCCAGCACGATCGGTTCCACGAAGCGCCCCCACCCCTGAGCGGCAATCCCGTGCCCGGACGGTAGCAGCGCCCCGCGACCCGCCCGGAAAACTCACCTGCGCGGCGGAACCCCGTTACCCGTTCGGTCGCGCCCCGAGCGCGTCCGCCGGCGCGTCCCGGACCTCGCCCTCGGCGGGCACGAGCCGCCCCTCCCGCTCGGCGATCCGGCGCAACGACGTCATCGACCCGTCCATCCCGCAGGCCACGAAGTGGTCGTACACGGCCATGTCCGGATCCACGTCGACCGCGAACCCGTGCGTGCTCACCCCACCCCGGATCCGCATCCCGATCGACGCCACCTTCAGGTCGTCGGCAGTCCACACCCCGACCAGGCTCGGCCCACCTGGCTCGGTGTCCCGCCGCCGCGCGGTGAACCCCAACGCGCCCAAGGCGTCCACGATCCCGTGCTCCACCCACCGCACCACGTCCGCCGGCCCGCGCTCGCGCACGTTGGCCACCAGGTACCCCACGACCTGCCCGGGCCCGTGGTAGGTCGCCTGCCCACCCCGGTCCACCGCGACCACCTGGAGCCCGGCGGAGGGCGTCGGCAGATCGGCGGGGTCGGTGCGCTTGCCGTAGGTGACCACGGGCGGGTGCGACAACAGGAACAACCGATCGCCACCCCCGGCCCGGCACTCGTCGGCCCACCCACTCATCGCCTCGACCGCCTCGACCGCCTCGACCGCCTCGACGTACGGAACCTCGCCCAGGTCGACCCGCGCCAACGCCGCAAACCCCACCACACCACCATGCCACGCCCGCGAGTTCAGCCGGCGTGGCGGGGCTCCGGGTGCGCACCGCGACGAGAGGCCGGTGCCGCACGTCCGGGTGGCCCGGTGGCCACGGGCTGTCCTCATCGGACGGTCGCCGGTCGGCGTTCGGATGAACCCGTGGCACGTCCAGGTGGAGTAGTGCCGGCGCGGCTAAGGGGGTTCGGGTTTCGGCACGACACCACTGGAGGCCAGGTCGAACGTCGGCGGAGGGTTCTCGATGGGTGCAGCACCAGCACGTGCGGTCGCGCTCGCGGCGGTGCTGATCGTGCCGTTCGTGGTGGGGGTGGCCCGGGCGGCCGCCGCGGAACCGGTGGTGTTCGGGGAGGACTTCGAGTACGGGCAGGCCCGGCTGCTCACCGACTACACCGGCGCGACCGGGCAGACCTACGCCGCCGACGCGGAGTGGCGCGGCGGGTGCAACGGGGTGCTCGTCACCGGTGACGCCCCGGACGCGCCCGCGCCGGGATGCCGGCCGTCGAGCTGGACGGCGTTGCGCGGGCTCGCCGCCGAACTCGGGTCGTGGTCGGGCCAGTCGAACCGGGTGGTGGGCGCGTACACCGAGCGCGATCCCGGGCCCGACCGGGTGGTGCTGGAGACGCGACGCCCGATCCCGGTGGCGCCCAACCGGTTCGTGGCCTTCGGGATCGACGTGGCCGCCGCCAACTGCTTCGCCGACCACGCGAAGCTCGCCTTCCACCTCGTGCAGCACGACGTCGCCATCCCCGCCACCACCACCCCGATCGACGCCTGCGCCGCGCCACAGCGGTTCGAACGGGGTGTCGCCGTCGGCACCTACCTCTCCGACACCCCGGTCCTGTTCGGCGGCACGGGTCTGGGGGTCAGGCTCACCAACGCCCAGGGCAGCGGCGTCGGCAACGACTTCGCGTTCGACAACCTGCGGGTGTTCGACGTGACGCCGAAGCTCGACGTGGCCTACGACGGACCCGCCGAGGTCGGCCGAACGGCGACGCTCGCCTTCACCGTCACCAACACCCCCGAGCGCGCGCCGAAGAACGGCTGGTCCTTCCGCGGCCAACTGCCCGTCGGCCTGACCGCCACCGCCGACCCGAGCACCGACTGCGCCGACGCGACCACCGGTTTCGACGAGGGGGCCGTGGTGGCCATCGCGAGCCTGGCCGCCGGCCGGGCCTCGTGCACCGTCACCGTGCCGGTCCGCGCGCGCCGGGCGGGCACCTACACCACGTGCGCCGCCGACACCCAGCTCACCGGCCTCGACGCGCCCGGCTGCGCCGCGGTCCGCTTCACGCCGCCCACCCTGTCGTTCGACGCCCACGCCTACGGCGCCCGACTCGGCGGACCGGCCCTGGACGCGCGTCCCGTCGCGTCCGCCGACCTGACCTGCACCCCGACGCCGGGCACCGACCAGAACCGGCGGTTCGGCGCCGGGTGGCCGGGCGTCGGGTCGGTCGGCGTGCTCACCGCCGGCGTGGTGGGCGCGGTCGACGCGGCGGGCCTGCGCACCTCGACCGCGTTCGCCCGCTCCGCCGGCGTCGTCCTGCTCGGCGGTCTGATCACCGCCGACGAGATCGGCGCCGCCGCGCAGGCCAGGGACGACGACACGGGCGCGGTCAGCACGGCGGACTCGGTCGTGCTGACCGGGTTGCGGGTGCTCGGCCGCCCGGTGAACCCCGGCACCACCACGCTCACCCTCGACCTGCCGGGCGTCGGCACGGTGGTGGTCAACGAGCGGGTGCCGCTGGCCGACGGCGTGCGGGTCACCGGGCTGAAGGTGACGCTGCGGTCGGGCGTGGTGCTGGAGGTGGCCCAGGCCAGGGCCGTCCTCGCCACCCCGTGCACGCCCTACCCGGCTCAGTAGGCGACCGGGCGCAGTCGTCCCGCCGGCGGCAGCACGCCGGTCGCCAGGTACCCCAGCCAGTCCGCGGGCCGGAACGTGCAGTTGCCGGTGCGGACCTCGGTCAGGTCGCGCACCCCGCTCACCACGGTCCGCACGGCCCACCACAGGTCCGCGCCGGCACTGGACCGGTGGAAGCTGCGGGCCCGCCCGACGTGCCGCGCGTGCCACACGCCGCCGGAGGTCGTGTCCAGGTCGGCGGCCAGCTGGAGGAAGCAGCCGTCGGGGTCGAGCCCGGCCGGTCGCGCGCCACCGCCCAGAGCCCGCCACACCACGGGCGCGCCCAGCAGCGCGCCCACCGCGTCGACCCAGAACCCGTCGTCCCGCTCGGTCGCCAGCACCGCGGTGAACCGGTCGTCCTGCACGGACGGCGCGGTCCGACGCTCCACTGTGGACAGTTCACGGACCTGGAAAGCGGGTGCCTCCAACCGGAACGTGCCGGGCGCCCAGGTCTCCACGAACAACCCGCCGGCCGTCGCGCCGCCCTCGACCTCCTCCAGGAAGTGCGCCGGGTACAGCGGAACCGGCTCGGTGCACGCGGTCGGCGCGGCGGCGGCCAGTTCGCGCACCGCGACGACCAGCCGGTCACCGGGCAGCGGACCGTGCCGCAGGTAGTGCTCGAACCGGGCCGCGACCCGACCGGAGGGCACCCTGCCGACCGCCGCGAGGTGCCCGTCCACGAAGTGCCCGCACTCGGCCAACCACGCGTCCAACGCCTCGGGCGTGGCGATCCGGTGCGCGCTCATCCGCCGAGGAAGTCCAGCACGAGCGGGCCGGCGACGTCGTGGAACTCCTCGAAGTACGCGTGCCGCGCGTCCTCGACCAGGTGCAGCCGCGCGCCGGGGATCCGCCCGGCGAGCAGCGGCGCGTTCGCGGTCGGGTTGAACAGGTCGTCCGCGCCGTGCACGACCAGCGTCGGCGCGCCGATCGACGGCAGCACGGCCCACGCGTCGTGCCCGGCGCTTGCCGACAGGTGGGCGCGGCGGGCGTGCGGCGGCATCGTCGGGTCGCCGAGGGTGGTGAACGGGCCGTCGTGCCGGGCGAGCCACGCGGGCGTGTACATCAGGTCCAGCAACGCCTTCCGGGCCGCCGCCTGGTCCACCTGCGCCAACGACTTCCGCACCCGCGCGTCGCGTTCGAACCCGTGCGCCCCACCCGGCGAGGTGCACCCGAGCACCAGCCGGTCGACCCTCCCGGGGTGGTCGGCGGCCAGCCACTGCGCGACCCGACCGCCCATCGACGTGCCGTAGACGTGCGCCCGCGCGACGCCGAGCGAGTCCAGCACCGCGACCGCGTCTTCGGCGAACCCGCGCGTGCGGTACTCGGCGTCGGGCTTGTCGCTGCGCCCCGTGCCCCGGTAGTCGAACGCGATGGTGGTGAACGCCGCCGCGAAGTCGTCCCGCACGGGATCCCACCAGTGGTGGTCGTTGGCCTGCCCGCCCAGCAGGAGCAGCGGCGCGCCCGTGCCGCGGACGTCGACGTGCAGCGCGACGCCGTCCGTAGTTCTCACGCCCGGCACCTTAAACCCCCGTGCCGTCGATCATGGTCGTGACTATCGTGACCGGATGCCCGAACCCGTCGCGTACCTGCTCACCGGCCTGCCGGGGGCCGGCAAGTCCACCTACGCGCGCGCCCTGGAACGCGCCGGCGTCACCCGGCTCTCGGTGGACGACCGCCTCGTCGCCGCCCACGGCCGCCTCGGCAAGGACTACCCCGAGGAGGACCACCTCGAGCTGCTGTGCCCGGTCGTGGCGCGGGTCCGCCGGGACCTGGCCGACCTGCTGGAGGCCGGCGTGTCGGTGGTCCTCGACCACGGCCTTGGCCGGCGGGCCGAACGCGACGACTACAAACGCCTCGTCACCGCGCACGGCGGCCGTTGGCGACTGGTCCACTTCCCGGTCGACCACGACGAACTGCTGCGCCGGCTGGCCGTCCGCAACGCCGATGCCACCGTCGGCCGGATCACCCCCGAGGTCCTCGCCTGGATCGCGGAGCGGTCCGAGGACCCGGTGGGCGAGGGCGAGGAGTTGCCGGACCCGTCCCTGACCGCGCGCCGTGACTAGGGCCGGTCCCGGGGGCCGACCGGAACGCGCGTCGCGGCTGGTCGGACAGGGTCGGTGGACGTGGCGAGTCCACCCGGCGACCTCCCGAGTGCGGGTGACCACCGAGTGACCGGCGCGCCGGCGAGCGTCACCCGGTGGGTGGACGACGGCGCACGGCGGGGTCGGGGTGGTTGTCCGGGCGCGGGAACGGTGGTTTGGCTTCGGGTGACGCGCTCCCGCTCAAGGAGGTTCGGCCATGACCCGCCAACTCGACTCCCGGACGACACTCGGCGTGCTCGACGGGCACGACGTCGCGCGGCTCGCCCGGATCCCCGACGAGGAGCAGCGGGGTCTCGCGTTCCGCGAGCTGCTGCGCAGGCGCGGCCGGACCGAGGAGATCGCCGACCTGTCGATCGCGGAGAACGCGCTGCTGTACCCGTCGCTGTCGGCGAAGATCTTCGCGGGCCTGCCGCACCCACTGCCCGTCCACTCGACCCGGTACGTGCCGCCCCAGGACACCCAGCGGCTGACCACCGCGATCGCGGGCCAACTGGCCGCGTCGTTCCACGCGCCGGTCGACCCGAAGGACGTCTACGCGACCGCCGGCGTCTCCTCCGCGCTGGAGATCATCGCCCTGGCCCTCCAGACACCGGCCCGCGGCGGTGTGCCCGCGCCGCGCGGCGTCGACGCGGTACCGGTGCCGCGCGGCAGCAGCGTGCTGATCCCCGCGCCCTACTGGCAGGGGTTCAACTGGTCGTTCGAGGAGGTGCCGGCGCTGCGGTGCGTGCCGGTGCCGACCTACAAGAAGGGCGCGCGGCCCGAGGACGACACGTTCGAGCTGACCGTGGAGGACCTGGAGAAGGCCTACCTGGCGTGCGCCGAGCCGCCCCGGCTGCTGGTGCTCACCAACCCGCACAACCCGTTGGGCGGCAACTACCCGCCGGAGCTGCTGCACGAGGTCTACGCGTGGGCGCTCGCGAAGTCGCCCGAGATGCACGTGATCTCCGACGAGATCTACCGGCACTCCCAGCTGCCGCACACCACCGACCGGTTCGTGAGCGGCCTGCGGCTCGCCGCCGAGCACGGCGCCCCGGACCGCGTCCACGTCGTGTGGGGTTTCGCCAAGGACTTCGGCCTCTCCGGCTTCCGCACCGGGTTCGTCGTGTCCCGGTCGCCCGAGGTGCGGCAGGCGATGACCGACGCGGGCGACCCGCTCGAACGCCACCGCCCGCTGTCCTGGTTCAGCCAGTTCGACGCGCTCAAGCAGTTCTACGTCGAGCCCATCGCGACGCTGCCGGTCGCCGGGTGGCACGACCTGATGGCGGGCTACGCGCTCGACCTCCAGGTGTCGTTCCGCGCCGTGAGCGACACCTTGACCACGAACGGGATCCGCTTCCACCGCCCGGAGGGCACCAACTGCGCCCAGTTCTTCTGGCTCGACCTGCGCGAGTACCTGCCCCTGGCCCCACCGCCGAGCGGCCCGGAGGCGGTCCTGTTCGGCGACGACCCGACCGACCGCGAGCAGAACCTGGCCACCTACCTGCTGACCGAGGCGAAGGTCAAACTCCTCACCGGCGCGACCATGTTCCAACTCGACCCGCGCGGCTTCTACCGCCTCTGCTTCACCGCCGCACCCGCCGCCGTGGTGGTCGAGGCCGTCGAACGGCTGTGCGCCGCCCTGCGCAAACTCCTCCCGCGCCCCTGACCGCCGCCACGTGCCCGCGGCGGAGGACCACCGCCGCCACGAGTGAGTGAGGCCACCACCGCCGCATCGGATCTCCGTTGAGCAGACCACGCCTTCG
Organism: Actinosynnema sp. NPDC020468; assembly: GCF_040642015.1. Taxonomy (NCBI): domain Bacteria; kingdom Bacillati; phylum Actinomycetota; class Actinomycetes; order Pseudonocardiales; family Pseudonocardiaceae; genus Actinosynnema; species Actinosynnema sp. NPDC020468. Next base: position 73,618 of record NZ_JBFAEO010000018.1, read on the forward strand.
GGTGCGAACATCACGCTAGCGAGAACAACGTGGTGACCGAAGGTGACCAGTAGGGGGCGGTCAGCCCCGGCTGGGCGGAGCGAAACCCGAGGGTGTGACGCGTGCCATCCACGCCGGATGTTGAAGTTTCAACCTCCAGGGACGACCCTGATGATTGAGACTTCAAGTTCCGGAGGTGGCCATGACGACCAGCAGTCCGCCGGCGGCGGTGCGCGCACGGGTCGAGGTGCCGCTGACCTTCCCCGACGGCTTCGCCGTGACCGCCGAGGTGATCACCTTCCGCGGCCTCGCCGACGGCCGCGAGCACCTCGCGCTGGGCCTGGGCGACTGGCGCGCCGCCGCCACACCGCTCGTGCGACCGCACAGCGAGTGCCTCACCGGCGACGTGTTCGGCAGTGCCCGGTGCGACTGCGGGCCGCAGCTGCGCGAGGCCGTGGAGCGGATCGCCGGGCACGGCGGGTTCCTGCTCTACCTGCGCCAGGAGGGTCGGGGCATCGGCCTCTACGCCAAGCTCGACGCGTACGCGCTCCAGGACACCGGCCTCGACACCTTCCAGGCCAACCTCGCGCTCGGCCACGGCGAGGACGAGCGCGACTACACCCCGGCCGCCCAGATGCTGCGCGCCCTCGGCGTCGACCGGATCGCGCTGCTCAGCAACAACCCCGACAAGGCCGACCAGCTCGCCGCGCTCGGCGTGGACGTCGTGGAACGGGTCCGCACCGGCGTGCACCTGTCCGAGTCCAACGCCCGCTACCTGGCCGCCAAGGTCGACCACACCCACCACACGCTCGACCTGCGCCTGGCCGGCTGAGCGAGGAGGACACCATGAGCACCAGCACCGCCCGCGCCGACGCGCTGATCCCCGCGAGCCACCCGTTCCGCCGGCACCTCGACCTGGTCGCCGCGAAGGCCGGGCACCGGGCGTGGACCCCGGACGACGGCCCGCTGCCGAGCCTCTACATCAGCCACGGCGCGCCGCCGCTGTTCGAGGACTCGCCGTGGATGGCCGAGCTGCACGCGTGGGCCCGCGACCTCCCGCGACCGCGGGCGATCCTGATCGTGAGCGCGCACTGGGAGTCCGCGCCGCTCTCGATCAGCGGCAGCGCCGCCGGCACCGGCCTGGTCTACGACTTCGGCGGCTTCGACCCGATCTACCACCGGATGCGCTACGACACCCCGGACGCGGGCGACCTCGCCCGCCAGGTCGCCGCACTGGTGCCCGGACCCGTCCACGAACACCGGGGGAGAGGCCTGGACCACGGCGCGTGGGTGCCGCTCAAGGTCATGTACCCGGAGGCGGACGTGCCGGTGCTCCAGCTGAGCATCCCGACCCACGACGCCACCACGCTGCTCGCGCTCGGCGAGCGGCTGCGCCCGCTGCGCGAGCAGGGCGTGCTCGTCATCGGCTCCGGCTTCATGACGCACGGCCTGCGGTTCCTCACCCGGGAGATGGTCGTCGAGGGCAAGGTCCCCGGCTGGTCGGCCGATTTCGACGCCTGGGCCGCCGACGCCCTCGCGCGCGGCGACGTGGACGAGCTGGCCGCGTTCCGGGATCGCGCGCCGGGCATGCCCTACGCGCACCCGACGGTCGAGCACTTCACCCCGCTGTTCGTCACGCTGGGCGCGGCGGCCGACCCGACGGCACCGGTCACGACCACGATCGACGGCTACATGATGGGTTTCGCCAAGCGCTCGTTCCAGGCCAGGTGACCGTGGAGCGGACACCCGCGCCCCGGTGGCTGGACGACCGGGAGATCGACGTGTGGCTGGACCTGGTCCGGCTGCTGGTCGTGCTGCCGACGGCACTGGACCGGCAGCTGCGCGAGGACACCGGCATCCCGCACGTCTACTACCAGATCCTCGCGATCCTCAGCGAGCACCCGGACCGGGCCGCGCGGATGGCCGAGCTCGCGCGGCTCACCGGCACCACGCCCAGCAGGCTCTCGCACGCCGTCGCCAGCCTCGAGCAGCGGGGCTGGATCCGCCGCCAGGCGTGCCCGACCGACAAGCGCGGCCAGATCGCGACGCTCACCGACAAGGGCATGGGCGTCCTGGAGTCCGCCGCGCCCGGTCACGTCGCCGAGGTCCGCCGGTTGATCTTCGACCACCTCACGGCGGACGACATCGCGACGCTGCGCGCCATCACCGGCAAGATCGTGCCGCACCTGCCGCCCGCCGGCTGACCCCTCAGCACACCGGTCGCGGCGGCAGCCCGGCCAGCGCGTCCAGGCAGCGCGCGGTGGCCGCGCCGTCGCCGTACGGGCAGCCGCCGCGCGTCATGCGGGCGTGCTCGGCGGGGTCGTGCAGCAGCCGGGTCGCCAGCGCCACGATGTGCTGCTCGCAGGTGCCGACCAGCCGGGCCGCGCCGGAGTCGAGGGACTCGGTGCGCTCGGTGGCGTCCCGCAGCACGAGCACCGGCGTGCCCAGCGCCGGCGCCTCCTCCTGGAGCCCGCCGGAGTCGGTCAGCACCAGGTGCGCCTCGGCGACCAGCCGCACCGTGTCGTGGTAGCTCAGCGGTTCGGTCAGCAGCACGTTCGGCACGCCCAGCAGCCGCGCGCACAGCACGTGCCGCACCACGGGGTTGCGGTGCAGCGGCACGACGAACACCACGTCGGGCTCGAGTTCGGCCAACGCGCGCACCGCGCGGGCGATCCGGTCCAGCGGCTCGCCCCACGACTCGCGCCGGTGCGCGGTGACCAGGACGTGCCGGCGCGCCGCGAGGACGCCCAGCACGGGATCGTGGTAGGCGCCGAGCCCGGTGGCGACCGACCACAGCGCGTCCAGCCCGGTGTTGCCGGTGACCGCGATCCGGTCCGCGGGCACGTTCTCCCGCAGCAGGTTGTCCCGGTTCGCCGGGGTGGGGGCGAGGTGCAGCGCGGCCAGCACGGTGATCAACCGCCGGTTGGCCTCCTCCGGGAACGGGTCGGGCGCGTGCGACCGCAGGCCCGCCTCCAGGTGCGCGACGGGCACCCGCGCGTAGTGCGCGGCCAGCGCGGCGGCGAACGCGGTCGTCGTGTCGCCCTGCACCACCACGACGTCCGGCTTGAGCGCGTCGAACCGGGGCACCAGCGCGCGCACCACGTCGGCGGTGAGGCTCTCCGGGGTTTGGCCCGGCGCGCACAGGTCGAGGTCCTCGTCCGGCTGGATGTCGAACAGCCGGTTCACCTGGTCCAGCAGTTCCCGGTGCTGCCCGGTGACGAGCACCGTCGAGCGGAACCTCGGGTCCGCCCGCAGGCCGGCGATCAGCGGCGCGGTCTTGATCGCCTCGGGTCGGGTGCCGTAGACGGCGAGGACGTGCCGCATCAGTCCTGTCCCGAGCGGACGCGGCGGCGGGTGGCGCGCACCAGGAACAGGCCGGCGACCAGGCAGGCCACCCCGAGCGCGAGGTACCAGGCGAGCTCGGAGCCGGTGAACGCCAGCACGCCGCCGACGCCGAGCGTGGTCCCGCCGACGGCGGGTGGTCGGTACACCTCCGTCACCGGGTGGTGAGGCGACGGCGGGCCAGCACCGCGACGACCACCAGACCGCCGAGGCCGAGCCACAACCCGAGCCCGGACGCGAGCGGGATCGGCGGCGCGGCCGGTCCGCAGGTCGCCGAGGAGAACACCACGTCGCCCTGGCCGACCAGCGTGCCGATGATCGAACCCGGCAGCACGCGCAGGTGCAGCGCGTTCACCGTGAGGCTGCCGTCGGGGTTGGTGGTCTGCTCGTTCAGCGTGATCGACCCGATGGTGATCGGCCCGAGCGGTCCCGGCACGGAGACGCTGCGCACCGTGTTGGGCGCCGGGTTCGCGGCCAGGGTTTCGCCCAGCACGACCAGGCTGCCGAACGTCGACGTGCCCGTGTTCCCGGACTGGGTGGCGGTGCAGGTCGCGTCGAGCGAGCCGGCGGACAGGCCGAGCGCGCCGAGCGTCAGACCGACGTCCTTGATCGTGGCCTGCGACTGGACCACGCCCGTCGAGTCGTCGCGGACCGCCGAGGTGGTCGCCAACCCGGCCGACAGCAGCGTGTTCGCGGGCAGCGACGCCAGGCTGCCGGTGGTCGGACCGTCGGCGTCGGCCGGCGCGATGGGGCCGAGGTTGACCGTCGGCACGCCCAGCGGGCCGGACAACGTGGCCCGCGCGGCGTACGCGGACCCGTCACCGGGAGCCGCCGACGCGGACGTCGCGGACAGGACGAGTGTCGCGGCCACCGCCGCGCCCACGAGGAGTTTCGTGCCGTGCCACCTGGGGATCACCCCGGCACCCTCCGTCCGATCACCCGTCCGCGCCAACCGGAACCGGTGATTCACTCCACAGTGGACGAACTCGGCGGCGGGTGGCGGGGTGCGCCTAGGGTGGCGCGTTGTGACCCCGGAACCGCTGCTGAAACGTTGGTGCGCCGGGGTGTTCGCGGCCCTCGCGGTCGCCCTCGTCCTCGCCCAGACCTGGTACCGCACCGCGGAGGTGCGCCTGGCCGGCGTGCTGGTCGACGCGGTGACCTCGACCGGCGTGCACGTGGCGGCCCGCCGGCAGACCGTCTACTTCGGACTCGGCGGCGACACGCCGTTCGGCCTGCGGATGACACCGGAGTGCACGTCGGCGTTCCTGCTGGTGCCGCTGCTGCTGGTGGCCGCGCTGATGGTGGGCCTGCGGCCCGGGGTGACCGGTCGGGTCGCGGTCGCGCTGCTGGCCGCCGCGGTGGCCGTGGTCGTGGTGAACCAACTGCGGGTGCTGACGCTGGTCGGGCTGATCGGGTGGTTGGGCACGGATCGCGGCTACTACTGGGGGCACACCCTGTTCGGGTCGATGGTGAGCGTGTTCGGCGGCGCGGCGGCGCTGGTGCTGTTCGTGGCGCTGGCCACCCGGGCGGCGCGGTGACCGTCGAGCTGGTGCTGGGGTTGACCCAGGCGCTGGCGCTGACCATGAGCGTGGCGTTCGTCAGCTACGTGTGCGTGATCGTGGTGCCCTTCCTGCGGCACCGGCCGCGCCCGGACGGCGACCCGGCCGCGTTCCGCTGGCACTTCCTGGTGCCGTGCCTGGACGAGGAGGCCGTCATCGGCGACACCGTCCGGTACCTGCGGCGCGAGTTCCCGCAGGCCGACGTGTGGGTGGTGGACGACGATTCGTTCGACGGCACCGTCGCCGAGGTGACCCGGCTGCGCGACGACCGGGTGCACCTGGTGCGCCGCCGGCTGCCCGCGGCGCGGCGGGGCAAGGGCGACGCGCTCAACGCCGGGTACCGGGCGCTGCTCGCGTCGCTGGACGACTTCGCGGATCCGGACCTCGTCGTGGTCGCGGTGGTCGACGCGGACGGGCGGCCGGCGGCGAACTGCCTCGCCGCGTGCGCGGCGGAGCACCTGTTCGGCGACCCGGCCGTCGGCGCGGTGCAGATCGACGTCCGGATGGGCAACCGGGACGCGGGCGGGTCGTGGTTCGGCCGGGCGCTGGTGCGCATGCAGGACCTCGAGTTCCGCACCGCGATCGCCGCGATCCAGCTGTCCCGCCGGTACTCCGGCACGATCTCGATGGGCGGCAACGGCCAGTTCACCCGGCTGACCGCGTTGATGACCGTGGACGACGGCGACTCCGGCGCGCCGTGGCGCGGCTCGCTGCTGGAGGACTTCGAACTCGGCGTCCACCTGCTCACCGCCGGGTGGCGCACCGCGTTCACCGTCGACACCCACGTCGACCAGGAGGCGCTGCCGCACCTGCGCCGGTTCCTCGCCCAGCGGACCCGCTGGGGTCAGGGCACGATGCAGTGCGCCCGCTACCTGCGGCGGATCTGGTCGTCGCGGCACATCAGCACGCTGGGCGCCGCCGAGATGCTGTACTACCTGGCCCAACCGTGGCTGCAACTGCTCGGCACGCTGGTCTACCCGGTGCCGTTCGTGCTGCTGGCGGTGCGCGCGTCCCACGAGCCGGAGGTGGTGTGGGGCTGGCTGACCGGCGGCGCGTGGATCCTGTTCGTCCTCTACGGCACGTTCGGCCTGCTGCCCTTCCTGATCTGGGGTCCGATCTACCGGCGGCGGTGCGAGCACCGGAGCGGCGTGCTGCGCGGACTGGGCTACGGCGTGCTGTACGCGCTGTACATCCTCTCCTTCTACCTCACCTCGTGGCGCGCGCTGTGCCGGCTGGTCCGCGGGCACGACGGCTGGGTCAAGACCGCGCGCAACGCGTCCACCGAGGCCGGCCCGGTGCGGGCCCCCTGACGTCGGGGAGCGGCTCCGTGCGAAGGTGGCGGCACCGTCGACACCGCCCGAGGAGACGCCCGCGTGACCCGCATTCCCGGCTTGGCCCTGACCGAACACCGCCTCACCGTGCCGCTGGACCACCACGACCCCGCGCGCGGGGAGATCGAGGTGTTCGCCCGCGAGGTGGTCGACCCGGCCCGCGTCGAGGACGACCTGCCGTGGCTGCTCTACCTCCAGGGCGGTCCGGGCGGTCAGTCGCCGCGGCCGGTGGACCGGGGCGGGTGGCTCGGCCGGGCGCTGCGCACGCACCGGGTGCTGCTGCTCGACCAGCGGGGGACCGGGCGCAGCACGCCGGTCACCGCGCGGGTCGCGGCCCGGGCCGACGGGGAGTACCTGGCGTGCTTCCGGGCCGACTCGATCGTGGCCGACGCGGAGGCGTTCCGGCGCGCGCTGCTGGGTGACCGGCAGTGGGAGACGCTGGGGCAGAGCTACGGCGGTTTCGTCACGCTCACCTACCTGTCCCGGGCGCCCGAGGCGCTGCGGGCGTGCTACGTCACCGGCGGGCTGCCGGGTCTCGACGTGACCGCGGACGACGTCTACACCCGCGCCTACCCGCGCGTCCGGGACAAGGTCGCGGGCTACTACGCGCGCTACCCGGAGGACGAGGAGTCGGTGCGGCGGATCGCCGAGCGGGTCGACGCCGAGGAGGTGCTGCTGCCCGACGGCGACCGGCTGACCTCGGACCGGTTGCGCAGCCTGGGTTTCGCGCTCGGTCAGGGCAGCGGCGCGGAACGCGTGCACTGGGTGCTGGAGCAGGCGTTCGACGGCCCGGAGCTGTCCGACGCGTTCCGGTACCGGGTGATGGCCGCGACCGGGTTCGTGGACCGACCGCTGTACGCGGTGTTGCAGGAGTCGATCTACGGTCAGGGCGCGCCGACCCGGTGGGCCGCCCAGCGGACGCGTCCCGACGGCGGCGACCCGGCCCGGTTCACCGGCGAGATGGTGTACCCGTGGATGTTCGAGGAGCAGGGCGCGCTGCGGCCGTTCGCGCGGGCCGCGCACGAGCTGGCCGAGCGGTCCTGGGCGCCGCTCTACGACCTGGACCGGTTGGCGCGCAACGAGGTCCCGGTCGCGGCGGCGGTGTACCACGACGACATGTACGTCGACACCGGCCACTCGCTGGACACCGCGCGCCGGGTCGGGTCGGTGCGGGCGTGGGTGACCAACGAGTGGGAGCACGACGGCGTCAACGCCTCCGGCGGCAAGGTGCTGAGCCGGTTGATGGACCTGGCGGCCGGGCGGGCCTGAGTCAGTCCCAGTGCGCGTGCGGGCGCGCGTCGCCCGCCGCGTACTCCAGCAACAGCACCGAGGTCACCGGTCCGTCGACCGTCTCGTAGATGTGCGGCCCGGCGGCCGGGAAGCTCACGTAGTCGCCGGGTCCGACCTCGTAGGGCGCCTCCGGCGGGCCGACCCGCAGCACGCCCTCGGTCACCAGCACGTGCTCCCGGCCGGGGTGGCCGGTCGAGCGCTGCACCTCGCCGGGGCGCACCCGCTGGTCGTAGACCTCCACGACGGTGGCGGTGAGGTCGAGCCGGCGCAGCATCCGCAGGTCGACCGCGTTGCTCGACAGCACGTCCACGTCCGCGCCGCGCACCAGCACCACCTCGGTGCGCGGTGTCGCGGTCAGCAGGTCCGACACCGGCACGCCGAGCGTGCCCGACAGCGTGAACACGGTGTCGATGGTCGGGTTGCCCTGGCCCGACTCCAGCTGCGACAGCGTGCCCTTCGCGATGCCGGACCGCCGGGCGAGTTCGGACAGCGACATGCCCGCCTGCTCGCGGATCGCCCGCAGGTTGGCGGCCAGCACCTGCCCGGCCTGTTTGCTCTGCACGTGGCCTCCCGTTCGGTGCCGTCAACCTACGCGTTCATCTTATTGAACGTCTAGACCAAAAATCTGGGCGTTGACGTGGCAAGACAGGCCTCCTAGTGTTCGGCTCGCTGAACGGAGGTGGTCGGTGGAGCACGTCGTGGTGGTCGGTTCGGGCATCATCGGCGCCGCCTGCGCGGAGGCGCTGTCGGCCGCCGGGGTGCGGGTGACCGTGCTCGACCGCGGTCCGCTGGCCGCCGGCACCAGCGCGGCCGGCGAGGGCAACGTGCTGGTGTCGGACAAGGCGCCCGGGCCCGAGCTGGACCTGGCGCTCGAGTCGCTGCGGCAGTGGCCGGTGGTGCTCGACCGGATCGGTCGGGACGTCGAGTGGCAGCCCAAGGGCGGTCTGGTCGTGGGCACCGGCGTGCCGCTGGACGCGTTCGCGGCGGGGCAGCGGGCGGCGGGCGTGGACGCGCGGACCATCACGCCGGCCGAGGCGTTCGAGCGCGAACCCGGGTTGACCCGGGAGGTCACCACCGCCGTGCACTACCCGCAGGACGCGCAGCTGCACCCCGTGCTGGCGACGACCGCGCTGCTCGACGCGGTGCGCGGGCGCGGCGGGTCGCTGCGCCCCGGTGTCGCCGCGCGGGGGCTGGACGCGCGCGGGGTGGTCACCGATCTCGGTGTCGTTACGTGCGACGCGGTGGTGAACGCGTGCGGGCCGTGGGCCGGTGAGGTGTCCCGGCTGCTCGGCGCGCCGATCGACGTGCGCCCCCGGCGCGGTGTCGTGCTGGTGACCGCGCCGGTCGCGGAACCGGTGCGGCACAAGGTGTACGACGCGGACTACGTGGGCGCGGTGGCCAGTGGCGACGCGGACCTCCGGACCTCGACGGTGGTCGAGTCGACGCCCGCGGGCACCGTGCTGATCGGGTCGAGCCGGGAGCGGGTCGGGTTCGACGCGGCGATCCGGGTGGTCGTGCTGCGGGAGTTGGCGCGCAAGGCGGTCCGGTTGTTCCCGGGGTTGGCGGCGGTGCCGGTGCTGCGCGCGTACGGAGGGTTCCGGCCGTACGCGCCCGACCACCTGCCGGTGATCGGCCCGGACCCGCGCCGGCCCGGGTTGTGGCACGCGACCGGGCACGAGGGCGCGGGCGTCGGCCTGGCCGCCGCGACCGGCGCGCTGCTCGCCGCGTCGATGCTGGGCACCCGTACCGCCGTGGACCCGGCGCCCTTCCGGGTCGACCGGCCGGGGGTGGCGCTGTGCGGGTGACGGTGGACGGCGTGCCGCTGTCCGTCCGGAGTGGACAGACGGCGGCCGCGGTGCTGGTGGCGCGGGGGCAGGTGTCGTGGCGCACCACGCGGCACGGCGGCCGGCCGCGCGGGGTGTTCTGCGGCATCGGGGTGTGCTTCGACTGCCTGGTGCGGGTGAACGGCGTGCCGGACGTGCGGGCGTGCCGCCGGGTGCTGGTCGACGGCGACGAGGTGGTGACGTCGTGAAGGTCGTGGTGGTCGGTGGCGGACCGGCCGGGATGGCGGCGGCGGACGCGGCGGTCGCGGCCGGTGCGGACACCACGGTGGTGGACGGCGAACCCGTGCTGGGCGGTCAGTTCCACCGGGGCGACCCGCGTCGCGTCGACCCGCGCGTGCGGCACGTGGCGGACGCGACGGTGTGGGCGGTGGAGGGCACCCGGCTGCACGTGCGGGTCGGCCCGGACGGGGCCGGGCGGCGGGGGCTGGTGCTGGACGCGGACGCCGTCGTGCTGGCGACCGGCGCGCACGACCGCGTGGTGCCGTTCCCGGGGTGGGACCTGCCCGGCGTGTACACCGCCGGCGCGGCCCAGGCGTTGGCCAAGGGGCAGGGAGTGGCGGTGGGGAAGCGGGTGGTGGTGTCCGGCACCGGGCCGTTCCTGCTGCCCGTGGCGCGGTCCCTGATCGGGGTCGGCGCGCGGGTGCTCGCGGTGTGCGAGGCGAACCACCTCACCGGCTGGCTGCGGCATCCCGTGGTGGATCCGGGGAAGCTGGCCGAGCTGGCGGGGTACGCGGCGGTGCTGGCTCGGCACCGGGTGCCGTGGCGACCGCGGACGGCCGTCGTGGCGGCGCACGGCGAGGACCGCGTGACGGCGGTGACCCTGGCCCGGTTGAGTCCGGAGTGGACGGTCGTGGCGTCCCGCCGGGTCGAGGTCGACGCGGTGTGCGTGACGCACGGGTTCACCCCGAGGCTGGAACTCGCGGTCGCCGCGGGGTGCGCGCTGGACGGCGGAGTCGTCCGGGTGGACGACCGCGGCGCGACCTCGGTGCCGGGGTACTACGCGGCCGGCGAGATCACCGGCGTCGGCGGCGCGCGCCTCGCGGCGGCGGAGGGCGCGCTGGCCGGCGCGGCGGCGGCGGGTGCCCGGTGGGTGACGGGGGAGCTGAAGCCGGGCCGGAGGTTCGGCGCCGCCCTGGCCGCAGTCGGTTCGTCGGTGCGCGCGGGGGCGAGCCGCGCCTCCGCTGACGAGGGTTTGTCGGTGGGTGGGGTGTCGGGTGGGCTGGGGTCTGCGGCCTGGAGCGATGGCCGGTCCTCCTCGGGCGCGGCGACGGGGAGGCGCGCCCCCGCTGACGGCGGTTCGTCGGTGGGTGGGGTGTCGGGTGGGCTGGGGTCTGCCGCCTGGAGCGATGGCCGGTCCCCCTCCGGCGAGGCGACGGGTGAGGCGGCGGGACGGCGTGCCGTTGCCCCGGCCGAGGACAGGCTGCCCGCAGGTGAGGTGGCGGCCGGGCGGACGTTCGCCGGCGCGTGGGCGGAGTCGCGGTCGTCGGCGCGGGAGCTGAGGTCGGGTCGGAGGTTCGCTGGCGCGTGGGCGGGGTTGCGGGCGTGTGCGCGTGAGCTGAAGCCGGGTCTGAAGGTCGGTGTCGCGTGGGCGGGGTTGCGGTGGTCTGTGCGGGAGCTGAGGTCGGGTCGGAAGGTTGGTGTTGTACTGGCTGCCGCCCGGTCGTCGGCGCGTGCAGTGCCGCGCGGGCAGGGGTTCGCCGGCGCCGAGGCGTTGCTGCGCGAGGTGCGCCGGGGTCGGAGGTTCGCCGCCGCGTTGGCCGCGGTCCACCCGGTGCGCCCCGGTTGGCGGACGTGGCTCACCGCGGAGACGCTCGTGTGCCGGTGCGAGGAGGTGCCGCGGTGCCGGTTGGACGACCTCGGGCCGGTCGGCGTCCGCACGCTCAAGCTTCGCACCAGGGTCGGGCTCGGCTGGTGCCAGGGGCGGATGTGCCTGGTCAACGCGGTCGAGTTGGCCGACGTGCGTCCCGACGAGGCGGCAGTGCACCGCCGACCCGTCGCCGGGCCCGTGCGGCTCGGCGAACTCGCCGACAACCCGGAGGAGAACCCGTGACCGAACGACTGGACGGCGTCGTCGTGGCGACCGCCCTGCCCTACCTGGAGGACCCGGCCGCGCCCGCCGGGTTGCGGCCCGATCTCGACCGGTACGCCGAGCACTGCCGGTGGCTGGTCGAGAACGGCTGCCGGGGCGTGGGACCCAACGGGTCGCTCGGCGAGTACTCGTCGCTGACCGACGCCGAACGCCGTGCCGTGGCGCGGACCGCGATCGAGGCGGTGGCCGGTGACGGGATCGTGGTCGTCGGCGTGCACGGCGCGGGCGCGCACCAGGCGCGGCACTGGGCGGAGGTGGCCGCGGAGGACGGCGCCGACGGGGTGCTGTGCCTGCCGCCCACGCAGTACCGGGCCAACCCCCGCGAGGTGCTCGACCACTTCGCCGCGGTGGCGTCGGTCGGGTTGCCGGTCATGGTCTACAACAACCCGATCGACACCAAGGTCGACCTGACTCCCGCGCTGCTGCGCGAGATCGCCGCGCTGGACAACGTGGTGGCGGTCAAGGAGTTCTCCGGCGACGTGCGGCGGGTGCTCGAGATCCGCGAGGTCGCGCCGGACCTGGCCGTGGTCGCCGGTGCGGACGACGTGGTGCTGGAGTCGTTGCTGGTGGGCGCGACCGGGTGGTTCGCCGGGTTCCCCAACGTGTTCCCGGCCGAGTCGGTGCGGTTGTTCGACCTGGCGGTGGCGGGCGAGGTCGCGGCGGCCCGCGCGTTGTACGAGCCGCTGGTGGCGGCGTTCCGGTGGGACTCGCGGACCGAGTTCGTGCAGGCGATCAAGCGCGGCATGGACCACGTCGGCCGGTACGGCGGGCCGTGCCGACCTCCGCGCGGGCCGCTGTCGGCCGAGCAGTCGGCGGTGCTCGACGCCGACCTGCGCCGGGCCGTCGCGTCGTTGGCGGTGTGAGGTGCGGTCGGTTCGCTGTCTGCACGCGGTCGACTCGCACACCGAGGGCATGCCCACGCGGGTGATCACCGGCGGGGTCGGGGTGATCCCCGGCGACACGATGGCCGCGCGGCGCGAGCACTTCGTGGCGAACCTGGACCACCTGCGGGAGTTCCTGGTCAACGAGCCGCGCGGGCACCCGGCGATGAGCGGCGCGATCCTCCAGCCGCCGACCAGGCCGGACGCCGACTTCGGGGTGCTGTACGTGGAGGTGTCGGGCTGCCTGCCGATGTGCGGGCACGGCACCATCGGGGTGGCCACCGTGCTGGTGGAAACCGGGATGGTGCCGGTGGTGTCGCCGGAGACGGTGGTGCGGCTGGACACGCCCGCCGGGTTGGTGCACGCGCGGGTGCGGGTGGTCGACGGGCGGGCCGAGTCGGTGACGCTGGAGAACGTGCCGTCGTTCGCCGTGGAGCTGGACGCCTCGGTCGACGTGCCGGGGTTTGGCCGGGTCCGCTACGACCTGGCCTACGGCGGGAACTTCTACGCGATCCTGCCGATCGCCGACCTCGGGATCCCGTTCTCCCGCACCGAGAAGGGGCGGATGCTGGCGGCCGGACTGTCCATCATGGACGCGATCGACGCCCGCGCCCGGCCGGTGCACCCGGAGAACCCGGCGATCGCGGGGTGCAAGCACGTGCAGCTGGTCGAGGAGGGGCCCGAGGGGTCGCGCAACGCGATGGTGATCCACCCGGGCTGGTTCGACCGGTCGCCCTGCGGCACCGGCACGTCGGCGCGGCTGGCCCAGCTGCACGCGCGCGGCGAGTTGGCGCTGGGCGTCGACCACGTCAACGAGTCGTTGCTGGGCACCAGGTTCGTGGGTCGGCTGGTGCGCGAGACGGTGGTGGCGGGTCGGCCGGCCGTGGTGCCGACGGTGACCGGGCGCGCGTGGATCACCGGCACGGCGCAGTACCTGCTCGACCCCACCGACCCCTTCCCGAACGGATTCGTGCTGTGACCGTGCTGTCGACCTCGCCGCAACGCCCCTCGGACGTCGTCGTGGAGGTGGGCGAGGGGAACGTGGGCGCGGCCGTGGACCGGGCCCGGGTCGCGCAACGGGAGTGGGCGGCGGCCGATCCCGGCGTTCGGGCCTCGGCGTTGCACGCGATCGCGGACGCGGTGGCCGCGTCCGACCTGGCGGACCTGGTGGTGCGCGAGGTCGGCAAACCGGTGGTCGAGGCGCGGGGCGAGGTGGCGCGGGCGGCGGCGATCCTGCGGTACTACGCGCAGCAGGTGTACGACCCGGTCGGGGAGACCTACCCGGGCGGGTTGTCGTTCACCGTCCGCCGCCCGCACGGGGTGGCCGGACTGGTGACGCCGTGGAACTTCCCGCTGGCGATCCCGGTGTGGAAGGCCGCGCCGGCGCTCGCGTTCGGCAACGCGGCGGTGGTGAAGCCCTCGCCCGAGGCGACCGGGTGCGCGCTGGCGCTGGCCGACCTGATGACGCCGCACCTGCCCGACGGGCTGGTCGCCGTCGTGCCCGGCGGTGCCCCGGAGGGCGCGGAGTTGGTGGCGCGGGCCGACGTGGTGTCGTTCACCGGGTCGGGCGCGGTCGGTCGCCGGGTGGCGGCGGACGCGGTCGGGCGCGGCGTGCCGGTGCAGTGCGAGATGGGCGGGTTGTCGGCGTCGATCGTGCTGCCCGACGCGGACGTCGAGGCGGCGGTGGCGGACATCGCGTGGGCCGCGATGGCGTTCGCCGGGCAGAAGTGCACCGCCACCAAGCGGGTCGTCGCGGTCGGGGTCGACGTCGCCGAGGCGTTGACCGACGCGGTGGCCCGGCTGGTCGTCGGCGACCCGGCCGACCCGTCGACCGCGGTGGGTCCGGTGATCTCGGCGGAGGCGCGGGCCCGGGTGGTCGGGCACGGCGGTCGGGCGCTCGACCGGGACGGGTGGTACGCGCGGCCGACCGTGGTGGTGGACCCGGAGAGTCGGCTGCACCGCGAGGAGGTGTTCGGGCCGATCTGCGTGGTCGGGGTCGCGCCGGACGTCGAGAGCGCCGTGCGGGTGGCCGACTCGACCGAGTACGGCCTGGTGACCGCGTTGTACACCAGGGATCTCGACGCCGTGCTGTCCTATGTGGACACCGTGCGGTCCGGGCAGGTCAAGGTGAACCTGCCGACCGCCGGGGTGGACTTCCACCTGCCGTTCGGCGGTGAGCGGGCCTCCGGGTACGGCGGCAAGGAGCAGGGCAAAGCAGCGGCCGCGTTCTACACGCGCGGTCGCACGGTGCAGATCAAGGGGAACGCATGAACGACAACCGGACTCGTGGCGACCTGCCGAAGGTCGCCGAGGCGAGCGGGTTCCGCTCGGTGATCGCGGACGGCTGGGGTCCCGCCGTGCCCGGACCGGACCCGACGCCCGGCGCCGCGGAGGCGGCCGCGGCGCACCGGGCCCGGCTGTCCGCCGCGTTCCCGGGGCGGCGGATCGTGCTGGCGGCCGGACGGGCCACCGTGCGGACGAACGACACCTACCACCTGTTCCGCGCGGACACCGACTTCGTGTGGCTGACCGGCTGCCAGGTCGAGGGCGCGGTGGTCGTGCTCCGGCCGTTCGGCTCCGGTCACGACGCGACGCTGTTCCTGCCGGAACCGGCCGCCCCGGACGAGGTCGACTTCTTCGGCGACCCCGACCACAGCCCGCTGTGGGTGGGACCGGCGGCGTCGCTCGCGGAGCAGGCGGCGGTGCTCGGCGTCGAGTGCCGCTCGCTGGAGGAGTTGCCGCGCGCGCTGCGCGGACGCCGACCCGAGCCGCTGGCGGTGCGGGGCGTCGACCCGCTGGTGGACGCGCTGGTCGGGGACCACAGCGCCGAGCTGCGGACCGTGCTGGCCGAGTTGCGGCGGGTCAAGGACGACTGGGAGATCGGCCAGCTGCGGGCCGCGGTGGACGCGACGGCGGTCGGGTTCGCGGACGTGCGGGGCGAGTTGGCCGAGGCGGTGCGCGGCGGCGGTGAGCGGTGGCTCCAGGGCACCTTCGACCGGCGCGCGCGGACGCTGGGCAACGGTCCCGGCTACACCTCGATCGTGGCCGCAGGCGCGCACTCGCCGGTGCTGCACTGGACCCGGTGCGACGGGCCGGTCGCGCCGGACAGCCTGCTGCTGCTGGACGCCGGTGTCGAGGTCGACACGCTGTACACGGCCGACGTGACGCGCACCTTCCCGGTGTCCGGCACGTTCTCGCCTGCCGAGCGCCAGGTGTACGAGCTGGTGCTGGCCGCGCACCTGGCGGCGATGGCCGAGGTCCGGCCGGGCAACGAGTACCGGGCGTTCCACGACACCGCGATGCGGGTGCTGGCGCAGGGGTTGGCCGACTGGGGCCTGCTGCCCGTGTCGGTGGACAAGGCGCTCGACCCCGACGGGCAGCACCACCGGCGCTACATCGTGTGCGGCACCGGGCACCTGCTCGGGTTGGACATGCACGACTGCGCCCAGGCCAGGCCCTCGGTGTACCAGGGCGGCGTGCTGTCGCCCGGCGTGGCGCTGACCGTCGAGCCCGGGTTGTACTTCCACCCCAACGACCTCACGCTGCCGCCCGAGCTGCGCGGTGTCGGGGTGCGGATCGAGGACGACCTCGTGGTGACCGGCGACGGGCACGAGGTGCTGTCGGCGATGCTGCCGATCGACGTCGACGGGGTGGAGGAGTGGGTGCGGGGTCGCTGACCGCTCTACGATCGGCGCCGTGGACTACTGCGCGGAGTGCGACTTCAGCTACGACGGTGCCTCGGTCGACGTGGAGTCGGTGGTGCGGGGCGGTGTCGAGGAGATCGGTGCCTGGTTGAGGTCGGCGGGGGAGAGCGCTCGTCCCCGCCGGCAGCCGGGCGTGTGGTCGCCGCTGGAGTACGGGTGCCACGTGCGGGACGTGCTGTTCGCCCAGCGCGAGCGGGTGCTGATGGCGTGGCGCGGCGATCTGCGCGACTGGGCGCCGATGGGCCGCGACGAGCGGGTCGAGCACGAGGGGTACGCGGAGCAGGACGTGGAGGCGGTGGCCCGCCAGCTCCAGGACGCCGCCTCGCTGTTCCTGAACGTGGTGGGGCGGCTGTCCGAGCGCGAACGCGCCATCGTGATCCGCTACCCCTACCCCGAGCCCCGGCCGCAGCCCCTGGAGTGGGTGGCCCTGCACACCGCCCACGAGGTGCGGCACCACCTGCTGGACGTGCGCCGGCAGGGCTGAGGGCCGCCCCGGTCCGGTACCGGCGCGCGGCGGCACGGTGTTTCGTCACACCCGATCGGCGGGCGCTGCGGCGTACCCCGGCCGTGATACTCGAGGTCGTGGACACCTCAACGGCCGACCGGTACCCGCCCGTCGCCGTCTTCGCGGATCTGCGACCCGGTGGGACCGTTCCGGACCTGGATCACGCCGCACGGGCCGGCGCACGGCGGGTCGCGGCGGTGTTGAACGCGGTGCCGACGCACGCCGGCCCGGTCGAGCGCACCGCCGCGCTTCGTCAGGCGGCCGCGGCCGCGGGCGGTCTGGTGGCGGGGTTGTCCGGCCGGGAGCCGGCCGTGGTGGGCGAGGACCTGGAGCCGGCGTCGATCAGCCAGTCGTTCTTCCGGGTGCGCGAGGTGGGGTTGTCCGACCACCAGGCCGCCCTGCACGGCGCCTCGGTGGTGTGGCGCGGCCTGGAGGACCTGGTCGAGGCGCCGCTCGCGGGTGCCGACCTGGCGGTCGAGGTCGCCGGGATGGCCCGGGCCGTGCTCGACCTGACCGGTGCCGCCGCGTCCGAGGACGTCGGTCCCGAGCCGGTGTCCGGTGTCGGGCCGGGTGCCGGGACGTCGCTGGAGGACCGGTGGACGGCGCGGTGGATCGTCGGCCACCAGGTGCACGTGCTGTTCAACGTGTGCGCGGCGGTGGCGGTGACCGACGCCGTGCACCACCTGCGCCGCGGGGCGCGCCCGGACGCGGTGCGCCGACTCGACCACGCCACCACCTTCGTGCGTGGGTTCCCGGCGGCCATGACCCACGCCGCCACGATCCCGTTCGACTACTACGCCGCCGCCGTGCGCCCGACCATGCGGCCGCCCGAGGTGGCGCGGCCGTTGAGCGGACGGCAGCACGGCGCCTACCGGACCTTCCGCGCCGCCATGAGGGACCTGCTGGCCGCGGTGCCCGAGCCCTACGGGCAGTTGGCCGACCGGGACCCCGACCTCGCCGCCGCCCGCGGCGCGCTGCTCGAAGCCGACCTGATCGACAGCGAACGGCACGTGACGCTCGCCTACTCGATGGTGCGGCTGCGGCGATCCATCGCGCAGTCGCCCGACGGCCCGGACAACGCCGTGGGCGAACTGCGCCTGATGCGCCACCGGCGGGCGGCCCGGTACGCGCCGCTGCTCCGCTTCGGCGACCACTACGTCGCGGACGCCGTGTCCGCGCTGCGGCACTGAACCGGCACCGAACCGGCACCGAACCCCGGGAGCGATCACCGATGCCCGAGCACCGCACCGTCACCGCCGCGCTGGAGTTGGCGCCGTCCGACACCGCCCTGGTCGAGCGCCTGGCGCGGGAGTTGTGCGCCGAGGACCGCCACGGGGTGGACGCGCCGGAGTGGGTCGCCCGCGCCCGCGACGCCTGGGACGAGGCACCGCTGCCCCTGCGGCGCGCGGTGCGCCGGTTCCGCCGGCACTCGGGCGACCAGGGCGTGCTGCTGGTCCGCGGGCTCCCGGTCGACGCGGGCGCGCTGCCCGCCACCCCGTCCGAACCGGACTCCGTGCAGCGCGGTGCGACGGTGGCCGCCGCGGTGCTCACCCTGGTGGCGTGCGGACTCGGCGACCCGGTCGCCTACCTCGCGGAGAAGTCCGGCGCGCTGGTGCAGGACGTCGTTCCCGTGCCGGGCAAGGAGAACTTCTCCGGCAACGCGGGCTCGGCGCTGCTGACGTTCCACAACGAGAACGCCTTCCACCCGCACGAACCCGACCACGTCCTGCTGCTGTGCCTGCGCGCCGACCACGACCGCGCCGCGGGCCTGCGCACGGCCTGCCTGCGCGAGGTGCTCTCCCTGGTGTCACCGGCCACCAGGGAGGTGCTGGCCGCGCCCGAGTTCCTGCTCCGGCCGCCGCCGTCCTTCGGCGTCGACACCGCCGAGCGCGTGCCGCAACCGGTGCTGTCCGGCGCGGAGGAGGACCCCGACATCCGGATGGCGCAGATCGCCTCGACGCCGGTGACACCGCGGGCGGAGGCGGCCCTGGCCGAACTCGGCCGGGCCTTCGACACCGCCGCGCGCACCACGCGGTCGGGTCCCGGCGACCTGGTGGTCGTCGACAACCGGGTCACCGTGCACGGCCGCACCCCGTTCCGGCCCCGCTACGACGGGGCGGACCGCTGGGTGCAGCGCACGTTCGCCGTCACCGACCTCCGCCGGTCCCGGGACCACCGACCGCACGACGGCTACGTCCTCACCCGCTGAACACGGGTGCGGACGTGGCCGCGCAAGGGGGTGCGGGCCCCGGCGAGGGGGACGTTCGCCGGGGGCGCCGCCGATTTCCCCTACGGTGTCGCGTAAGTACGCAGCGGGATCTCGAAGTGGACGGTCTGGTTGCTCATCAGGTCGCCGTCGCGGGCGTCGTGGACCTCCACGGCCACCGAGCGCCAGAACGGTTCCGCGCCCGGGACCCTGGTGTCGGTGTGCAGGTAGAGGGATCGGTAGGCCGGGGTTTCCGCGACGAAGCGGATCGCCCGGCTCACCAGTGCCCTCGCCAGACCGCACCGGCGGTGGTCGGGGCGGACGTAGACGCGGAAGAGCTGGGCCGTCGAGTCACCCGGGTAGCGCTCGGCCAGCCAGGCCGGGTGGGGCGGGCTCGACGGGCCCTGGGCCCGTACCGCGGTCGTGGCCACCACCTCGTCGTCCAGGGCGGCGACGAAGAGGGCGTGCCGGGGGTGGTCCAGGTACGTCCCGGCCAGGTCCACCACGTCCTCGTGCCACTCGGCCCGGTAGCCGTGGCCGAACTCGTGGTAGAAGGTGTCCAGCATGACGCTGCGGGCACCGGGCAGGTCGGCGTCGGTCGCCGCCCTGACCTGGTAGCGGCCCACGGCGTGGTGGTGCGGTGTCACGTCATCTTCTCCTTCGCTCCTTCTATCGCGGTCGACGCGGGGCCGTGGCTCACCACTCTTCCTTCGTGGAGCACGGTCACCCGGTCGGCGAACCGGGCCACGACCTGCGGGTCGTGGCTGATCAGGACGAGGGCGCAGGGCACGGTCGCCAGCACGGCGAGCAGGTCGGCTCGCGTGACGGTGTCCAGGCCCGAGGTCACCTCGTCGCAGATCAGGACTTCGGGGCGGGCCAGCAGCGCGCGGACCAGGGCCGCGCGCTGGAGTTCACCGCCGGACAGGGCGTGCGGGCGGCGGGCCGCCGTCTCCCCGGTGACGCCGACCGCGGCCAGTTCGGCCAGCGCCTCCGCCCGGGCGTCCGACTCCGCGAGGCCGCGCAGCCGCACCGCGGTGCGGGCCACCTGGTCGAGCACCGGACGGCGGGTGTCGAAGGAGGCCCGGGCGTCCTGGAAGACGTACTGGACGGCCGCCAGCTGCGCGGGGGTGCGACGGCGCAGCGAACGCGGGAGCGGGGTCCCGTGCAGCAGGACCTCGCCGGCGCTCGGCTCGTGCAGACCCGCGAGGCAACGGCCGAGGGTGGTCTTCCCGCTGCCGGAACGGCCGATCACCGCCAGCCGTTCCGTGACGTCCAGGGTGATGTCGCGCAGGACGGTGGTGGACCGGTGGTGCGCGGTCAGGCCGCGGACCCGGAGCCGCGGCGCGTCGGTGGTCGGTGGGGTCGGGTGCGGTGGCGTGGCGGCCAGAAGTGCCGCCGTGTAAGGGTGTTCGGGGTGGGTGAACAGCGCGTCGGCCGGACCCTGCTCGACCACGCGGCCCGCGCGCAGGACCACGATGTGGTCGGCCAGGGCCCGCACCACGTCCAGGTCGTGGGTCAGCAGCACCACGGCGGTGCCCTGCGCCACGACGGCGGACAGCTCGTCCACGACCTCGGTGCGGGTCAACGGGTCCTGGCCGGTGGTGGGCTCGTCGGCGACCAGCACGGCCGGGTCGCCGATCAGGGCCTGTGCCAGCACCACGCGCTGCTGCTGGCCGCCGGAGAGCTGGTGCGGGTAGCGGTGCAGCAGGTCCGCCGGTACCCGGGCGCGGCGCAGGGCCGTGGCGATCAGGTCCCGCGGGTCGCCGGGGTGGCGGTCGGCGATCTCCCGGAACACCGCGCCGACCCGGCGCACCGGGTTGAGCGCGGCGGACGGCTGCTGCGGCACGAATCCGACCCGGCCCCGGACGGTGACGGAGCCGGTGGCCGGTCCTTCGCCGAGCAGGGCCAGGCCGGTCGTGGTCTTGCCGCTGCCGGACGCGCCCACCAGCGCCACGACCCGACCGGCGTCGACGGTGAAGCCGACGCCGTCGAGCAGCACGTGCCCGTCGACGGTGGCGCCCAGGTTCTCCACGCGCACCACCGGGGTCACGGCCGGACCTCCTTCAACGCGCGGTCGAACACCAGGTTCACGCCGACGGACAGGCAGACGATCAGCGCCGCCGGCACGACCACCGCCCAGGGTTGGAGGAACAGGCCGACCCGGTTGCGGTCGACCATCACGGCCCAGTCGGCCGCGTCCGGCGGCACGCCGACGCCGAGGAAGCTCGCCGAGGCGACCAGGTACAGCGACGCGGTGAGCCGGGTGCCCAGGTCCGCGGCCAACGAGCGGGAGATCGACCGCCCGATGTAGCCGGTGCGCCGCCGCAGCGACTCGCCCTGCAACCGCATGGCCTCCAGGGCCGGGCGACCCGCGACCTCCAGCGCGGCAGCCCGGGAAATCCTGGCCACGTCGGGGAAGCCGACCAGGGCGACGACCACGATCAGCACGACCAGGCCGGGGCCCGCGATGGTGGCCACCAGGATCAGCACCAGCAGCGACGGCACCGCCAGCAGCAGGTCGAGCGGGCGCATCAGCACCTCGTCCACCCAGCGCCGCCGGGTGGTGGCCGCGGCCACGCCGTACGGCACGCCGATCGCATAGGCCAGCGCCGCCGCGACGACCGCGACCAGCACCACCGTCCGCCCGCCGCTCAGCACCTGGTACCAGACGTCCCGGCCGACGAAGTCGGTGCCCAGCGGGCCGGAGTCGGTGAACGGGGCGTGGCGCTGTTGGCGTTCCGGGACGAACAGCGGACCCAGCAGCGCCAGCGCCAGCGGCGCCAGCACGAGCAGCAGCCTCACGTGGCCACCTCCGTGCGGGGCGCGAGCCGGAACGCGATCACGTCCGCCGCGAGGTTCACCACGACGGTCGTCACCGCGAACACCACCGCCAACCCCTGCACCACGGGGAGGTCGCGGGCCGCCACCGCGTCGACCAGGGTGGTGCCCAGACCCGGCACGACGAACACCGCCTCCACCACGATCACGCCGCCCAACAACCAGTCCGCCGTGCGGGCGACCTGCTGCACGGCGGGCGCGAGCGCGTTCGGCAGCGCGTGCCGGTACCGGACCCGCGTCTCGGTCAACCCGAGCCGGCGCGCGTGCCGCACGTAGTCCGACGACAGCGCGTCGACCATGCCCGCGCGCACCAGTCGGCTGATCGTGCACACGGGCCTGGCCAGCAGCACGACCAGCGGCAGCACCAGGACGGCCGGGTTCGCGGCCAGGTCGACCCCGACCGCGGTCGGCGGCAACCAGCCCAACTGCACGCCGAACACCGCCACCAGGACCACGGCCAGGGCGAACTCCGGGATCGAGTGCAGGCCGGTGGTGAGCGAGGTGAGCACCCGGTCGAGCCGGCCGCCCTCGTTCAGCGCCGCCGTGACGCCGACGAGCACCGAGATCGGCAGCAGCAGCACCAACGTCGGCACCGCGAGCAGCAGGGTCGGGCCGACACCGGCGGCCAGGAACTCCGCCACGGGTCGGCCCGACACCAGCGAGACGCCGAAGTCCAGGCGCGGCAACCCGAGCAGCCAGTCCGCGTACCGGGCGGGCGCGGGCCGGTCGAGGCCCATCGCGGTGCGGATCGCGGCGATCCGGGCCGGGTCGGGCTGGTCGCCCGCCAGCGCCACGGCCGCGTCCCCCGGCAACGCCTGCACCAGCAGGAACACCGCGGTGGCCACGGCCAGCACCTGGACGAGGCCGAGCAGGAGCCGGCGGCTCGCGTAGGCGCGCAGGGTCACCTCAGCCACACCTTGTCGAACCGGGCCCAGTCCAGGGTGTTCGCGGGCGCGGTGGAGATGCCGCCCACGCTCGGCGCCGCGCCGACGATCCAGTCGGCGAACCCCCACATCAGGTAGCCGCCCTCGGCGTGCAGGGACCGCTGCATCTCCCGGTACGCCGCGTCCCGCGCGCCACTGTCCGAAGTGGACACCGCCGTGGCGTACAGGGCGTCGAACTCGGGACGCTGCCACTTGGTCACGTTCGTGCCCGCCCCGCTGAGCAGCCGCTGCGCGATGTGGGTTTCGATCGGCATCGCGCCGGACCGGAAGCTCGACAGCGCGCCGTTCTTCAGGATGTCCGACCAGTAGGTGTCCTTGTTGCCCATCGCGACCTCGATGGTCAGCCCGGAGCCCTTGGCCTGGTCGGCGAACACGGTCGCGGCCTCGACCATGCCGGCCGCGGCGGTCGACGTGTCGAGCTTGACGGTCAACCCCTCCGCGCCCGCCTTGCGGATCAGGAACTTCGCCTTGTCCAGGTCGCGGGCGCGCTGCGGGATGTCGTCCGCGTAGTGCTGGTAGCCCTTGCCGAACAGGTCGTTCGCGGGCTGCCCGCTGCCCGCGAGCACCGACTCCACCAGCTGCGGCCGGTCGGCGAGCAGGAACAGCGCCTCGCGCAGGTCCCGGTTGTCGAACGGCGGCCGGTCGAGCTTCATCGCGAACGCCTGCACGGCGCTGTTGGGCGCGCGGTGGATCGTCATCCGACCGCCCGCCTCGTTGGCCCGCGCGGTGGTGGGCGTCAGGTCGTGCGCGTACTCGACCTGCCCGCCCAGCAGCGCGTTGGTCCGCGCCGACTCCTCGTTCGCGATCACGAACTCCAGTTCGTCCAGCAGCGGCGCGCCCTCCCAGTAGTCCGGGTTCCGCTTGAGCAGCGCGGACTTGCCCGGTTCGAAGGAGACGAACGAGAACGGCCCGGAGCCGACCGGCTTGGTGAAGTCCTCCGCGCCCTCGGGCGTGATGTACGCGCCGAACGCGGCCAGCGCGTTGGGGAACTCCACGAACGGCCGGGTCAGCGCGAACTCCACGGTCCGGTCGTCCACCGCGCGGCTGTTCGCCAGGTCGATCAGCGCGAGGCTCGACTTGGCCCGGAACGCCCGCTTCGGGTCCAGGATTCGGGCGTAGCTCGCGAGCACGTCCGCCGGCCGCACCGGTTTCCCGTCGTGGAACACGGCCTTTCTCAGCGTGATCCGCCACCGGGTCAGGTCGGCGCTCGGCTCCCACCGCTCCGCGAGTCTGGGCTGCGGCGCGACGTCCGAGCCGAGGTCGGCGAGCTTGTCGTAGAGCGCCTTCGCGCGGGCCGCCTCCACGAACAGGTTCGCCAGGTGCGGGTCGAGCACCTCCTTCGCGCCACCGCCGGCGAACGCGGCGCGCAGCCGGCCGCCGGAGCGCGGACCGGTGGGCGCGGATGTGCCCGTGCCACATCCGGTGAGGAGGACGGCGGTGACGCCGAGGAGCGTGCGGCGGGTGAACGTCATCGTGCTTTCCTTCCGTGGTCGGCGCGCAGTCGCGCCACGAGGTGCAGGCGGTCTCCGGACAGGGCTCCGCTCAGCGGCGCGCCCTCGGTCCACCTCGGTTCGGTGCGGGGTCCGGGCCGGTCGAACAGGGCGAGCACGTCGAACCCGGCGACGTCCAGCAGGTGCCGCAGTTCCTGGGGGAACAGCAGTCGCCACGCGGAGGTCTGCACGAGCGGCTCGGCCCGGTCCGGCCACGTCCACTCGCGCCGCCGGCGCAGCAGCTGCTCGGCGTGGTCGATCCACAGCTCGGTGCGCGAGGTGTAGGGCACCCCGCGCCACTCGACGGTGCGGGTGCGCGGCCCGTCGAGGAGTTCGGTGCTGCCCAGGAAGAACGCGCCGTTGCGCATTTCGGCCAGCAGCAGGCCGCCGGGCGTCAGGTGCGCCCGGCAGCGGTCAAGGAACGCGGTCAGGTCGGCGTTGGTGTGGCAGTACAGCAGCGCGCTGTCCAGGCAGGTGATCACGTCGAACCGGCGGTCCAGCGCGAACTCCCGCATGTCGGCGACCGTCACGTCCACCGCCGGGTGCCGGCGCCGGACGTGCTCGGCCATCGCGACCGAGGAGTCCACACCGGACACCCGGTACCCGTTGCGGGACAACCACCCCGCGTCCCGGCCGGTGCCGCAGCCGATGTCGAGCAGGGTGGCGCCGCCGCCGAACCGGGTGATCACGTCGTGCGCGAACCGCGCGGCCACGTTCTCCGGGTCGGGGAACTGGTGCTCGTAGAGCTCGGGGTTGTCGGTGAGCAGGTTCACCGGGAGACCTCCTGTCGGGTCGGGTCGAGGAGTCCGCGCCGGTGCAGCCGCAGCACGCCGGCCGCGCCCAGCAGCCCGACCACCGCGCACAGCAGTGCCGCCGAGCCCGTGCCGTCCTCCATGACCCAGCCGATCGCGGTGTTGCCCACCGCCGCGACCACCCCGGACACCAGGTAGAACACGCCGTAGTAGGTGCCCGCGAGGCTGTCCGGCCCGAACGAGGGCACCAGGTCGTTGACGAACGGCTGCGCGACCACCACGCCGACCGCGAGCCCCGCCGTCGCGACGAGCACCGGCACCAGCCCGCCCCACAGCGCGGGCGCGAGGAAACCCAGACCCGCCAGGGCCGCGCCGGTCGCGATCGCGACACCCCGGGGCAGCCGGGACAGCCGCCTCGTCACCCGGACCTGGAGCGCCACGGTGAGCACCGTGGACACCAGGAACAGCAGCGCGACCACCCAGTCCGCGCCCACCGCGTCCCGCGCCCGCACCGGCAGCAGCAGGTAGAGCTGGTTCTGGAGCAGGAAGAGCACGCTCGTCACCGCGGTGAATGCGAGGAACCGGCGGTTGGCCAGGCACTCCCGCCAGTCGGCGGACACCGTGCCGCCGCGCCGTGCCGCCGGCCGGGCGGGCAGCACGAGCGCCTGCGCGACGGTGAGCGCCGCGAAGATGCCGGCCGACACCACGGCCGCGACCCGGAAGTCCCACAGCACCAGCAGACCACCGAGCACCGGACCGGCGAGCGCGCCGGCCTGGGCGTAGACGTTGAACCGGGCGAACGCCTCGGTGCGGGCCGCGCCCGCCTCCAACGCCACGTACGCCCGCACGGCCGGGTTGAACAGCGCGCCCGCCAGTCCACTGAGGACGGACGCGGCGAGCACCACGGCGAGCGAGTCGCCGAACGCGAACAACCCGAACCCGACCGCGCGCAGCGCGCAGCCCGCGATGATCACCCCGCGCGGACCGAGCCGGTCCGACGCGGTGCCGCCGACGACGAACATGCCCTGCTGGCTCAACGTGCGCACGCCGAGCACCACGCCGACCACGGCGGCGGACAGGCCCAGGTCGCCCAGGTGCTGGGCCAGGTAGGGGATCAGCAGGTAGAAGCCGGTGTTGACGGCGAACTGGTTGACCAGCAGCAGTCGCACCGGCGCCGCGAACCGCGTCATCGGCGCACCTCGTCGCGCCGTGACACCCGGTCGGAGCGGCGGAGGCCCGGCCGGGGCAACGAGGTCATCGGGGCACCACGACCGGATCCGGGGTCGTGGTCCGGGAGGTCGTCATGGTTGTGATTCCTGGTGGTCCGGGTGCGGTCGCACGGGTCGGGGGTCGGGGCACGGGAACGGGGGGAGCGGGATCGCCCGGGGTGGAGCGGGTCATCGGCGCACCACGCCCCACCCGCGCGCGTCGGAGAGCCGGAGGGTGCCGTCCTCGCCGGAGATGCCCGACCACGGGTCGTCGGCGAGCAGCAGGTGGCCGTCCAGGTCGACCCAGCGGGCGTGCCCGGTCAGGTGCACGGCCGGCGCGATGCCGAGCGAGGACGCGACGAGGCAGCCCAACATCACGTCGAGGCCGACCTCCCGCGCCGCGGCGATCAGCTCCAGCGCGGCCGTGACGCCGCCGCACTTGGCCAGCTTCACGTTGACGCCGTCGACCACGCCCGCGAGGGCCCGCACGTCGGCCACCGTCGCCGCGTCCTCGTCGGCCACCAGCGGGAACGCGCACCGGGCGCGCAGCCAGGCCGACGCCTCGAGGTGACCGGGCGCGAGGGGTTGCTCCACCGCGTCCAGCCCGACGCCGGCGGCGCCGATCGCGTCGAGCACCCGTGCCGCCTGCTCGGCGGTCCACCCGCCGTTGGGGTCGAGCACCAGCCTCGCCTCCGGCGCGGCGGCCCGGACCGCGCGGACCACGGCCACGTCGTGGTCGCCGCCCGCCTTCACCTTCAGCACCGAGAAACCCCGGTGCGCCAAGGAGGCCGCCTGGCTCGCGGCCTCGCCGGGCGAGGTGAGGCCGATGGTGTACGCGGTCGCCACGTCCGTCCACTCCGGACAGTCGAGCGCGACCCGGGCCGGCACGCCGGCCCGGCTCGCGACCAGGTCGTGCAGCGCCGCGTCGACCGCCGCCCGGACCCCGGACGGCAGGTCGGTGATCAGGTCGAACGCGGCCGCCGGCTCGCGCACCCCGGCGAACGCGGGGCGCAACCCGGTCAGCAGCTCCAGGATCCGCGGCACGTCGAGCCCGTAGTAGACGCTGGTCACGACCTCGCCGTGACCGCGCGTGCCGTCGCACTCCACGACCACGCGCACCGCGTCCCGCCTGCTCATCACCGACCGCGAGATCCGCAGCGGGGTGCGCAGCTCCAGGCCGTAGACCTCCCAGGTCACCCTCACGCGGGCACCGCCAGGCGCGGGTCGACCACCGAGCGGCAGCGCGCCCACCCGGTCACCTCCACGGTGTCCGCGTGGCCGATCTCGACCGGCCGGTCGGCCGAGGGGCCGAGCAGGCCGCGCGCGGTGCAGAAGCCGTCATCGAAGATCGTGCCGAGGTAGCGGTGCGGACCGTCGGGGAAGATCGTCGCCACTACAGCGCCCGGTTCGACCCGGGACGCCCACGCGGCCACCAGGGCGACCGCGCCGGTGCTCCACCCGCCGGTGACGAACGCGTCGCGGGCCAGCCGCCGGCACGCGTCGACCACCTCGACGGGCCCGAGCCAGTGCACCTCGTCAAATTCGGAGTAAGCGACGTTGCGGGGGTAGATGCTGCTGCCCAGGCCGCGCATCACCCGGGCCCTGGCCGGTTGCCCGAAGATCGTGGAGCCGACCGTGTCCACGCCGACCAGCCGGATCGCGGGCCAGTACCGGCGCAGCGCGGTGACCACGCCCGCGCTGTGCCCGCCGGTGCCGACGCTGCACACCAGCACGTCGACCCGGTCCAGCTGGTCGACCAGCTCGCGGGCCAGACCGGCGTACCCGGCGGGGTTGTCGGGGTTGTTGTACTGGTCGGGCCAGTAGGAGTCGGGGTGCTCGGCCAGCACGGCGGTGAGCCGGTCCAGCCGGGCCTGCTGCCAGCCGCCGGTCGGGTGCGGCTGTTCCACGACCTCCAGCCGCGCGCCGTGGGTGCGCAGCAGGGTCCGCATCGACGGTTCCAACTCGTCGTCCACGACCAGCACGACGGGATGGCCGAGCGCCTGGCCCGCGAACGCGAGGCCGAGGCCGAGGGTGCCGCTGGTCGACTCCACGACCACCGCGCCCGGCCGCAGTTCGCCCCGGTCCCGGGCCGCGCGCAGCATCGACACGGCGGGCCGCGCCTTCATGCCGCCCGCGCCGAGGCATTCGAGCTTCGCCCAGAAACCGCCGTGGCGGTGGGGGAGTGGCGTGTCGATCCGCGCCACGGGTGTGTCGCCGAGCAGGTCGAGCAGGTGGTGGTTCCTCCGGGTCACGACGGACGCTCCGTGTAGTGGTGGGTGGTGGTCGGTCCGCCGTCGAGCCAGAAGAACGGGTAGGGCTCGGCGGCCACCGCGCGCACCCCGGATCCGATGAACCACGGCAGCACGGCGCTCGCGGTCTGCGCGAACGCCACGACCGGTGTGCCCGCCGCGCGCGCACCGCGCAGCAGGGGTTCGAACGTGCCGTTGCCGACCGTCATGCCGGACGCCAGCACGAGGTCGCACCGGTCGAGCGCGGCGGTGGCGTCGGTGGTGACCGCCTCGCCCCACTCGGTCCGGCCGCCGCGCAGGTCGCACGCGACGTAATCGGTGCCGCGCTCGCGCAGGTGGTGCAGCAGCGAGTTGACGACGCCGACGACCAGCACCCGCTCGCCGGGCGCCGGGTCCAACAGGTCCACCACGGCCTCGGCGCGGCGCAACGACTTCACCAGTGAGCTGCCCGGACCGACGGTCACCGTCCGGGCGTCGGAGGCGGCGTGCGGGCGCACGTGCCCGAGGTAGGCGTCCAGCACGGCGGTCCGGATCGCCGGGTCCGGGTGGTCGAGCAGCTCGCCGACGGTCCGGCCGACGCACTCGTGCACGTCGGCGTCCGCGATCTCCTCCACCGAGCACGACCCGACGGACGCCTCCACGCGCAGGCTCACCACCGTGTTGCGGTAGGTCTGGTCGCGGGTGGCGTGCCGGGCGCCCTGCCTGGTGGTGAACGCGACGCTCACCTCGCTGCCCGCCGGGTCCGGCCCCAGCTCGCCGCGCCGGACCAGCGCGACCAGGTCGTCCAGCGTCACGCCTGCTCCTCCGCGTACCGCACGGTCAGCGCGCCCACCAGCCGCTCGGCCTTCGCCCGCGCGCCGCGACCGGCGGTGTCGGTCACCACGACGTGCCCGAGGTAGCTGTTGTTGCTGGTCGGGTCACCCGCCCGGTGGCCCTCGCCCTTGAGCGCCCAGTCCACGACGTCCGGCGCGCCGGCCAGGTCGCCGTCGACGCCCGCGAGCAGACCGGCGCGCGGCGGCAGCAGGAACGAGACGGCCGCGCTGCGCACGCCGGTGTCGGCGGGCCGCAGGTCGGGCTTCTCGCCGACGGCCAGCTGCGCGTACACGGCGGGCAGGTCGACCCCGGTGACCCGGCGGACCAGCTCGGTGATCCGGTTGCCCGCCGGCCGCGGGTTGACCTCGATCAGCCGAGGTCCGTCCGGGGTCAGCTTGACCTCGGTGTGGGCGACCGCGTCGTCCAGCCCGAGCGCGGTGATCGCCCGCACCGCGACCTCCTCGGCCGCGGCGGTGTCCAGGTCGGCGGGGAACATGTGACCGCTCTCCACGAACCACGGCGAACCCGCCAGGCTCTTGTCGGTGACGCCGACGACGTGCGTCGTGCCGGCCACCGTCACGGTCTCCACGCTCACCTCGGGTCCGGTGAGCAGTTCCTCCAGCAGCACGGTCCGCACCCTCGGTTGGGCGCGGGCGTTGACCGGGAACGCCTCGATCGCGGCGAACGCCTCGCGCAGCTGGTGCTCGTCGGCGACCTTGCGCACGTGCATGCCGGCGCACAGGTCCACCGGCTTGATCACCAGCGGGTAGCCGAGCGCGGTGGCGGCGCGGGCGGTCGCCGACCAGTCCTCGGCGAGCGCGAACCGGGGCCCGGGCACGCCCGCCTCGGCCAGCGCGGTCCGGGTGAGGTCCTTGCGGTAGGCGCGTTCGACGGCGCGCGGGTCCGGTCCGGGCAGACCCAGCCGCGCGGCGACGTGCGCCACGGTGGCCAGGTAGTAGTCGCACGACGAGATCACGCCGTCGAACCGCAGCACCTCGTGCAGCGCGGCGACGTGGTCGAGCAGCGCGGGCAGGTCGTTGGTCTCGGCGGTGAGCACGTTGTCCGCCGCCAGCAGCGGGTGCGGGTGCGCCGGTGCGCTGCGCAGGTAGTGGTGCAGGTCGCGGGTGATGAACGTGAACCGGTGTCCGGACTCGTGGATCGCCCGGGGCAGCAGCGAGCTCATCGCGCCGACCCAGCTCTCGACCATCAGCAGGTGGGCCACTCATCCCCCTTGTTCGACAACGACAACGACAACCACGATCATGAAGTGGGCAACATGGTAATCATTGTCAATCGAAGCGCGGTACCGCCCCCCGGTTGATCGTCTCTGGGCCGCTTGGCGGACACCGTTCGATCGATCGCCGATCGAAATGTCGCCGATCGTTCGATAGCCGAACAGCGTTGGTACAAGCGAGTGGAAAGGCTGGCTGACCAGGCACGTCTCGTGTGAACCTTCGGGGAATTCCTACTCGCGAGGGGTGTCCGATGAGACGTGCGCAAGGGTTACTGGCGGCCGTGCTGGCACTCGGGGGTGTCCTGGCGGCCGGCGGCGCCGCGCAGGCCGACCCGTGGTGGGCGCGGTACTACGTGGGTCCGTACGCGGACCAGACGAGTTGCGACGCCGACTCGACCGCGTGGCGCAGCCCGCCCGAGTTCCAGACCTGGCCGTGCCACTACTTCACCAGCGCGCCGCAGGGCGGCTCCCGCGGACCCGGCTGGTACTTCTACGTGGTGGCCGACATCCGCTGACGGCCACCACGCCCGTCATGGCCGCACGACCTGCTCCGCGCCCCACGCGGCGCCGCGCACGACCGCCTCGACGCCCTTCGCCTTCGCCAGCAGCAGGGGCACCTCGCCCCCCGGCACCGCGATCGCGACCAGACCGGGCAACGTGTTCGGCTTGTCGGGCGGTTGGCTCACCTGCGGGCACCTCCAGGTGTCCGGCGTCCCCTCCGCCACGCACCTGTCCTGCGGGTAGTAGGACTCGCCGACGCGCACGAACGAGACCACCACGGAGGTCGGATCGGGCAACGGCACCACCGCGGTGCCGGTGGCCTTCCCGGCCGGCGGCGCCTCCGTGGTGGTCGGCACGACGGCCTGGGGCGCGGGCTCCGAGGTGCCCGTCGTCGGCACGGCCGCGGCGGTCGGTCGGCCGACCGCCCAGCCGAGCCCGAACACCAGGCCCAGGAACAGGACCACCGCGGCGATCGCGACGGCCGTCAGCCGCCGGCTGCGCCGCACCGCCTGGGCCACCCTGGCCGCCTGCCCGGTCGGCCGCGCGGGCAGGCGGCCGTTCGCCGTCCACCGGTCGTAGGCCTGCATCGCCAACGGCCCGTCGTCGCGCACCGCGGCGCCCAGCAGCATCGCCAGCTGCTCGGACTCGCACCGCGCCAGCAGTTCCGCCGCGTGCCTCCGCGCCCTGCTCCGCTCGTCGCGCAGGTCCTCCAGCTTCGGCCCGTACAGCACGGTGAGGAACGTCCGCAGGAACTCGTCCCGGATGCCGTGCTCGACCAGCGCGGTCACCCGGTCGATCTCGGGCACGTCGAACGCCTTCCGGATCCCCTCGCGCGGGTTGTGCCGCTCCTGCTGGAGCTGGTTCAGCAGGGCCTGCGCGGACGGGCCGGAGAGCAGCAGGGACCGGCCCGCGGTCACGACCGGCGGCGGCAGGGTCGGCGGGCGGACGGGGTTCGGCGGCGGGGTCCTCGGCGGTTCCGGCGGCACGGGCGCCGCGTGGTTCTCGACCGGCACGCGGCTGGGCCTGGCGTTGACCTGCTCGCCGAACAGCAGCGCGACGAGCTGCTCGGCCTCGGGCGCGCGGACCCGGACCGCGTTGGAGCGCAGGTCGACCACGGTGCGCTCGACG
This sequence comes from Actinosynnema sp. NPDC020468, assembly GCF_040642015.1. Classification (NCBI taxonomy): domain Bacteria; kingdom Bacillati; phylum Actinomycetota; class Actinomycetes; order Pseudonocardiales; family Pseudonocardiaceae; genus Actinosynnema; species Actinosynnema sp. NPDC020468. The sequence continues at coordinate 105,505 of NZ_JBFAEO010000018.1, forward strand.
GCGCCGCCGGAGGGGCGCAGCGGCGCGAACACCAGACCGGGCTGGCCCACGTCGTGCCGGTGCTCGTAGGTGGAGAACGAGGACACCCGGTCGGCGAACCGGCGGTCCTGGTGCAGCGAGAGGCACGCCCACACGCCCCACGCCATCACCAGCCGCTCCCGCTCCGGGAACCCGACGACGGTCACCGACTGGTACGGGTTCTCCAGGAACCGGGACAGCACCTCGACCAGCTGACCCCGGAACGGCGCCAGTTCGGGCAGCGGTCGCGGCTCGGGCAGTTCGTTGAGGAACACCGGTGCCACCGTGGACATCTGCTCGTTCGGCGGCGGCTCGTCGGACCACACCGTGCCGGCGCCGGACAGCTCGATGGCCACCGCCCGGTCCACGTCGAGCAGCGAGTCCGGTCCGATGAGGACGGTCGCGTCGTTGCGGCCGTCCGAGTGACCCCGCCGGATCCGCCGGACCAGCGCCGCCGTGTCGTCGGTGAACCGCAGCAGCGTCAGCGCGGACGCCGGTGGCGGACCCGCGGTGGTCGGCTGGAGCCGCACGTGGTCGCGCAACCGGTTCACCCACTTGCGGCGCTGGTGCTCGCTGTCGAACGACGAGCTGACGATGGTGTGCTGCTGGTTCGTCTCCGACCAGGCGAAGTACGCCCGGTGCAGTCCTGAGCCCATCACGGCGCACCCACCCGTTCCGCCTCCGCGCCCGCGATCATGCCGGTCATCGCCAGGATCGACACCAGCGGCTCCAACACCCTCGTCGGCCGGAAGCCGCGCGGGAAGTGCCGCACCGCCGGGTCGCCCCGGTCGACCGGCTTCGCGTCGCCGCCGCTGGCCGACACGAAGTGCAGCGCGCACCGGGTGAACGCCTCGAACGGCCGCAACGACGCGCCCGCGCCCACGTGGTGCAGGTAGGCGAACACGTCCCGGCTCTCGGCGCGGATCCGGGCCGCGTCCACGGTCCGCTCGTCGCCCCGGTGCAGCCACCGGTCCGCGGGCGGCACGTACCGCAGCCGGTCGGACTTGGTCACCGCGATCACCGCGGGCAGCCGCGCGCCGTCGGGCAGCGCCAGAAGTCGTTCCACGGCGAGGTGGAACGACCGGTTCTCGCTCCGCGGCGTCGGCCGACCGGTGTCGAGCGGGTCCTCCGAGCCGTGCACGAAGACCACCGCCGTCGTGCCGGCCAGGAACTTCGTCGCCCGGTTGCGCGCCTCGGGGTCCTCCAGGTCCTCGCCCGCCACGTCGAAGAACGACACCGGCCGGGCGCCCGTCGGCCCGCGCAGCAGCAGGATGTCCGCCGCCTCCACCACGCCGGTGTCGGTGCCGGACAACGTGCCGCCCGCCTCGAACTTGCGCACGTAGTCGTCGTGGAAGTCGCGGTGCCGGCGGAAGTCCAGCGGCGCGGCGGTGATCCCGTGCGCGCCGAGGCCGTCGAGGTGGATCTGCCGGATCATCGCGGTCAGCAGGTGCGTCTTGCCCGACGCGGGCGCGCCGACCAGCCCGATCACCAGCGGCTCGCCGTGGTCGGCGTAGGTCGCGGGCAGGTAGTGCGCCGCGGTGTCGCCGCTCGGGTTGGGGCACTGGCGGTAGGCCAGCCGCTCCAGGTCGGCGCGCTTCTCCGGGGCCAACGCGGTCACCCGCACCGTCTCGTACCGGCTGTTCTCCACGTCCCACACCGACACCGGCGCGCCCGGCTCCCAGCTGATCCGGTCCGCGCACACCGGGCAGCGCACCGCGCGCCCGGTCACCACGGCCTCGTCCCGCGCAGGGCGACGACCGCGAGCGCCATCAGGGTGAACAGCGTCCGCAGCCAGCTCCGCGGTTTGCCGGCCGGTGGCGGTGGCGCGGCGCCGGTCTTGCGCCTGGCCACCTGCTCGAACAGCTCGCGACCGGCGGCGAGCGGTGCGTCCGGGTCCGCGAAGGGCGGCGGGGTCGCGTCGCCGTGCAGCCGGACCAGCAGGTCGGCCGCGGTCGGCCGGTGCTCGACGGGCCGGTCGAACACCGGGTTCAGCAGGTCCCGCAACAGGGTCGGGTCCTGGCCGCGGTGGCCGTTCACCCCCAGCCGGCCCAGGTGCAGCTCGCGGATCAGCACGCCCGCGCCCCACACGTCGTCGCGCCCGTCGACCAGACCGCCGCCGTGCTGCTGCTCCGGCGACCGGGCGATCGACCGCCGGCCCGGCCGCCGCGGCTCGCCCACCCGCTGCGCCCACTCGAAGTCGACCAGCTGGAGCCTGCCCTCGTGCCACCGGACGGTCTCCATCCCGACCGCGCCGTGCACCAGGCCCGCGATCGAGACCAGCTGGAGCGCCCGGAGCAGCTCGTGCTGGAACCGCAGCCGGTCGGCGGTCTCGAACCGGGTGGCCGGACCGGCCGCCGGCTCGCCGAAGTACTCGCGCAGCAACACGAACGGCTCCTCCAGATCGGTGTTGTAGGCGACCAGGCTCGCGAGCTGGCGCGGGTAGGCGTCCCGGAACACCTGGCCGAGCCGGGTGCCCGCGCGGACCTCGTTCTCCAGCAGGTCGTACAGGTGGGGGTTGCGACCGCCGGACGCGCGCGAGACGTACTTGCGCACGTACACCTGCCCCTTCACCCGCACCAACTGCTGGTCCAGCGCCGAACCGGGCGTGACGAACCCGGCCAGCTCCTCGATCTCCAGCTCGCCGAGCACGCCCAGCCCGTTGCGACAGCGCACGACCTCACCAGAACCCATCCACCGCACCCCGCTCGACGCCGCTCGGACCCTGCCACCCGCCGTCCCGCCCCGCCGTGCCGCACGCCCATCGTGGCACGTGCGTAGGAAGCCGGGAACCGTTGGCGGACAAGGGTTCCCGTAGTCCGTTCGGGGCATCCGCCATCTACCGCACCCCGCCGAGCGCGCGGGCGACCGACTCCGCCCGCAGCGGCACCAGGCGCAGCGCGCCGACGAGTTCGCCCGAGTCGCCCCACGCGACGCTCGGGTCCGCGACCGGACCGCGCGCCTCGCCCCGCGCCTCGAGCACCCGGCGCAACCGGCCGGGCGCGAACCGGATCAGACCCGGCACCGCGGTCGTGCTGAGGTAGCCCAGCTGGCCGCTGCGGCACAACTGGGTCATCTCGCCGCCCACGTCGGTGCGCAGCGCGGCGTGCGCGGCGGGCGACTCCGCCCAGAGCCTGGCCATCAGCGCGTCCCGGGCCCGGTCGACGTCCTCGCCGACCGCCAGCAGGCCCTCCCGGCGCACGGCGGCGTCGTACTCGACCAGCAACCGCTCCACCCGCTGCGCGTAGACGCCCTCCGGGGTCCGCTCGCCGTTCTCCGCGGCCTGCCACGCGGGCGCCAGCGCGGACCGGCACACCTCCACCAGGTCGGCGCGCACCACCGCGAGCAGTTCCTGCGGCACCGGCCGCAGCCCGTTGCCGTCGCGCGGACCGGGCAGCGCGCCGCTGAACAACACCGCGCCGTCGCGGGCCAATCCGGCGGCGACCTCGTCCAACCCGGCCGCGACCTCGGAGGCCGCCGACGCGGTCGTCCGCCGCCTGCGCACCGGCAGCCACTCGCGGGCCACGACGCCCTCGGTGACCCGGGCCGCCTCCTCGACCGCGAGGTGCAGTTCCGCGATCCGCAACCCGGCGCGCCACCGCCGCACCGCCGCCCGCCAGCCGAACACCGCGGCCGCCGCGGCCAGCAGCACCACGACCGCGGCCACCGACCGGCCGAGCCACGCCGGAACCGGCACCGGCACCTCGAGCAGGGCGCCGGCCACCGCGCCCAGCAGGCCCGGCGCCGCGTACCCGGCCAGCGCCCGGCCCAGCGCGGCCCGCAACCCGGGCTCGCCGTCGGCCAGCGGACGCCGACCCAGCAGCAGCCACCCGACGCCGAACCAGGCCAGCGCCAGCAGCACCCCCGCCAGCGGACCCGGCCACCCCGGCCCGAGCAGGAACGCGACCAGCGCGCACCCGAGCAGCACCGCGGGCGCCGTCCACAACCGCAGCGGCCACCGGCGGAACTCCGGCATCGCCAGCGCGTGCGGCCCACGACCGCGCACCGTCTCCAGCGCGCCCGCGCACCCCTGCGGCGCGGTGCGCGCGCCCATCAGCCGCAACCGGTGCGCCAGCGGCGGAAGTGACGCACCCGCCCGGAGTTCGCCGTCGACCACGTCCCGCAACCCGGCCGCGACCTCGCGACCGTCGCTCTCCCACGGCGGCGGCGCGCCGAGTTCGACCACCTCGCCGACCGACGGGCGCCCCACCTGGAGGTGGCCGTCGATCCGGTGCAGCAGCTCGACCACCACCCGCCGGTGCTGCTCCGCGGCCTGCCCGGCCCACCGCACGTGCGCGCCGAGCTGACGGGTCGGCCGGTCCGCGCCGAACAACGCGCCCGGCGACGACAACGCGCCCGCGAGCGCCACCACGTGGCCGAGCCGGCGCACCGCGTCCGCCTGCGCCTCGCGCACCCGACCGGACAGCACCGCGCCCTCGGACCCGACCGGCCGACCCCGGGCGAGCGCGGCGTCCAGGTCGTGCGGCAGCGGCCGGTCCTCCGCGCACAGCGTGCGGACCACCGTCGAGCCCGCGTGCGCCAGCTCGCCCAGGTCCGACGCGTTGGACACCAGCCGGATGCCCGGACTCGCCGCGGGCGCGCCCAGTTGCTCGGCCAACGCCACCACCCGGTCGAACAGCTGCGGCGCGCGCAACGCGGCCACCAGGTCGTCCAGCGCGACACCGGGCCGCTCCACGGGTTTGGGCGCGGTCCGCTCCGGCGCCCACTCCACCCCGCGCGGGTCGCCCACCCACAGCACGCAGGCGTGCCGGAGCGCGGGCGGCACGGTCAGCACCACGCCGTCGGTCCGGTCCGGCTCCTCGCCGACCGCCAGGCACACCACGCCGGTGACCATGTCCTCGCCCAGCAACCGCAGGTACACGTCGCCGTGCGCGACGAGCGAGCCCGCGTGGTCGAGCACCACGACGCCGCCCGCCACGTCCGCCGGCGGCGCGCCACCGCCGCGCAGGTCGACGACCACCACCCTCGACGTGCTCACGACCACCCACCTCCCGCGTCCGGACCGGGTCCGCCCGTCATGGCCGGTGCTCTCCGCCGAGACCGTGCGTCAGGTCGACGTGCTCGCGCAGTTCCAGCAGGCTCTTCGGGGTGGTCGACAGCCGCTGGTTGAGCGCGGCCGGCAGCGACTCGCCCCAGAACGACTTGAACACCGCGAGCTGGGCGTCCCGGCCGAGCACCGGGCTGCGCTCCGCCTCCCAGATCTTGGCCAGCTCCGACCCGCCCAGCGCCACCAGCGTGGTGAACTCCGGCGCGGGCGGCGACGGCGAGCGGTCGGCGCCCGCCGGCACCCACGACATCAGGCGGGCCGCGAACGCGCGCCGGTTGGCGTCGTCGTCGGTGAGGATCCACCGCTCGTAGGACTGGAGCACGCTCGCCCACGACGACAGGTTGCCCAGCGGCGCGAGGTCCAGCGTCATGGGCGAGGCCTCGCTGCTCACCGCCACCGTGATGTGGTCGGGGCTCTCCGGCTTGCCGCTCACCGACACCCGCCCGTCCCACGCCGCGCACAGCAGCCGGTGCAGCACCTGCCGCCGGTCGCGCTCGTCCATCAGCAGGTAGTCGGTGTCCTGGCTCAACCTCCGCCGCCACTGGAGCGTGTCCTGCGGGTGCGGCGCGCGCTGGGCGTCGGCCCACAACCGCACCACGCGGCGCAGTTCGGGCACCTCGGTCACGCCCATCGAGTTGCGGTTGAGCACCACGACCATCGAGTCCGCCTGCACCGCGCGGAACTCGGGCTCGCCGTGCATGTCGATCGGCAGCGACACCTCGCGGCGCAGGAACCGCTGCACGTCGTCGTCCTCGCGCGCCGCCGGGTAGGTGAACAGCGCCTTGAGCGGACCGTGGCCGTCGGGCGCGAACCCGCCGGGCACCAGCTCGGCCAGCTTCTGCCGGAACCGGTTGAGGTCGGCCTCGGTGACGCTGTTGTCCCGCCGCTGCACGGCGTTCGCCAACAGGTCGTCCATCCGCGGCACCAGCGCGGGCCTGCTGCGGTCGTCCGGGCGGACCCGCTCGGTGACCGCCCGCTTGATCCACTGCCGCACGTCCGCGACCGCCGCCTCCGGGTCCTGCCTGCCCTTGGCGAACGCCTGCGCCCAGCCGTCCCGACCCAGCAGCAGGTTCAGCACGTGACCCTCGTGCGGGTTGCGCGGCAGGTGCTGGGCGAGGTCTTCCTTCAAGCGCGCCAGCACGACCTGGTAGAAGCCCTCGAGCCCGTGGTCCTCGGGCGGCAGCAGGTAGGTCACGCCGACCCGGGACTTGTAGAGGTCGCGGGCGCGCAGGTCGAACTGGTGCTGGTCGCCGCGGGCGTGCGCCTCGAACTGGTCGCGCACCGCGCGGAACTCCTCGGTGAACGCGCCCCACGGCCTGCTCCACAACCGGTGGCTGTCGTTCCACGCGGTGTTCCAGATCCGCCGGGTCTGCCAGGCGTACCAGACGTTCTGCGCGTTGATCACGGCCTGCACCGACTCGTCGGCGATCCGCAGCCGGCGGGTCACGCTGCGCTTGAGGTCCTGGGGCAGCGGCGGGCTCGACGGGTCGAGGCCGGGCGGCGGCGGGGGAGGGGACCGCCACCCCTCCAGCAGCGACCGGAAACCGCCCTTGTCCAGCGGGTCGGCGAGGTCGCGGTGCCCGAAGATCGTGCGGTCCAGCCGGAACAGGTCGACGTCGTGCAGCAGCACGTCCGCCGCCGAGGTCGGGTCGAACTCCTGCGCGAGCGTCGCGATCGGTCCGGCCAGCGCGTCGTGACCCCGGTCCGCGTTGGTCTTCATCGCCGACGCCCGCTCGTTCAGCACCGCGGTGACCGGCCCGTAGCCGACCGGGTTGCCCGGCGGCGGGATGCGCGCCGGCGTCGCCTCCAGCAGGCGGTCGAGACCCGAGGCGGTGATGAAGCGCCGGATGTGCGGCTTGTTCGTCTCCGCCGCGCCCGGCGGCACGAGCAGCTCGTCCACCGCCCGGGCCAGCAGGTGCGAGCTGATCACGTCGGTGAGCTCGAGCAGCGGCGTGGTCAGCGCGGCCACCGCGCTCGTCGTCACGCCCCGCCGCCCGACACCGGTGTCCGCGGTCGCGTGCCGGTCCACCTGGTTGTTGATGAACCCGTCCGCGAACGACTGGTACGGCCGGTTCGCGCCGTCCTCGTCCTCGTCCTGGTCGCTCGGCCCCGCGCCGATCAGCGAGGTCATCAGCGACACCATCGAGCGGTTCAGGTCGTCCCGGCGCACCCCGCCGACCGGACGGCCGAACAGGAACGCCGTCTGCACCGTGTTCGGCCGCAGGTGCACCACGTCGAGCTTCGGGTAGCGCACCGACAGGGCGCCGCGCGCGCCGTGGGAGTCCAGCCGCTCGGCCGCGCCCTGCGCGTTCTGGTCGTCCACGAGCCGGAACAGGTCCACCAGCGCCGAACCCGCGTTGAGGTCGGCGGGCCGCCCGCCGCCCTGCCCGTCGTCGAACGCCGAGGGCATCATCACCAGCGGGTAGATCTCGGCCCGCTTGCCGCCGCGCTGCATCAGGTCGCCGACCAGGTGCAGGTAGTCGTAGTAGATCCCGCTGCCGGTGCCGCCCGCCACCGAGAACACCACGAACACGATCACCGGGTCGAGCCGCTGCGCGCGCTTGCCGCTGACCACGAAGAGGTCGCCGGCCGACTCGTTGATCCGCGCCATGGCCTCCTTGACGCCCAGCAGCGCGGTGTCCGGGTTGCGCCGGAGCGTCTCGAACAGCACGCCGCGACCCACCGTCGGCAACTGGCCCGCGCCGCGCACCAGCGGACCGATCAGCGGATCGGTCTCCCGGCCGGGCAGCCAGTCGATGACGTCCTCGTCCAGGTTGATCCGCAGGCTCTGCGCGACGTCGGCCGAGTTGCCCAGCCGCGCGGGCACCAGGTCGCCGATCAGGTGCATGGTCTTCTGCGCCGCCAACTCGTGCTCGCGGCCGGGCACCACCTCGCGGCGCACCCGCTGGAGCTCGTTGGAGCTCAGGTCGGCGTAGACGAACTGGAGGCACGCGGGCAGCTGGTAGGGCAGGTAGCCGCGGTCCTGCATGTCGGTCATCAGCCGGGTGCCGTCGGGACCGCACAGCTCCTCGCGCAGCCGCTTCTCGAACTCGGCGCCGACCTTGCACCCCGTCCCGCCGAGCCCGACGAACATCATCGGTTGGTAGATCCTCACTGGGCACCGTCCTAGTGGTCCTGACCGCGGGCACGCCGCGGTCCTCGTCGGGTCAGTCGAACGGGTTGTGGGGATCGGTGTGGAAGTCGCCCGGCCCCGCGGTCGCGGTGGGCGGCGAGGTGGTCGCGAACGGCTCACCGGGCGGTGGGCCGACGCTCCCCGGGCTGAACGGGTCGGGCGGCCCTCCGACCACGCCGCGCTCGTCCAGCACCTCGACGGCCAGGTCCGGCCCGATCTCGTGCCGCTCGCCCAGCGCCAGCACGACCGGTCGACCGCCGGGCGCGGTCAGGGCGACACCGCGGCCGGCGCGCCGCACCTCGTAGGCGCCCGGCTCGCCCGGTCCGGCCTGGTGCAGCTGCAAACCGGTGAAGTCCTCGTGCAGCACGAAGCCGAACACCTTCGACTCCGGGTCGCGCGGCACCACGTCGGAGGTGGTGAACCCGCCGCGCCACAGCTGCGCGCGCAACCCGCGGACCCGGGCGGACCGGGAGTTCGCCTGCGACCTGATCAGCAGCCAGCCGAGGAAACCCAGCAGCAGCACCACGACCGGGATCCACAACCACAGGAACCGCTCCACCACGCCGGGTCTGGCCACGACCTCGGTGGAGAACAGCCGCTCGGCGACCACCGCCGACGGGTCGTCCGCCTCGACCAGCCGCAGCTTCGCGCCGTGCACGCCGAGCGAGGACCCGTCGCCGAACCGGAGTGTGAACGGGGTTTCGCTGGTGCCGGTGCCGGCCTCCACCTCCGCGTCGTCGACGGTCAGCTGGGTGCCGGGTGTCGGCTCGGCCAGCTGCACGAGCAGCCGGGCGGGCGAGCCGGAGTCGTTGCTGACGGACACCTTCCCGGTCACCGCGTCGCCCGGCGACGCGGTCGCGCGGTTGGTGTCGAAGAGGAACCGAGCCCGCACCTTCGGCGCCTCCCGCTGCACGGCCGCGCGGAACACCCTGGTGTCGCCGCCGACGCCGATGCCCGAGACCTGACCGGTGAACGTCAGGTCGCCGGTCGCGTCCGCCGGCACGGTGAAGGAGCCGGTGAACGTGCCGTCGCCGTCCGGGTCGGTCAGCGTGACCCGCTGCGGCGGGAAGTTCGAGCTGCCGGTGAGCGTGGTGACGAAGGACAGCCCGGCCAGCGCGTCCTTGTCGATCACCGCCTTGCCGCGCGCCCAGATCTGCATGGCCACCTCGACGCTCTGCCCGGCGGCGGGTTGCGGCGGTCCGGAGATGTTGGCCCGCACCGCCGCCTGGTAGACCACCGTCGCGGCCACGTCGTCGGCGGCCACGTCGGCCGAGGACAGCCGGATGGTCCACTCGCCCGGCTCGGGATCGGTGATGCGCAACGACTCCGTCTCGGTCGCCTGCCCGGCCAGCTCGAACGCCGAGCCGCCCTGCTCGGGCGCGGGCTTGGACGCGCCCGGCGCCCGGTACTCGACCTGCACGCGCGGGTCGCGCTTGTAGACCACGATCGAGGCGTCGCTCGCGGCCGCGGGCACCGAGACGTGCAGGTCGGTCGAGCCGCCCTTGGGCACGCTGCCGGTGTCCTTCGCGCCGAACTTGATGCAGCCGGCCGAGGAGAACGCCTCGGACACGGCCTGGGTCAGCTCGGCGGCGTTGGGCACCACCGACTCGTGCGGGTCGGCCGCGGCGGGCGTGCAGCTCTTGCCCTTGGCGAACCCGCGCAGCGCGGCCTGGTCCACCGCGCCGAACCCGAGCGGCCACACCTGCGCGCCCGCCTGCTCCAACTCGCCGAGCACGCCCGGCAGCGCGGCCGCGGCGGCCTGGTTGCGCTGCGAGGGCTCACCCCAGTTGGGGCTGTCGGACACGTCGAGCTTGCCGTCGGTGAGCAGGAAGACGATCTTCTTCTCCGGGCCGCCCGCCTTGACGTACTCCCGCGCCTGGCGCAGCGCCAGCACGTGGTCGGTGCCGCTGCCCTCCTGGTCGGTGCGCTTGCGCAGGTTGCCGACGCACCCCGCGAGGGTGTCCCTGGCCTGCGCGCCGTCGAGCACGGTCGGCGGGCACACCACGTCCACCGCGCTGCGACCCTGCTCGCCGGTGCTGGCGAAACCCACCACCGAGACCTGCGATCCCGGCGCCAGCGCGCTGAACACGATCGTCCGGGCGGCTTCCTTCTCCCGGACCAGGTCCGCCTCCTGGATGCTCCCGGACTCGTCCACGAGCACCACGACCTGGAGCGCGGGCAGAGCCGGCGGAGGATCGTCCGCCGAGGAGCCCTGACCCTCCGCCGTGCCGCCGTGCACCGGGCCCAGCAGGACCCCGATCCCCACCGGAACCGCGCACAGGACACGTCGCCACCGACGTTTCCCGCGGTATTCCGCCCGACCGAACCAGTTCATACCCGCGCACCCCGCGCCGTAGTTTATCCCGCTTCATTCCGGTACCCCGGAATCGCGCCCGAGTTTGCGCCCGTTACACCGAAGCGCGCAACCAGTATGCCTGCCGATTGGCGTTGCGGGTCCGTTACGAAAAAATGCGAGGCACGCTCGTCGCGATCGGTCGAAGAATAGATAGCCAGTGGATGTGATTCGTCGCCGCGACGCATTGCTGAGCTTCGGGAAGGGTATTGGCCGAGGTCAGCGCGTCGGCCTTGATCATTATCGGGGTGCCGGCCGGAATTTCCGCCAAAATGGGGACAACCGCCGGACGTCGGTGCTGTCCGGTTCCGGCCCGTCCGCCGGTGCGCCGGTCGGGGCAGCCCGAATTGGTCCGCCGCGTCCCCGACCTATTTTTGTCCACCGCCCACCCGGCGCGCCGACCGTTCGGCCGCAAAACCCGGCGGACGGTCGGCCGCGGGCGTCAGTACGACTGGAGTTCCAGCAGGTTCCCCTCGGGGTCGCGCACGTGGGCGGTGCGCGCGGTCGGTCCCCACTCCGGTCGGGCGGTCGGCGCGGCGACCTCGCGGGCGCCGTGCGCGAGGCACAGTCGGAACGCCGCGTCGACGTCGGGCACCCGACTGGTGAGCACCACCGCGTCGCCCTCGGCCGACCGCCCGTCCGCGCCGATCGCCGCCGCCATGGCCGCCCGGTCGAACAGCGCGACCGCCGTCTCCGCCCGCACGTCCCAACTCGCGTACGGCCCCCGTTCGTCGCCGCGGGCGAGCGTCGCGCCGACGAGGTCCGGCAGCACGGCGTCGTAGAACCGGAAGCACGCGGCGAACCGCGTCACGAGCAGTCTCGGGTACAGCGCGTCCATGGGTCGTCCCCTTCGATAGGTGTCCACCTACGATTGGGGCGACCCTACAATGACCCGGTGCCGGACACGCCGCCCACCCTGACCGTCCTCACCACCTACCTGCTGTCCCAGGTCGGCCGGTCCGCCCGCGCCACCCTGGCCGCCCGGCTGGCCGACCGGGACGCCCGCCTGTGGCACTTCGCCGTCCTGGCGGCCCTGGCCGACTTCGGCCCGCACACCCAACGCGACCTGGCGGCCCGCCTGTCGATCCACCCGAGCGACATGGCCAAGGTCCTCGAAGACCTGACCACCTCCGGCCAGGTGGCCCGCGACCGCGACCCCGCCGACCGCCGCCGCGTGGTCGTCACCCCGACCCGGGTCGGCACGAAGGCCCTCGCCGCCCACCTCGCCGACGCGACCGCCGTGCAGGACGCCGTGCTCGCGCCGCTGACCGCCGACGAACGCGAACTCCTCCACCGGCTGCTGCTGCGCGTGCACGACGGAGGATGATCGCCCGGGTGGAGTGGCGGAACCCGGCGGTCGGGGACGTGGAGGTGTTGGCGCGACGGGCGTTCGGGGCCGACGCGCGCGTGCTCGGGGTGCGGGAACTCGGCGGCGGGCTCTACAACACCACCTGCCTCGTCACGTTGGCCGCCGGGCGGGCGGTGTTGCGGATCGCGCCCGAGGAACGGCGTCAGGCCCGCATCGAGCGGCGGTTGATGCGGAACGAGCAGGCCGCCCTCCCGCACTTCGCGCCGATCGCCGCGATGATGCCGCGCACGTTGTTCGCCGACTGGACGCACGACCTCGTGGACCGCGACTACGTGTGGCAGTCGGTGCTCCCCGGCGTGCCCGCCGTCGACGGGATCAAGCGCTACCCCCGGCACGAGTGGCAGCCCTACTACCGGGGGCTCGGCGCGATCACCCGCAAGGTCCACGACGTGCGCGGCGAGCGGTTCGGGCCGGTGGCCGGGCCCTGGTTCGACAGCTGGGGCGACGCCGTCCTGGCCCTGCTGCACGACACCGCCGCCGATCTGGTCGACGCCGGGCTGGTGGCCCGGGACGTCGAGCAGGTGGCCAGGATCGTGGCGCGGGACAAGGGGTTGTTCGACGCCGTCACCGAACCGCGGCTGCTGCACGGCGACCTGTGGACGCCCAACCTCATGCTCGACCCCGACGCGCCCGAGCCCACCGTCGTCGGCGTCCTCGACCACGACCGCGCGTCCTGGGGCGACCCGCTCGCGGACTGGGGCCTGTCGCTGCTCGCGGGCAAACCGGCCGACGCCCGCGCGGCCTTCCAGGAGACCTACGGCCCCACCGACGGGCCCCGCGGCCTGGTCTACCGGGCCGTGCACCTCGGCGCGGCCCGATTGGAGCGCCACCGCACCGGCCGGACCGATCGGGTCCGGGCGAGCTACGACGAGATGGCCGCGCTGATCCGGGAACTCTGATCGCACCACGATCCGGTCGGGTTTTCTCCTCATCGTGATGTCGAGCGGTGTGGAAAGGATTTCCGATGGGGTGGCCCGTCGACCCCTGGAGCAGCAGGGGTCGACGGGTGTCGGCGCAGGTCGAGCGGATCCGCGCCGAGTGCGGGGGGCCGGTTCCGCCGAAGATCGCGGACGGCCGTGGGGTTTCTGGAAGGCAATTCGCCATTGTTTTCGGGAATTGCCGCCGACCTTAGCACCGGCTTTGGTGGCTGTGGTCGACGCGGAACCGACCGAAACGCTTCCGGGTGACAAAGGTCCCCGGTGGAGGTCTGTTCACGAGTGTGCCGCGGCGGTCGGCGTGAGGACTTCCGGCCCTGTCCGGTCCGGGACCTTGATCACTGCTGCGGCCGGGCCGCCGCGCGAAGACTTTTCCCCGTGAGCGAAGAGAAGTACGCGGAACGGCTGTCCGACGCGGCGGCCGGGATCGTCCGGGGCACGCTCGATGTCGTGCGTGCGCACGCCGGTGAGGTGGCCGGAGTCTTCTACGGGTCGCTGTTCGCGGCCCACCCCGGGTTGACCGACCTGTTCAACCAGGCCGACCAGGCCTCGGGCACCCAGCGCGCGGCACTGGCCGCCGCGGTGGTCGGGTTCGCCGAGCACCTGGTCGACCCGACGTCCGAGGAGTTCGCGCCGGCCGAGCGGATCGCGCAGAAGCACGTGTCGCTGGGCGTGCCGCCCGGGTTGTACCCGGTGGTCGGCGACCACCTGATCGCGGCCGTGGGCACGGTGTTGGCCGTGCCGCCGGAGGTCGCGGCGGCGTGGCGCGAGGTGTACGACCTGTTCGCGGCCCGGTTGACCGCGCGGGAGGAACGGCTGTTCGCCGCGGCGGGCGTGCAGGCGATCTCGGCGTGGCGGCCGTGGCGGGTGGCCAAGCGGCACGAGGAGGCGGTGGACGCGGTGTCGTTCACCCTGGTGCCCGACGACGGCGGTCCGGTGCCGGCCTTCCGGCCGGGCCAGTACGTGTCGGTGTCGGTGGAACTGCCCGACGGCCGGCGGCAGCCGCGCCAGTACTCGCTCTCGCGCGGGCCGCGCGGTGACAGCCTGCGGATCACCGTGCGCCGCGTGCCGGGCGGTGCGGTGTCCGGGTTCCTGCACGACCACGTGCGACCGGACGCGGTGCTGCTGGTCGGCCCGCCTGCGGGGGAGGTCGTCCTGGAACCCGGGCCGGACCCGGTGGTGCTGATCAGCGCGGGCATCGGGGTGACCCCGATGGCGGCGATCCTGGACCACGTCGCGCGCACCGAACCGGAGCGGCCGGTGGTCGCGGTCCACGTCGAGCACTCGGCCGACCGGCACGCTTTGCGCGACGAGTGCGCGGCTGCGGGGAGTCTCCTGGCGGACTACCGCGAGATCCGCTGGAACGGCCGGGCCGAGGTGGACCCGGCCGCGATCCCGCTGCCGCCTGAGGCCTGGTACCACCTGTGCGGGCCGGTGCCGTTCATGGCCGACCTGTGGGCGGCGCTGGTGGGTCGGGGCGTGCCGGCGGACCGGATCAGGCGGGAGGTGTTCGGGCCCACCCGGTGACCGTGCGGGAACCCTTGGCGCGCAACAGGGTCGATGTCCTCGAGCGGCGCGGCGCCGTGGTCGCGTCTCGACGGTGTTGAAGACTTCGGTGTCAACCGACGTTCGATACCCGGCCGTCTCACGGTCGGGTGGGCCAGGGCCTCGTACCGGAGGCCCTGGCCCGGTGATTCAGCCGACCAGGGCGACCAGGCGGCGACGGACCTCGTCCTCGCCGAGCGCCCGGGTGATCGCGTGCAGGTCGGGGCTGCGGGTCGAGCCCGTCAGCGCGACCCGGACCAGCTGGGAGGCCTCGCGGATCGAGCCCGCGTACGCCTCGGGGTTCTTCTTGTACTCCTTGGGGTTCGGCGCGAACCCGTGCCGGCCGGCGGCGGCCCGGATCTGGTCGAACCACTCGCCGGAGTCCGCGAGGTGCTGGTAGTTCTCGGCCAGGTCGCGGGCGTAGGCCGTCACGACCTCGGGCGCGACGCCCAGCGGGGTGAGCCGCTCGTCGGTCGGCCCGGTGACCGGCGTGGCCAGCTGCGGGAAGAAGAAGCCGTACGCCGGTCGGAAGTCGGACCACTTGCGGAGGTCCTTGCGCGGGTTCTCGACGCCTTCGCGTTCCACGGCCAGCGCGCGCAGCGCGAGGTCGGGCTCGGCGTCGAGCACCGCGACCAGGTCGGTGTCGTACCGGGACGCCCAGGTGCGGACGGCGTCGAGGATCTCCGGCCCGCCGAGCGTGGCGATGTGGTCGGCGCTGATGTCCTCCAGCTTGACCAGGTCCACGAGCGGTCCGGCGACGCCGAACTGGTCGAGCTGAAGCGGGGTGCGGAGGGCTTCCTCCAGCGGCACCTCGGCGAGTCGCCCGTTGGCCAGGCCGCGCAGGTAGTAGAGGACGGCGTCGGCGGGATATCCGGCCTCGACGTAGAAGTCGACGCCCGCCTCCGGGTCCTTGCGCTTGGAGAGCTTGCGCTTGCCACCGGACATCTGCTTCATCAGCGGCGCGATGTGGGCGTAGGTGATCGGCTCGAACTCCAGCGCGGCGAACAGCTGCTGGTGCAGCGGGACCGACGAGATCCACTCCTCGCCGCGGATCACCAGGTTGACGCGCATCAGGTGGTCGTCGACGGCGTGCGCGAAGTGGTAGGTGGGCAGCCGGGGCGAGGTGTCGGACGCCTTGAGGATGACGGCGTCGTTCCGGTTGGCCTCGTGCTCGAGGTCGCCGCGGATGGCGTCGGTGAACCGGGCGCGCTGCTCGGCGGCGTCGTCGGGCGCGCGGAACCGGACCACGTAGGGCACGCCCGCGTCGAGTTTGGCCTGCACGTCGGCGGGGTCGGCGTCGCGCCACAGCGCCCAGCCGCCGTAGTAGCCGGTGGGCAGGCGGGTGGCCTGCTGGCGCGCGGCGATGTCGGCGAGTTCGTCCTTGGTGGCGAAGCAGACGTAGGCCTTGCCCTGGCGCAGCAGGTGCCGCACGTAGGTGAGGTAGATCTGCTCGCGGGCGGACTGGTGGTACGGGCCGTAGGCGCCCTTGTCGTCGTCCTCGTCGGGCTTGACGCCGAAGTACTCGAAAGCGCGGGCGAACTGCTCGATCGCGCCCTCGACCTCGCGGGACTGGTCGGTGTCCTCGACCCGGACGAGGTAGGAGCCTCCGGAGTGCGTGGCGAGGTCGCGGTCGATCGTGGCCACGTACACGCCGCCGATGTGCACGAAACCGGTGGGCGAGGGCCCGAACCGGGTGACCTTGGCCCCTTCGGGGAGGTCGCGCGCCGGGTAGACCTGCTCCCAGTGCTCGGGGTCGGGCAGGTCGGCGGGGAACAGTGCGTCGATGACCGCGCGGTCCAACATGGGGGACTGTCTCGCTTCCAGGGTGAACCCGCTGTCCAGGGTGAACCCGCTATCCGGGGACGTGTCTTTGCTTCGTGAGGTTAGCAACCTGGGTCTTGGGTCTGGTTTAGGGCGTCCTCGCCGGACGGGCAGGCCTCCGGGGAGGTAGGGCGTCGTGTTCTCCCCGTATGGCCTGCCGGAGGCAACCACATTTGGCACGGGGGCGCCGGCTTTGGAGTGTGGGTGCGGTTCTGAGTTCTCGGCGCCCCCGTGCCAAATGTGGTTGGGCTGCGCCCAGGCCATACGGGGAGAACACGAGGCCGGGGTGTGGGCGGTGCGCCCGGGGTGCGGGGGTGGTGCGGGGTGTGCAGGGTTCACAGTTGGTGGGGGTGGACTGTGCTTTTTGCACACTGACGGGGTGTTCAGCTGCGGTTAGGTTCCCGTCATTCGGCTTCTTCCCTGAACCCCCTGGAGGTTGGCATGGCCTCGGCGGTTGGTGTTGACGATTTCGCGTTGAGTCGGGTTCCGGCTTCTGCCCGCTATTCGTGGTGGTCGGTCGCGGTGCAGCGGTTCGGGCAGATGTCGGCGTTGAGCCAGTTTTTGCTCGGGGCCACGCTCGGGTTCGGGATGGGGTTTTGGGAGGCCTTTCTCGCGCTCACGTTCGGGGCGGTGATCCTCGAGGTCGTGGCGGTGTTCGTGGGGGTCATCGGGGTTCGGGAGGGGCTTTCCACGTCGTTGATCGCGCGGTGGACCGGGTTCGGGCGGGCCGGGTCGGCGGTGATCGGGTTGGCGATCGGGATCAGCCTGATCGGGTGGTTCGGGATTCAGACGGCCGTGTCGGCCCGGGGGTTGGCCGGGTTGGTCGGCGGGTTGCCCGAGTGGGGGTGGGCGTTGGTGTTCGGGTTGGTGGTGACGGCGATCGTGTTGCGCGGGTTCGGGTCGATGGCATGGACGGCGTACGTCACGGTGCCCGCGTTCCTCGTGCTGGTCGGGTGGTCGGTGTGGTCGGAGTTGTCGCGGCACTCCCTGGGTGACCTGGTGGCGTCGGCGCCGCCCGGGCCCGCGTTGTCCTTGGTGGAGGGCACGACGTTGGTGGCCGGTGGGTTCATCGTGGGTGCGTTGATCACGCCGGACATGACCCGGTTCAACCGGTCGGTGCGCGATGTGGTGAAGCAGACGCTGGTCGGTGTGACGCTGGGTGAGTACGTGATCGGGCTGGCCGGGGTGTTGCTGGCGCACGCGGTGGGCAGCGCGGACGTGACGATGATCGTCACCTCGTCGGTGGGCTGGGTGGGTGTGCTGGTGGTGGTCGCCGGCACGCTCAAGATCAACGACTGGAACCTGTACTCGTCGGGGCTGGCGCTGGTGAACTTCGTCGGCACGGTGTTCGGCTGGCAGGTGCACCGGGGCGTGGCCACGGCCGTGGTGGGTGTGCTCGGCAGCGTGCTGGCGGCGGCCGGGATCCTGGACGGGTTCACCGGGTTCCTGATCCTGCTCGGCGTGGCGTTCCCGCCGATCGCCGGGATCATGGTCGCCGAGTACTTCGTGGTGCGGCGGTGGCGCGGTGAGCTGGACGCGGCGCGGGCGCGGGGGGTGCTGCCCGCGGAGGCGCCGCTGTGGGTGCCGGCGACGCTGGTGGTGTGGCTGGTGTCGGCCCTGGTGGGTCGGTTCGTGGAAGTCGGGCTGGGCAGCGTGAACTCGCTGGTCGTGGCGTTCGTCCTGTACGTGGTGGCGGGTCGGTTGGGTTGGGTGCGCGGTGTCGGCCGGAGTCGGGTCGAGGACGCCCCGTCGGTGCCTGTGCGGTCGTGAGCGCACGAAGGTCGTGGACACAACTAGTGAACACAACTCAGTGGACACAACTCAGTGGACACAACTCAGTGGACACAATTCAGTGGACAGAACTAGAGGAGGTGGGTCTGTGCGGATCGGCATCGATGTCGGCGGCACGAACACCGACGCCGTGTTGCTGGACGGGGTTCGGGTGTTGGCGGCGGTGAAGACGGGGACGACGCCGGACGTGACGTCCGGGATCGTGGCGGCGATCGAGGGGTTGCAGCGGGGGCACGCTTTCGACCCGGCGGCGGTCGGGGCGGTGATGATCGGGACGACGCACTTCATCAACGCGCTGGTGGAGGCGGATCGGCTGGCGCCGACGGCGGCGGTGCGGTTGAGCCTGCCCGCCGGGTCGTCGTTGCCGCCCATGGTGGACTGGCCGCGGCGGCTGGTGGACGCGATCGGCGGCCGGGGTTACCTGGTGCACGGTGGCCACGAGTTCGACGGCAGGCACATCGCGGAGTTGGACGAGGCGGAGTTGCGCAAGGCGGCGGACGACATGGGGCGGGCCGGGGTGCGCAGCGTGGCGATCACGGCGGTGTTCTCGCCGGTGAACGCCGAGTTCGAGGCGCGGGCGGCGGAGGTCATCGCGCGGGAGTTGCCGGACGTGGCGATCTCGTTGTCGCACGAGGTGGGTCGGATCGGGCTGCTGGAGCGGGAGAACGCGACGATCGTGAACGCGGCGCTGCGCGAGCTGGCGGCCGGGATCGTGGACGGGCTGGCGGTGTCGGTGGCGGGCGCGGGGATCACCGCGCCGCTGTACCTGAGCCAGAACGACGGCACGTTGATGGACGTGGACTTCGCGCGCCGCTACCCGGTGGCGACGTTCGCGTCGGGTCCGACGAACTCGATGCGCGGCGCGGCGGTGCTGTCCGGTGTGGACACCTGCGCGGTGGTGGACGTGGGTGGCACGACGAGCGACATCGGGGTGCTGAACCAGGGTTTCCCGCGCGAGGCGACCACGGACGTGAGCGTGGCGGGGATCCGGACGAACTTCCGGATGCCGGACGTGCTGTCGCTGGGGGTCGGCGGTGGCAGTTTGGTGCGCGACGGCGAGGTGGGTCCGGAGTCGGTGGGTTACCGGTTGACGTCGAGGGCGCTGGTGTTCGGCGGTGACACGCTGACCGCGACGGACGTCGCGGTGGCGGCGGGTCGGGCGGAGGTCGGCGACCCGGCGCTGGTGCGGCACCTGGACGCCGGGTTGGTGCGGCGGGCGTTGGAGTCGATCGCGGAGCGCACGGCGGACGCGGTGGAGCGGATGCGGACCTCGGCCGAGCCGCTGCCGGTGGTGGCGGTGGGTGGTGGGTCGATCCTGCTGCCCGACGAGCTGGCCGGGATCGGGCCGGTGCGGCGGCCGGAGAACCACGCGGTGGCCAACGCGATCGGCGCGGCGATCGCGCAGGTGGGCGGCGAGGTGGACCGGGTGTACGCGATCGAGCCGGGACGGCGGGACGCGGTGGTGGACGAGGCGAAGCAGGAGGCGGTGGACCGCGCGGTCGCGGCGGGCGCGAGCCCGTCGAGCGTGGCGGTGGTCGACTTCGACGAGGTGCCGATCCCGTACCTGCCGGGCAACGCGACCCGGATCAGGGTCAAGGCGGTCGGCGACCTCCAGACGGGGAGTTGAGAATGCGCGAGATCACCGGGGAGCACCTGGCGGACCTGGCCCGCGGCGCGGCCGTGCTGGGCACGGGCGGTGGCGGGGACCCCTACATCGGTCGGCTGCTGGCGGCGGCGGCGCTCGAGCGGCACGGGCCGGTCCCGCTGGTGTCGTTGGAGGAGTTGCCGGACGACGCGACCGTGCTGCCGGTGGCGATGATGGGCGCGCCGACGGTCATGGTGGAGAAGCTGCCGTCGATCGAGGAGGTGACGACGGCGGCCCGCACGCTGGCCGACTACCTCGGTCGGGAGTTGACGCACATCGCGTGCGCCGAGGCGGGCGGGGTGAACTCGCTGATCCCGATCGCGGCGGCGGCCCGGTTGGGGTTGCCGCTGGTCGACGGCGACGGGATGGGTCGGGCGTTCCCGGAGATCCAGATGGTGCTGCCGACGCTGTACGGGGTGCGCGCGACGCCGCTGGCCATCGTGGACGAGAAGGGCAACCGGGGTGTGCTGGACACCGTGGACAACCGGTGGGCGGAGCGGTTGGCCCGCGGCGCGACGGTCGAGATGGGGTGTTCGGCGATGATCGCGTCGTTCGCGATGACCGGCGCGCAGGCGCGGGACTCGCTGGTGCCCGGCACGCTGAGCCTGTGCGTGGAGCTGGGCCGGTTGGCGCGGGAGGCGCGCGGGCACGCCGATCCGGTGGACGTGCTGGTGGAGCGGTTGCGCGGGCGCAGGTTGTTCGACGGCAAGGTGGTCGACGTCAGCAGGCGGACCGTGACGGGGTTCGCCCGCGGTGCCGCGCGACTGTCCGGAATGGACGGTGACGCGGGCTCGGAACTGGTGTTGCGGTTCCAGAACGAGCACCTGGTGGCCGAGCGCGACGGCGGGGTGCTGGTGTCGGTGCCGGACCTGATCTGCGCGCTGGACCGCGAGTCCGGCGACGCGGTGACCACCGAGGCGCTGCGGTTCGGGCAGCGGGTGGCGGTGATCGCGGCGCCGGCCGACCCGCGGTGGCACACCCCCGAGGGGCTGGCGCTCGCCGGTCCCCGGTACTTCGGCTACGACCACGACCCGATCCGGGTGTGAGAGGACAGCGCATGGGCACGCTCGAAGGTCGGACCGCGGTGATCGTGGGCGGTGGGTCCGGTATCGGACTGGAGGTGGCGCGGCAGGCGGTGGCCCTGGGCGCGTCGGTGGTGCTGGGCGGTCGCACGGAGGCGAAGCTGGCCGCGGCGGTCGCGGAGTTGGGTCCGGCGGCGCGGCACCGGGTGGTGGACACCGGCGACCAGGCGTCGCTGGCGGCGTTCTTCGGCGCGCTGGACCGGGTGGACCACCTGTTCGTCAGTGCGGCCACCTACCGGGTGGGTCCGATGCTGGCGTTGAGCGACGAGGACGCGGCGAGCCCGTTCACCTCGAAGTTCTGGGGCCAGTACCACGCGGTGAAGCACGCCGCGCCCAAGCTCGCGCCGGACGGGTCGGTGGTGCTGATGGCGGGCGCGGCGAGCGTGCGGCCTCCGGTGGCGGCGCCCGCGTACGTGGCGTGCAACGCGGCGATCGAGGGGTTGGGTCGCGGGCTCGCGGTGGAGCTGGCGCCGGTGCGGGTGAACGTGGTGTCGCCCGGCACGATCGACGGCAGCCTGTGGTCGGGTCGGCCGGCGGAGGTGCGGGAGGCCGCGTTCGGGCAGTACGAGAGGGACACCGTGCTGCACCGGGTGGGCACCGAGCCGGAGGTGGCGGGCACGGTGCTGTACCTGTTCGCCAACGGGTACACGACGGGCTCGACCCTCTACCCGGACGGCGGCTACGCGTTCCGGTAAGACTGTCCACATGCGCATCGGGCGGGAGGACGTCGACGCGCTGGAACTGGGCGCGACGCTGCTCGGCTCCGGCGGCGGCGGTGACACGGTGTGGGCCGCGGCCCGGTTGCGGCGGCTCCTGCCCGAGGGCGCGGCGATCGACGTGGTCGGGGTGGCGGACCTGCCGCCGGAGACGCCGGTGGTGCCGGTCGGACTGGTCGGCGCGACGGCCGTGCTGGCGGAGAAACCGCCCGGCGGCGACGAGTTCGGCACCGCGGTGGCGGCGGTCGAGCGGTGGACCGGGCAGCGCGCGGCGGCGTTGATGTCGACCGAGATCGGCGGGTTGAACGGGTTGCTGCCGCTGGTCGCCGCGCACGAACTGGGGTTGCCGTACGTGGACGCGGACCTCGCCGGGCGGGGTCTGCCGCGGCTGGACCAGCTGTCGGTGGTGGCCGCGGGTCGTCCCTCGGCGCCCGCCGCGCTGGCCGCGCCCGGTGGGCGGGTGCTGGTGCTGGCGGCCGGGTCGCCGTCCGACGTCGAGCGGGCGGTGCGCGGGTTCCTGCCGGTGGTCGGCGGGTGGGCGGTGCTGGCGCTGGCTCCGGTGCCGGCCGGTGAGCTGGCGGGGTGCTCGGTGGTGGGCAGCGTGACGGCGGCGGTGGAGTTGGGTCGGCGGCCGGGGGGTGACGTGCTGGCGACCGGGCGGGTGGTGGAGGTGGCACGGCGGCAGGCCCGGGGTTTCGGGCGGGGCAGCGTGACGGTGCGCGACCACGGCGGACCGTTGCTGCGGCTGGAGATGGAGAACGAGTACCTGCTGGCGTTGCGGGACGGGGCGCCGGTCGCGTCGACGCCGGACGTGCTGGTGGTGCTGGACCGGCGGACCCGCGCGCCGATCTCGTGCTACCACGTGCGATCGGGCGCGGAGGTGGTGGTGCTGCGGCTGGCCGGCCCGGCGTTCTGGGCCGATCCCCGGCACCTGCCCACCGTGGCGCCGCGCGCGTTCGGCGTCGACTGCGACCCGGTGCCGTGGTGACCGGCACGGTCGGCGGGCTGCTCGCGCTGCCCGAGTGGGCCGACGTGGTGGTGCTGGCGGGTGCGGCCGGGGTGGGGCAGGCGGTGCGCGACGTGCGGCCGGTGATGGCCCTCGGTCGGGAGTCGGTCGGGCCCGGCGAACTGGTGGTGCTGGTGACCGCGACCCCGCCGGGCGACTGGCGGTTGGACGCGCTGGCGCGGCGGATCGCGGACGGCGGCGGCGCGGGCGTGCTGCTGCCGGCGGCGAGCGCGCCCGCCCGGGGAACGCTGCTGCTCGGCGACCGGTTGGTCGTCCCGGTGCTCGCGGCGGAGGGGTCGACGCTGGACCTGCTGGTGGCCGCGCGGTTGGCGTTGGCGGCGCCGGATCTGGAGCGGGCGCGGGTGCTGCTGGCCGTGCAGAAGGCGGTGGGGAAGCGGCTGCGCACGCCGGAGGACGTGGTGGGCGTGCTGCGCGGGGTGCTGCGGGCGCCGGTGGCGCTGCTGGACGACCGGGGCGAGCCGTTGGCCGGCGATCCGGTGGCGGCGGTGGTGCGGGTGGACGAGCCCGTGCCGCAGCGGGTGGCGCTGGCCGACGGGGTCGTGCTGGCCCACCCCGCTCTGCTGCCCAGGTCCGCGCGGCCGAGCGCCTGGCTGGTCGTGGAGTTGCGCGGGGTGGCCGCCGGGCGGGCCGAGGTCGTGCCGCCGGCGCTGGGGTCGGCGGCGGGCGCGGTGGGGCGGTGGTTGTCCGCGCACCGGTTGGAGCTGGAGCGGGACGCCCGGTCGCGGACCGCGTTGCTGGGCGACCTGCTGCGGTCCGACGGCGAGCCGACCGCGGATCTGCGCCGGCGCGCGGTGGACGCCGGGTGGCCGCTGGGCGGGTGGCACGTGGGCATCCGGGTCGGCACTCCGTCCACTGTGGACACGGTGGCGCGCGGGCCGGAGGTGTCGGCGGTGCTGGGCGCGGCCGGGGTGGAGGCGGTGGTGGTCGAGCACGGCGACGGTTGGACCGCGTGGACCACGTTCGACCAGGAGCCGACCGCGGCCAGGGTGCGGGCGCTGGGCGGCCGGCTGCGGACCGCGCAACGCGACCTGCGGCGCACCCTGCACGCGTACATGGGCGTCGGCCGCCCGCACCCCCGCCCGGAAGGGCTGGCCCGCACCGTGGGCGAGGCCACCGACGCCGCGCGGCTGGCCGCGACCCGCGCCGAGGGCGGCAACTTCCTGCACGTGGACCAGTTGGGCATGGCCCAGCTGCTGCTGGAGTGGACCCGCACCGACACCTTCGAACCCGCGGCCCGGGCCCTGCTCGCCCCGTTGCACGGCCTGCCCGGCGACCTGGTCCGCACCCTGGCCGCCTACCTGGACGCGGAGTCCTCGATCGCCGACACCGCCGCCACCCTGGGCGTGCACCGCAACACCGTGGCCGCGCGGGTCACCCGGGTCGAGCACCTGCTCGGCGTCGACCTGGCGCACCGCGACGAACGCCTCGCGCTGCACCTGGCGTGCCGGGCCGTGCTGGCCGACTAGCGGTTTGGCAGGATGCGCGGGTGGGTGGTTTCGGGGTGGGACGGCGGCCGGAGTTCGCGCGCTCGGCACCGGTCGAGGTCGTGTCGTCGCGGCTGATCGCCGAGGTCCGGCCGGGGCGGACCGACCACTTCTGGCGCCGGGTGGCCGCGGCCGGCACCCCGCTGGTCGAGCCGGACCCGCTCGGTTCCCCCTCGCACCGCGCGGTGACGTTCGTGTGGCGCGACCGCCCGGTGGCGGGTCGTCCGGCGCGGTCGGTGCTGCTGCACGCCAACAAGTTCACCGACTACGACGACCTCGACGCGATGGCGCTGACCCGGCTGCCGGACACGGACCTCTGGCACGCGACGTTCCGGCTGCGCGCCGACTGGCGGTGCTCCTACCTGCTGGGTCCGCTGGCCGAGCCGCCGGTGGCCCGCGGCCGGGCGGCTCGCGACGAGTTGACGCGGCACGCCGAGCCCGACCCGTTCAACCGCACGCCGTTGCGCGGCAGGCACAGCGGGCGCGTGGTGTCGGTCGCGGAGCTCGAGGCCGCGCCGCCGTGGTCCTGGGTGGACGCCGACCCGCCGCCGTTGCGCGAACTGCCCGGCGACCGGCCGGTGTGGGTGCACGGACCGGCCGACGGGCGCGGACCGGTGCTCGTGCTGCTCGACGGCGACGTGTGGGCGCGCGAGCACCCGATCGCGCCGACGGTGGACGCGCTGACCTCGGTCGGGTGGCCGCCGCGGCTCACCACCGTGCTGGTCGGCCCGTCCGCGGCCGGGCGGACCGCCGACCTGACCTGCGCGCCGTCCTATCCGGACTACCTGGTGTCGCTGCTCGACCGGCTCGGCTTCCCGCCGGATCCCGGGCACACGATCGTGGCGGGGCAGAGCTTCGGCGGGTTGGCCGCGGTGCACACCGGGTTGGGTCGGGCCGACCGGTTCGGCGTCGTGCTGGCGCAGTCCGGGTCGTTCTGGTGGCCGGGGGACGCGTCGGGTCTCGGGTGGCTCGAGCACTGCGCGGACGCCGTGCGGCCGCTCCGGGTGCACCTCGAGGTCGGGCTCCAGGAGTGGGGGATGCCGGAGATCGTCGCGCGGGTGCGGGACGAGTTGTCCCGGCGCGGCCACCGGGTGTCCACAGTGGAGTACTTCGGTGGGCACGACCAGGCGTGCTGGCAGAGCGGGCTCGTGACCGCGCTGCTCGACCTCACCTCGGAGTGGTAGGAGGGCCTGCCCTTCGCGGCCGTTCCTCCCGCGCCGTCACCCGAACGGTTGGCATTGTGGACGCCGGCGTCCCGCGCGCCCGGAACTGTCGGTGCCCGTGTCTACGGTGATCACGTGCCCACTCCGGACCCCACCCGCACCCGCGCCGCCCTGCGCTCGTCCGCCCGCGTCTGCCTGGAACTGCTCCTGGTCGTCCTGCTGGCGGCGGTGGTGCTGTGGGCGGTCGGGCAGATGTGGTCGGTGGTGTGGCCGGTGGTGATCGCGCTGCTGCTGACCACGCTCACCTGGCCGGTGACGAGGTTCCTGCGCCGGCACGGGTGGCGGCCCGCGCTCGCGGCGTCGGTGGTGACGGTGCTGTTCCTCGTCGTGGCGGCCGGGATCGGGGTGCTGATCGCGGTGCCCGTGGCGTCGCAGTCGGGCGAGCTGACGGCGGGGGTGGTCGACGGGATCCAGCAGTTGCGGGAGTGGGCGTCCGGGCCGCCGTTGAACATCGGCGACGACCAGGTGAGCAGCGCGCTGGACGCGGCGGTGGCGCGGATCCAGGACAGTGTCGGCAGCATCGTGACGGCGACCGTGAGCGGGGTGGGCGCGGTGGCGAACGGGGTGGTCACCGCGGTGCTGGCGGTGTTCCTGATGTTCTTCTTCCTCAAGGACGGCCCGCGGTTCCTGCCGTGGTTGACCCGTCAGCTGCCCGGCAGGCTGGGTGTCGACGTGCCGGTGGTGGCGGAGCGCTGCTGGGAGACGCTGGGCTCGTTCGTCCGGTCGCAGGCGTTCGTCGGCCTGCTGGACGCGGTGTTCATCGGGCTGGGCCTGTGGATCGTCGGCGTGCCCCTCGTGCTGCCGCTGGCGGTGCTGACCTTCGTGTCGGCGTTCGTGCCGATCGTCGGCGCGCTGTTCGCGGGCGCGGTGGCGGTGCTGATCGCGTTGGTGTCCAACGGGGTGACCGACGCGCTGATCGTGCTGGCGATCATCGTGGTGGTGCAGCAGCTGGAGGGCAACGTGTTCCAGCCGATGCTGCAAAGCCGCAGCCTGGGCCTGCACGAGTCGGTGGTGCTGCTGGCGGTCACCCTGGGAGGCAGCCTGGCAGGCATCGCCGGCAGCCTCCTGGCCGTACCGGCCGCCGCCCTCCTGGCCGTGATCTGGACCCACACCCGCACCCACCTGAGCACCCCGGCCACCGTGCCGGCGGGGGAGACCAACCCCACCCCTGACCCTTGATCCCCAACCCGTGACCCCAGCCCCCACCCCCTGGCCTCTGATCCCCACCCCCAACCCCTGGCCTCTGGCCCCAACCCCTGGCCCCAACCCCTGACTGCTGGCCCCTGGCAACCCATGCGAGCACTGCGAGGTCCGCCACCCCCGGCACCCTCCTGACCGCACCAGCGACTGCCCTCTCAACCATGGCCCGCACCCGCACCCCCGCCGGCGCCCCCACCCGCTCGAGTACACGGGCCACCGTGCCGGCGGGGGAGGCAAACCCGACCCTCTGCCCCCCCAGGCAACTCAGGCGAGTACCACTGCATCGGGCACCTCCCTGGCCGCACCAGCGACTGCCGTCTCACCCACACCCACACCCACACCCACACCCCGCCAGCGCCCCACCCGCCCGAGTACACCGGCCACCACGCAGGCGGGGGAGGTGCACACGCCCCCTGACCCGGACCCCAACCGGCCCGCAGGAGCGAAGGGAAGGCCGCGGCCCCGGCACCTTCCTGCCCGCACCGGCGGCCGCCCTCCCGGGCTTGCGCCGCACCTGCGGCAACGTCTGCGTCCGCAGCCACGCCCAGGCCGCACTCGCGGGTGCGCCCGATCCGACTTCCGCGACAGTCGCCCCGACTACCGGCGTTCGCCCTGGTGTACGCGAAGGCTCAGGTCAGGTCCAGGGCGCGCATCGCCGCGTCCACGGCCACCTCGCGCAGGTTCGGCGGCTCGTCTCCCTCCACGAAGAGGACCACGCAGTCGGACAGGCCGCCGATGGACACCGTTGCCCGGATCAGCTCGGCCGGAGTGGGCTCGGAGGCGAAGAGGGATTCGGTCAGGCGGGTGCGCCACTCCATGAAGTGCGAGAACAGGCCCATTTCGGTCAGTGCCACCAGTTCCCGCACGATGAGCGCCACGACCGGCTTGTGGCGGTACAGGAAGTCGTAGTAGCCCTCCAGCAGCGGGCGGGCCGGGCCCGGGGTCAGGGTGGCCAGGTAGGTCGCGCCGTCGTCCACCAGCGGTTGCACGAGGCTGCGCACCAGGTCGTCGCGCGACGAGAAGTGGTAGTACAGCGCGGGTTTGGTGATCCCGAGGCGGTCCGCGATGTCCTGGAGGCTGGTGCGGCGCAGGCCCTGTTCGAAGAACAGTTCGCGGGCGGCTTCGAGGGCTCGGGCCTTGGTGTCCTTGGGCACCCGGGCAGTCTAGTCGACTTAACGGTTGGTAAAAATCCTTGACACGCGCCCCCGAACTTACTATCCGTTAAGTAAGGAGGTGGACCATGGGGGTTCTGATCCAGGGTGCGAGCGTGGCCGGCCCGGTGGTGGCGTACTGGCTCGCGAGGCACGGGTTCGACGTGACGGTGGTGGAGCGCGCGCCCGCGCTGCGCAAGGCGGGTGGGCACGCGGTCGACCTGTTCCGGCCCGCGGTGGAGATCGCGGAGCGGATGGGTGTGCTGGACGAGGTGGTGGCGCGCCGCACCGGCACCGACGTGATGACCGTGCACAGCACCGGCGCGGCACCGTTCGAGATCGACACCCGGCGGCTGTTCGGCTCGCTGTCCGACCGGCACGTGGAGATCATGCGGGACGACCTCGGCGAGATCTTCCACGACGCGGGCAAGGACGACGTCGAGTACGTGTTCGACAACTCGATCACCGCGATCGACGGCGGCCGCGTGAGCTTCCGGCACGGGCCCGACCGGCACTTCGACCTGGTGATCGGCGCGGACGGGCTGCACTCGCGGGTGCGCGAGCTGGTGTTCGGCCGGGTGCCCGAGGTGCACCTGGGCTCGCACCTCGCGGTGGCGTCGATCCCGAACTACCTCGACCTGGACGACCGCACGCTGTCCTACTTCGAGGTGGGCCGGATGGCCGCGATGTACAGCGCCGCGCACCTGCCCGACGCCCGCGCGGTGTTCCTGTTCCGCGGCCCCGAACTCGACTACCACCACCGGGACGTGCCGCGGCAGAAGGAGTTGCTGCGCGAGGCCTTCGCGGGCGCGCCCGGCGAGGTGCCGACGTGGCTCGACCGGCTCGACGGCACGTTCTACTTCGACTCGATCACCCAGCTGCGCACCGACACGTGGGCGAAGGGCCGGGTCGCGCTGGTCGGCGACGCCGCCTACTGCCCGGGACCGGCGGTCGGCGGCAGCACCAGCCTGGCCGTGGTCGGCGCGTACGTGCTCGCGGGCGCGATCGCCGAGGCCGCCGGCGACCCGACCGTCGCCTACCCGGCCTACCACGCGCGGATGGCGCGCTACGTCAGGGAAAGCCGCGCGGCCGCGGTGGTCAACGCCAAGCGGCTGGTGCCCGCGAGCGCCGGCGGCCTGCGCGCGCTGCGGATCACCGCGAAGGCCGTCACCCGGTTGCCGAAGCCGATCTCCCGGCTGCTGATGTCGGTGGGCACCGGGAAGATGCGCCTGCACGAGACCGTGGAACTGCCCGAGCATCCCTCGCCCGTGCGCGGCTGACCCCGAATGGCCGACTTCCCCGCGCCCGCCGGGCCGGGGATGGTGGGTGCGTGAGTGGCAGAGACGTCGACGAACACGACGAGTCCCCGCTGTGGGAGGAGTCCACCGACGAGTCCGAGGGGTGGTTGGGGTCGCGCGGCTCGACACTCGTGCAGATCGCGATCGTCGGGCTCTGCGTGGCGTTCGTCGGCGTTTCGCTGCTGCTGTGGACGGTGAGCGGCACGGTGTCCGGGTACGCGACCGCGGCGTCCGGCGGTGGCGCGGTGCCGACCATCTCCGCGCCGCCCGCCACGACGACGTCGGCGCCCGCCACCCCGCAGGGGTACCGGCGGGTGACCGGGCCCGGCGGCATCGAGGTGTCGATACCGCAGGACTGGCCGGTGAAGCCGGGCGCGGTGCCGTCGAACCAGCAGGCCGACAACCCGAAGTCGCCGGGTGACCTGCTGCGGTTCGGCGGCGGCCCGGCCGTGCCCGGTGCCCTCTACGACTCGCTGGTGGCGGCCGAAACCGAGAACCCGACCATCGCGGCCGGCTACACCCGGGTCAAGCTGGAGAAGATCACCAACCGCGCGGACACCGTCGACTGGGAGTTCGAGTACGACAAGGACGGCACCCGCCGGCACGTCTTCGGCCGGTACTGGCGGCTCGGCGGCACCGACTACGTCGTCTACGCCTCGGCCGGCGCGGGCACCTGGTCGACCATGCGGCCGATCCTCGACGTGCTGCTGGGTTCGGTCACGCCGAGCTGAGCCGACCCGCCCGACCGGACGACCCGCGGTGGCCGAGTGGCCGACGCGCGAGGTGGTGGGCGCGGAGATTCCACGGTTGCGCGCGGTCGGGCGCGGGGCGCGGGACCATGATCGGGAGCGTCGGCGTGGCCGGCGCGCACTCGGCACCCGAAAGGACTACGCCCACCATGAGGTCCACCCTGGCCGTGCTCGTCGCGGCCCTGGCGCTGCTCGCCGGCTGCACCGCCGCGACCGGTCCCACCGAGTCGCCCGCACCCCTCGCCGGCGACGGCGACCCGGTCAACCTGCGCGGCGACTGCCCGACCACCGTCGTGATCCAGACGAACTGGTGGCCGCAGGCCGAGTACGGCGCGCTGTACCGGTTACTCGGGCCCAACCGCCGACCCGACAAGGCGCGCAAGGCCGTCGCCGCGCCGCTGGTGAGCGACGGCAAGGACACCGGCGTCGAGTTGGAGATCCGGTCCGGCGGTCCGGCGATCGCCTTCACCCCGGCCGCGACCACGCTGTACCTGGACTCGTCGGTGCTGCTCGCGGGCGTCGACCTGGACCAGGTGGCGCGGCTGAGCGGGGAGAAGCCGGTGCGGGCGGTGTTCGCGCCGATGGACGCCTCGCCCGTGGTGCTGATGTGGGACCCGCAGACCCACCCCGAGTTCCACTCGGTCGCCGACGTCGGGCGCAGCGACGCGCGGGTGCTCTACTTCCAGGGCTCGGTCTACATGGACTACCTGACCGGCGCGGGGGTGCTCAAGAAGTCCCAGGTGGAGTCGTCCTACGACGGCACGCCCGCGCGGTTCGTGGCCGACGGCGGGCAGACCGTGCAGCAGGCCTACGTCACCAACGAGGTGTTCCAGTACGAGCGGGAACTGCCGCAGTGGCGCAAACCCGTGGGCTACGGCTTCGTCAAGGACACCGGCTACCCGAACTACCCCGAGGTGTTCGCGGTGCGCACCGACCGGGAGGCCGAACTGGCGCCGTGCCTGCGCAAGCTGGTGCCGATCCTCCAGCGCGGCGCGGCCGACTACCTGGCCGACCCCGGTCCGACGAACCGGATCGTCAGCGACCTCGTGGACGAGTTCGACGGGTTCCCCTACAGCGTGCAGCGCGCCGACCACGCGGCGAAGGTGATGCGGGAGAACGGGATCATGGGCAACGGGAACGACGCCGCGGTCGGCGACCTCGACCCGGCCAAGGCGGGTCGGCTGCTCGACCTGGTGCGCCCGATCTTCGCCGCGCAGGGCACACCGGTGCCCGACGGCACGGGCGTCGAGCAGTTGCTGACCAACGCGTACATCGATCCGAGCATCGGCGTGCGCTGACCGGCCGGGGGTGACCTGCGCGTTCCCCCGGTGTGGGACCCGGTCGGCGACCGGTGGGCGGGATGGGAGACTCGACGGCGCGGCGAGGGCCGCGCTGCGCCCAGGGGGAGGACGCGCGATGGTGCGGGACGGCGGTGCGCTGCTCGAACTCGACGGTGTCGGGGTGGCCTACCCCGGCGGGGTGCGGGCGTTGGAGCCGGTCACCGCGTCGGTGTCGGCGGGGGAGTTCGTCGGTGTCGTCGGACCTTCGGGGTGCGGCAAGAGCACGTTGCTGCGCGCCGCCGCCGGGTTGGTCGCGCCGACCTCGGGTCGGGTCGTGCGGCACACGGACGACCTCGCGTACGTGTTCCAGGAGCCGACGCTGATGCCGTGGCGGACCGTGCGGCGCAACGTCGAGCTGGTCGCCGAGCTGCGCGGGGTGCGCAAGGTCGAACGCCGGGAGCGGGCCGCCGCGATGCTGGGCCGGGTGGGTCTCGCGGACTTCGCCGACCACCTGCCGGCCGCGCTGTCCGGCGGGATGCGGATGCGCGCGGCGCTGGCGCAGGCGCTGGTGATGCGGCCGCGGTTCTTCCTGTTCGACGAGCCGTTCAGCGCGTTGGACGAGCTGACCAGGGAACGGCTCGCGGACGAGCTGCTCGCGCTGCACCGGGCGGACGGGTTCGGCGCGGTGTTCGTGACCCACTCGGTGGCCGAGGCGGTGTATCTGTCGACCCGGGTCCTGGTGCTCTCCGCGCGGCCCGGGCGGGTGGTGGCCGACCTGGACGTCCCGTTCGGCCGGGACCGCGAACCGGGTTTGCGCTACACGCCGGAGTTCGCGGCCCTGGTGGCACGGGCGACGGGCGCGCTGCGGGCCCAGGCCGGTGAGCTGTCGTGACCCGGCTGGCCCGCGCCGTTCCGGTGCTCGTGGTGTTCGTGGTCGTGCTGGTGTGCTGGCACGTGGTGAGCACGGTCGTGCTCTCGCCCGCGCGCCGGTTCCTGCTGCCCGCGCCGCACGAGGTGCTGCTGGTCGGTTTCCTGGACCCGGACAACCTCTCCGACCTGCTCGCCGCGCTGGGCCGGTCGGCGCTGGTCGCCGTGCTGGGCCTGGTGATCGCGGCGGCGCTCGGCGTCGGGTTGGCGGTGCTGATGAGCCAGGCGCGGTGGGTCGAGCAGGCCGTGTACCCGTACGCGGTCGTGTTGCAGACGGTGCCGATCCTCGCGCTGGTGCCGCTGTTCGGGTTCTGGTTCGGCTTCGGGTTCCCGAGCCGGGTGCTGGTGTGCGTGCTGATCGCGCTGTTCCCGGTGGTGGCGAACACGTTGCTGGGCTTGAAGTCCGCCTCGGCGGGCTTGCACGACCTGCTGACGCTGCACCGCGCGGGCCGGGTGCGCCGCCTGCTCGTGCTCCAGTTCCCGGCCGCGCTGCCCGCGTTGTTCACCGGGTTGCGGATCTCAGCCGGCCTGTCGGTGATCGGCGCCGTGGTGGGCGACTTCTTCTTCAAGCAGGGCGAACCCGGCATCGGTGTGCTGATCGACCTGTACCGGCAGCGCCTCCAGTCCGAGCAGCTGTTCGCGGCGGTGCTGCTGTCGTCCGCGTTCGGCGTGGTGGTGTTCTGGCTGTTCGGCGCGCTGGCCCGGCGCGCGGTGGGTTCCTGGCACGAGTCGGGCGCCGCGCGCGACCGGGTGCGCTAGGGGAGCGGGTCGCCGTCCGGTGCCCCGGTTGTCCACTGTGGATCGTCCGGGCAGGACGCCAAGCCGTCGAGCAGGCGCGCCGGGACGAAGTCGAACCGGTCGTCCGCCGACGGGTCGGCGGAAGCGTGCACGAGCCGGCCGACGGTCGCCCGCCACTGCTCCTCGGTCACCCCGGTGCGCCAGGACGCCTGGAGCCTCGCCGACTCGCGCGCGACCGAGCCGACCACGTCCGCGCCCACCGCGGCCACGACCTGACCCGCCGTCACGATGTCCGAGGTCAACCCGGCAAGTTGCGAACACTGTCGCCACAAGCGGGGGGCCATGGCTGAGGTGCGTGTTCCGGTGGTGATCGCGGGTGGCGGGTCGGCGGGGTTGGCCACGCGCTGTTCCCGGCGCGCCACGGCGCCCGGTCGCCGGCGGTGGAGGCCACCGCCGACTTCTCGGCGCCGGTGGCCCGGGTGCCGGTCGCGGTGGGCGACGCCACGCTGGCCGTGGCACGCGGCCCGTGCCCGCGGAGCCGGCTGGACGCGGTGGTGCCGGGCGCACTAGGCGACGCGGACGTGCGCCGCGCTCGGCATCGGTGTCGGCGGACCGGGCGAGCTGGGCGACGCGCTGCTCGACGTGCTGTTCCGGACCGCCGCCGGCGTGCCCGACCTGGAGGTGGAGGTGGTGGGCACGCTGCCGTGGCGACCGCGCGGCACGCCGCCCGACCGGTTCCGCGAGGGCCGGGTGTTCCTGGTCGGCGACGCGGCGAGGACCGTGCGGGCGAGGCGCTGCTCGACACCGACGAGGCCGAACGGCGTCCGGTCGCGGCGTTCGTGCTGGACCAGGCGCTGCGCCGGCTCGCCGACCCCCGACTGCACCGGGACCCGGCCGCCGCGGTCGAACGGGCCGCCGCCGGGGTGGTCGACGCGCGGATCGTCCGGCTCGGCCACCGCTACGCCTCGACCGCCGTGGTCGTCCCGGAGCCCGGGCCGCCGTCCACCGAGCGGCTGGTCCTCGACGGCACGCCCGGAAGCCGGGTGCCGCACCGCTGGGTCGAGCCCGGTATGTCCACTGTGGACCTGGTCGGCCCGGGAATGGCACTGCTGTCGGGTGATCCGACCTGGCCGGACACGGTGCTCGTGCGACCGGAGCGGGTGGGGGGGGGGCCCCGAACACGGGCAGCCCCGCCGCCAGCCCCCCCCGCACGCCCGGGGGGGGGGCCGCCGGACCCGAAACCCAAAGCCCGTGGGGGGGGTCGG